>JAWVZU010000227.1:0-6437 GCA_033722075.1 Lysobacterales bacterium
GCGTCGAGATAGTCCTTCGCGGGCAACGTGTCCGGCGCGCGGTGCGAATTGAAATCGCAGTAGGGACACTTGCGCACGCACCATGGGAGATGGACGTAGGCCGACAGCGGCGGAGGGTTGGGACCGGTGCCCATCAGTACAGCGGAGATTCGCCTTCCGGGCGAATGGAAAAGCGCTTGTAGCCCCACTGATATTGCGCCGGGGCGATGCGGACCATTTCCTCGACGGTCCGGTTCAAGGCGGCTACGGCAACCCCGCTGTCGGGCGACGATATCGCCTCGGGTGCCGCGCGAAAGTGCAGGCGAAAACCGCGCGAGTCGTCCAGTCGTTCGGCAAACCCGAAGACGACCGGCGCACCGGATTTCGCGGCCAGGCGGGTGAGCAGCACCATGGTCAGCGCCGGGATGCCGAAGAACGGTGCAAACTCGCCATTGCCTCGCTTGGGTTGCTGGTCCGGCAGGATGCCGACGATGCGGCCTTCCTTCAGCGCCCGAAAGAGCCGTCGCACGCCCTGTGGCCCGGCGCGCACGAGTTCGGTGCCGAGCCGGTTGCGTCCGGCGTTGACGACCGCTTCGACCCCCGGGTCCCGGGGTTCCCGGTAAAGCACGGTCAGGGGACCGCGCGCGGCGAGATATTGGCACAGCAGCTCCCAGGCACCGAGGTGGGGTGCGGCCAGAAGGATGCCCTGGTCGCCGTTGAGCGCCGCATCGAAGGCGGCCTGTCCTTCCACCTCCTGGATCAGCCCCAGCACGTCGCCGGCGGGGCGGGTCCAGAAATAGCCGAGTTCCGCGAGGCTTCGCCCGGTTTCCAGAAAGTTGCGACGGAGCAGCCGCCGGCGCTCCGCTTCCGTGGCGTCGGGAAAGCACAGTTCCAGGTTGCGCTCGGCGACGCGGCGGTTGCGATTGGGAAAGAGCAGGAACAGGCGGCCGATCATGGCGCCGATCCGGTGCATCCAGCGCAGGGGGAGTTGCCCGAAACCCCGGACCAGGGCCGCGAACAATCGTCCCTGCAGCGTCGTCGTGGCAGAATCCGGGATCATGATCGGACTATTGCAGCGGGTGACCGGCGCCCAGGTCGAGATTGCCGGGGAGCGGGTGGCCGAGATCGCCACGGGTCTGCTGGTGCTGGTGGGCGTGGAGCCGGACGATGGCGGTCGCCAGATCGACCGGTTGCTCGAGCGCGTGCTTGCCTATCGGGTGTTTCCCGACGAGGCCGGGCGCATGAACCGTTCGCTGACCGACGTGGGGGGCGGCCTTCTGCTCGTGCCCCAGTTCACCCTGGCGGCGGATACGGAAAAGGGCAACCGGCCGAGCTTCAGTTCGGCCGCCTCGCCGGCTCACGGACAGGATTGTTTCGAGCGCTTCGTCGAGCGGGCGCGAGAGCGGCATGCGCCCGTTGAGGCCGGTCGTTTCGGGGCCGACATGCAGGTGGGCCTGGTCAACGACGGCCCGGTTACCTTTTGGCTGCACGTCCGCTGAGTTCGGATGTCTTGTGCATGAACTCGTCGATGATCTCCCGACCCGTGACGTCCTCACCGGGTCCGCCGGCGTACTTGTCCCGGATGTGCTGGACCAGGGCCGTGACCACCGGCGCATTCTTTTCCTTCATGGCCCCGAGTACTTCCGTGCCGAGTTCCGAATCGAACTGGTGCAGGTCGAAAAAGTAGGCTTCCTGTCCGTTGGTGAGGAAATTGAACACAGGAACCGCCGATTCGGTGCCGAGGTCGCGGCCGCAGCGGTACTCGATTTCCTTGCACAACCGGACGGCGCTCTTGGAAAGCTTGAGGATCGGTTCGGAAACGTTGGCCGTATCCAGGTCCGAGGCGATCAGCGTCAGGCGGACCCGGTGGCGGAGTTCGGGATCGTCCCGCCAGTCCGGTTTCTCCTGATCCAGCTGGAGGACCAGCAGCGGTGCCAGTGCGCCGGCTGAGGTTGCCGCTTCCGCCGGAGTAACGTGCGGGTTCTTCTTCGGCGCGGTGTTGAAGGTGCTCCCGGCAATCATCATTTCCAGATCCGCGTAGGTGTCCTTGTCGGCTTCCCGGTCAAAGCCGACGGCATCCAGGATCCGGTGGCATTCCTCGATGGAGGCGCTCTCGTTCGCGCCGACCAGGCGGTCCGGGTCCGGCGTTTCCCGTTGCCGCAGGTCGTGCATGGCGCCAAACAGCGTCAACAGAACCCAGTCCCGCGGCGGGAGCCGTTCCGGTCCGGCGCGATCACACAGGTAATCGATGCGCCCCGAGAGGATCTCGACCGCGTGGCTTTCGTTGTGGTAGTCGTGCAGATCCTTTCCCCAGGTGCCGTGGCGCAGCGCGAAACGGGCATAGGCGATCTTCAGCGCCTGCTCGGCCCGATCGAGGAGCTGCTTGTGCTCCTGGGCACCAAACAATTTCTCGAAGCGCGCTCGACGCTGGCTGACGTACCGCTTGAACGAAGGGTCGTGCTCGGTCAACAGTTCGTCCGCCGTAGCGGCGTCGGGCACTGCTCGCTCGAATTCGTCGGGTGGAAAGGATGTCTGTTCTGGCGCCATGACCTTGGTGGCGTTTTTCAGCTGATGATGCCCGCGGTTGCCCGCAGGCGCCGGCTCGAGGATGGGTCGCTCCGTCTGGAATGGTCACAATACACTTTTCAGATCTCTCGTTCCTCTCCCGAACGGCGGACAAACGCAACCGCAAGGCTTCTCCTCGTCCGCGGAACAAGCCCTGGATTCCGCGCCCCCAAAGCGAACGTCAGTATAGAGCCCGAATCTGAAAATTTACAGCTTGAGCCCGGCCTTGCGGAGTGCCTTGATGCGCCGGGTGAGGGTGTTTCGGCCGATTCCAAGGAGCTCGGCGGCTGCGGCACGGCGTCCCTTGGTTCGGGCCAGCGCAGCCCGGAACAGAGCCGCGTGAAGCATATCCGTGGCCTGGTTCAGTACGCCGGATTGCTCCGCTCGCATCCAGCCGTCCGCCTGCGCGGCGGCCGTATCGGCCCAGCTGGACTGGCGCGTTTCGCGATCCTCGCCCAGCTCTTCCGTGATGTCCTCGGCGCGGACGGTGCTTCCGGGGGACAGGACCGTCAGCCGGCGGCACAGGTTTTCCAGTTCACGCACGTTGCCCCGCCAGGGGTGTTCCAGCAGCGTCTGTTCCGCGTCGGCGCTCAGGGACTTGGGGTCCAGTCCGGATTCGCGCGCGGCCCGCCCCAGGAAATGGCGCGCGAGGAGCAGGATGTCGCCACCCCGTTCCCGCAACGGGGGCACATGGATGTGCACCACGTTGAGACGGTGAAAGAGATCTTCCCGGAAGGCGCCGGTGTTGACCCGCTCGCGCAGGTCCTGGTGGGTGGCGGCAATGATTCTCACGTCCACCTGGCGCAGCTCGCGGCCGCCGACGCGATAGAACTCTCCCTCGGCGAGCACGCGCAGGAGGCGCGTCTGCAGGCGCGCCGGCATGTCCCCGATCTCGTCCAGGAACAGGGTCCCCTTGTCGGCCTGTTCGAAGCGCCCGACATGGCGGCCCTGGGCGCCTGTAAAGGCCCCTTTTTCGTGGCCGAACAACTCGGATTCGAGCAACTCGCTGGGAATGGCGGCGGTGTTCAGGGCGACAAAGGGGCCGTCCCGCAGCGGGCTGTGGTGGTGCAGGGCGCGGGCGACCAGCTCCTTGCCGGTACCTGTCTCGCCGGTGATCAGCACGTTGAAGCGCGACCGTGACAGGCGCCCGATGACCCGGAACAGCTGCTGGACCGCCGGCGATTCTCCGAGCATGGTCGCCTCCCCGTTGGAGGCGGGCGAGCGGCCGTTGGAACGGGTTTCCAGCGCGCGATCGACGGCCTTGACCACATCGTCGACGTCGAAGGGCTTGGGCAGGTAATCGAAGGCCCCCCGGGCATAGGCTTGCACCGATGTGTCCAGGTCCGAGTAGGCAGTCATCACGATCACCGGCAGGTCTGGCCGCGACTGGGACAGGCTGTCCAGCCAGGTCAGGCCGTCGTCTCCCGGCATGCGGAGATCGGTCAGCACCAGGTCCGGGGGATCGCCGGTGCCGCTGCGCGCTTCACCGACGTTGGCGAAGCTGGCGATGCGCCGATCCGGCGCGGCCAGGGCGCGCTCGAGGACGAAGCGGATCGACGCATCGTCGTCAACGATCCAGATCACCGACTCAGTCATCGTCGTTCGCCAGCGGGAGGTACATGGTGAAGATGGTCTGTCCGGGATGGCTCCGAAACTCGAGCCGGCCGCCATGGCGCGTCGCGACCGACTGGGCGATGGAAAGGCCCAGGCCGCTGCCCTCGTTCTTGCCGGTCACCAGGGGATAGAACACCAGCTCCGCCATGTCCTCGGGAATGCCCGGGCCGTCGTCTTCGACTTCCAGGACGGCCCAGACTGGCGGCTCTCCGGAGCGCTCGGGCCGGCGACGACGAATTCTCGAGCGCAGAATGATGCGCCGCGCATCGGCTTCCATGGCATTTTTGACCAGGTTCAGGAGCGCCTGGATCAGGGCATCCAGGTCGCCGCGAATCTCCGGGATGCTCGGATCGTAGTCCCGTTCGATACGAAACCGGTCGCCGGCGGAAAGCAGCTGGTAGACACGCTCGGTTGCGGCGTGGACATTGATCCGTTCCTCCGGCGTGGCGCTGGTCTCGGAGGCGAAGCGGTCAATCATTCCGGCCAGCCGGTCGGTTTCGGCGATGATCACGGAACAGAATTCGGTCAGTTCCGGATCTTCGATCTGGCGTTCCAGCAGCTGGGCCGCGCCACGCAGGCCGCCGAGCGGGTTCTTCAGTTCGTGGGCCAGACCGCGAAGCATGGCGTGCAACGCCGCACGCTGCCGCTCCGCATGTCGCTCCGCCTGGGCCGTCTTGTGCCATTCAAGAGGCAGGATCTCGATCAGGATCTCCTCCGGGTCCTGGGGCGTCAGACTGATCTCCAGGAGACCGGTAGGGCCTTCCACCTCTCGCTCCAGGATCGGCCGCGCCTCCTCACGCACCCGGTCGCAGATCGCGGCCAGGTGATGGCCCATGGGACCGAAGGAGGCAACGGAAAGGTCCGGCCGAGCGGCCATTGCGTCCAGCAGCGACTTGGATGCGGGGTTGGCGTAGCGAACGACGTTTTCGCCGTCCACCAGCAGAACGCCAATGGTCAGGTCGTCCGGTGAGGGCGCGACCGAGGAGGTTTCTGTCACCGGGCTGTTGGGGTCGGTCAGCCGCCCCCGATCCCGGGCGCCGGATTGGCTGGTGGGATGACCGACGGCTGCTGAAGGTAAAAGGTGACCGGTTCGGCCGTCGCCTGGGCGTTGCCCTCGGCGTCGACGATCTGGGCCGAGAACTGGTGTGCCCCGCGAACGACGTCCTGCAGTTGGACCCGAATGCTGCGGGTTTCGGCGATTTTCTGACCGTCCAGGAAATAGCGGATCGAGTGCGACGGTGCCAGGGTGGGGGAGATCCGAAGCACGCCGTAGATCGACGCATTGGGGCCCCAGAAGGTCTCTTCGGAACGTGGAGCGGTGATCTCGAACCGCGTGTAGACTACCGCCTCCTCGTCTTCGCCTTCGTCCGCGGGCTGGCCATTCCCGGAGCTGTCTTCGATGACCGGTCGCTGCCTTCCCTCCACGACGGAAAGCGGCGCCAGCTCGATCTCTTCGGCGTTCTCGATCGGCTCGTCGCTGTAGGTGACGTTGCCGTCTTCGTCGACGTGCTTGTAGATCGTCTGGGCCGCAACCAGGCCAGGCAGCAGCAGGAGCCACATCATAGCCTTGAACATCGGGAAACTCCGATTCAGAGACCAGCTGCGATTGTAGCAGAGGGGCGTTGGCCATGACCTTGCGGACACTCAGGAAAAGGACCGGCGCCGCCGAAGCGGCGCCGGACGGGCGCAGAACCCTGGATTTCCCCGAGTGAAGCACTCACCCACAAGATCCGCTTACAGGGAGAAGTACTGGTCGAACTCGCAGGGGTGCGTACTCATGCGGAGCTTGGTGACTTCGTTCATCTTCAGCGCGATGTAGCCGTTGATCATGTCGTCGGTGAATACCCCGCCTGCGGTGAGGAACTCGCGGTCTTCGTCCAGCGCCGCCAGGGCCTGGTCCAGCGCATGGCAGACCCGCGGGATGTCCCGCTCTTCCTCGGGCGGGAGGTCGTACAGGTCCTTGTCCATCGGCGCGCCGGGATCGATCTTGTTGCGGATGCCGTCGAGACCGGCCATCAGCATCGATGCGAAGGTGAAATAGGGATTGCCGCAGGAATCGCCGAAACGGACCTCGATCCGCCGTGCCTTCGGGTTGGACACGTAGGGGATCCGGCAGGAAGCAGAGCGGTTTCGGTTCGAGTAGGCCAGCAGCACCGGCGCCTCGAAGCCCGGAACGAGCCGCTTGTAGCTGTTGGTCGACGCGTTGGCAAAGGCGTTCAGTGCGCGGGCATGCTTGAAGATCCCGCCGATATAGTGGAGCGCCGTTTCCGACAGTCCAC
>JAWVZU010000228.1:0-6437 GCA_033722075.1 Lysobacterales bacterium
GAGTGTATTCAAATCTTCCGCGACCGAACCCGGTTCGGCGTCCTTTGGGCACTTATACCTATAGTGTCGTGAGCGCGCAGTTTCTCGCCAACACCGTGACCGGTAAACGGCGCATGAATCCGCGGATGCCGACATTAGTGACGGCTCCAAGACGATGCCTTCCCGGAAGCTCTCCAGGGCGCGGAGCGCGAGCGCCTTTGGCTCGTCTCCGATCTGCTCACCGACTCGATTGCCTTGTGCAGACGTGGGCGTCACGACCGCGGCGTTGGTCGGATCGATGACATGGCCTAGGTGCACCCCACAGCGAGGGAGTGGGCGGCATCGCTTATTGCTACTGGGAATCGCCTTCGAAGCCGTCCTTGAAAATAAGCGGTGGAACTTCCTTCCAATCCTGCTTGAGTGCGGCAAAGCTCATCGTGGTGACGGATGCAGACGAAAATAAGATGTCATCGGCGCTACCCGAATTAGTCAATATCATTCGGCCGCGTGTATCGATACCCAGGTCAGATGTTGTAATCCGCCAAGTTTCCTGAGGGGCGATCACATTTTGCATGCCGCCGAGAAGATTGCCCTCGTCGTCAATGAACTCGATGGTGATGGCTTGATCCGATGTGCTGACATTCGTGATGCCGACCAATGCAAAGAAGTCCGCAGCCCCTTCACTATAGACAGTACTGCGAAACTTGGCCGCTTTGGCCTGGTCGCCCAACGCCACTCCCCCTATGCACAGCGCCAGTGCCATCCAAACCGTAAGAAAGCGCTCGGCCATATTCATAACGCTGTCATCGATTCGAAAGATAGGTCGAGTCCCGACCAATTGAAATTAGAATTCCTCCCAGTCCTGGGTGAATCCAGCGAAGGTCTGGGTGGTGATCGATGCAGACCACAACAGGATATCGTCTGCCGTTCCTGAATTAGTCAGCACCATTCGCCCGCGTGTATCGATACCGAGTTCTGCTGTCGAGACGCGCCAAGTATGATTCGGGGCAATGACATTCTGAGTCTCGCCGAGAAAACTACCCTCGTCGCCAATGAACTCGATTGTGACGGTCTCATCTGCATCGCCGACATTCGTAACAGCGACAAGCGTAAAGAAATCCGCAGCTCCTTCGAAATAAACGGTACTTCGGAATTGGGCGGCCTCGGAATGGCTTGCATAGCCAAGCCCTCCGCCAGCCGAGATCAGGATGATCAAGGTCAGCAAGAAGTTCTTCGGCATAGCGTCATGCCTCCGCACTGTTCGGAATTTGGATCAAGCTGCCATTAACAACATAACAAAGCGAAACAGTGCCACGCAAAAACAAGGTCGACATTGAAAACCCAAGAAAACCAAGGTGCGCGCGGGCAACCGTCGATATCCGCCGCACCGAAATCGATCTAGACAAGATCTCAAGATATGTGGGCAACCTTCAGTTCCTCAGCGATCCGGGCGATCTGGGTATTTTGCCCTTGAACGAAAACGACAAGGTCCGGGCAGCCACCCGAAGCTCCGGAATCTTCGCCAGCACGTTGTGCATTTCTCCGGCCAGGCTGTCGGAGAGGTATGCCTGGTCCTTGTCCGCCGACATGTCGGCAAACGGCAGCACAGCGATCGAGCTGGGCGGGAAGGCGGGTGAATCGAGTACGGGCGCATCCGCAGGCTCGTTGGCTTCAGGTGCCTGCTCGGAGGCAATATCGGTCGGCTCGGGCTCCCCACTGTCGGGATCAGACCAGTCCGGTCGGCCAGCAGCACACCGATGGCAACCACCACGATCCCGTTGGTGATCTGGTCGAGCCGCTTGCCGGTGGGACGTTACGGCGCTTCATCGCGGCGAAAAATGACATGCCCGCCCTGGTTACTCCCGCACAATCAACCCATCCCCCGCCATCCCATAGTCCATATGGGCACCGGAAGAGAGGGGTAAACCGGTTGCAAAGTCGATCAGCAGGCCGTTTTGCTCGTTCTGACATTGAATCGAACCGAC
This sequence comes from Lysobacterales bacterium, assembly GCA_033722075.1. Classification (GTDB taxonomy): domain Bacteria; phylum Pseudomonadota; class Gammaproteobacteria; order Xanthomonadales; family SZUA-38; genus JAWVZU01. Next base: position 1,965 of record JAWVZU010000228.1, read on the forward strand.
GTTTCCGCGGAAACGCGTTTCGGGCACGCCCGAGATGACCGCGCCGGTGGGTGTCCGAAACTCGAACTGTTGGGTGTCCGAAACTCGAACTCGCCGTCGGTCTTGAGGATCTGGTAGCCAACCTCGTGAACCAGGCTATGATGATAGGGGCAGAGCAACGGCAGGTTGCTCATGCTGGTCTCATCCCCGTCAGCCCAATGTTCGACGTGGTGAGCACCGAGGAATCGCGTCCATGTGCAGCCGGGGAACCGGCATCCACCGTCTCGCTGCCTGAGGGCCCGACGGATCGCCGGCGGAATCGTGCGCGTCTTGCGCCCGATATTCAGCGGTTCTCGTCGCGAATGATGCTCGAATCACAGGCCATGCGCCGAGACGTTTCCGCGGAAACGCAGCAGCGGTCTTCCAGTTCGGATTCGGCGCCGTCGCCATCGGCCTTAAGGGTGTCCAGAGCCGTGTGGACATGGAGCAGGTAGCGATCCCCACCCGAGCCCTCGGCTTCCGTTCGGTTCAGATAGCTCAGCGCAATGCGCTCCAGCGCGTCGGCGCGCCGCGCCGCACGGCTCTCCGTCTCTTTCTCGTCTCCCGAATTTTCCTGCTCTGAATACAGCTCTTCTTCAGGCTTGGTCCTTCCGTCGGCGCGACGTCAGGCAATCGGTGCTCGCATCGCCCAGGTCGGTGCCGCCATCGCAGGCAATGATGGTGCCGGTGATGTAGTCAGCGTCGGGAGAACTCAGGAAGGTAGCGAGCCGGCCGATCTCGTCGGCGGCGCCGAAGCGGCGCAGGGCCAGGCGCTTGCGGAAGTGCTCGCGAATGGACTCGGTAGGGGCCAGGCGCGCCATGCCTTCCGTGTCGTCGATCGGTCCGGGCGAGATGGCGTTGACCCTCACCCCAGCGGGGCCCCACTCCAGCGCCAGCGAGCGGACCAGCATGTTGACTCCCGCCTTGGCCGCGCAAACGTGGGCCTGCATGGGCCAGACCTGGGTAGCCTGGGGTGCGGTGATCGCAATCAGGGAGGCACCGGGCTTGCGCAGATGTTCGAAGGCACTCCAGAACACGTTGTAGGTTCCGAGCAGGTCGATGTCGACGACGGTCTTGAAGCCCTTGGGCGAGATGTCGATGGCGGGCGCCGGGAAATTGCCGGCGGCACCGGCGATCACGATGTCCAGGGTGCCAAAGGTTTCGGTCGCTTTTGCGATCACCTCCGCGACCGCATCCGAATCCCGCACATCGGCGGCGAGCCCGAGCGCATTGCCGGAACCGACACCGCCGATCTCCCGGGCCGCGGCCGATGCCTTTTCGGCATCGCGACCGAATACGGCCACGTTGACGCCGGCTTCCGATAGCACCTTGGCAATCCCCAGGTTGATGCCGCTGGTGCCGCCGGATATCAGCGCGTTGCGGCCGGACAGATCATTCTTGCTTGTCATTCCTTTTCCTCTCTATATCGGGTGCCGGGCTCGGGCGGATCAACCGGTGGTCCGGCAAAGCATTGGGCAATCGCCATCCACTGGCTGGCGATCTCGCCGCGCACTTCGAGCTCGGTGTCCGCGACGTTGCGGGTCTGCGCTACGACCTGGCAGAACTCGGTCGCCGAGCCCTCGATCCGGTCGGACGGATTGTCCTCGTTCCACTCCCAGGTCTCGCCGGAGGGCGCGGTCAGGCGCACATGCGGGACCGATTCGGGAACCGCCTTGCCCCGGTTCTTGAAGGTCCAGCCGAAGGTCTTGATGCCGAGCACGGCGATGTTGCGGATGCGGTCGTCGTCTTCGCGCACCAGACCGAGCGCGTCGTAGATCGCCTGGCCATGCGCCCAGGTTTCCATGAGCCGCGCGGTAATCGCCGAGCGGACGCTCATGTCCGGGCCGGCCCACTTGACCCGCGTGGCCGGATCGGCAGTGCCGTAGGCTTCGGCCAGTTCGTGGTAGAAATCATGCCAGGCTTCCCTCAGGGCGGTACCTGCCAGGTCCTTGCACCAGCGGCGCTCGAAGGGCCGCAGGTCGCCGGAACTCAGCTCGTTTACCACCTGGCCGAGAAATCCCATCAGGGCCGCCTCGTCGGTCAGGGCCAGCATCGCCGCCTGGTTCCAGACATGCAGGTGACGGAGCACGTCGTTGAAGGTCCAGCCCTTGAAGCGGGTCCCGGTTTCGAACGCCTCGTCTTCCAGCTCCTCGAGAACCCCGTGGAGTGCGTCGCTCTCGTCGCGAAAGTCCTCCGCCTGCTCCAGCTTCGGCCTGCTCTCCTCATCCGCCTGAATTTCCAGAATCACCGATCCGGCACTGACCTGGTCACCGGCCTGGCAATGGAGCGCGGCGATCCGCCCCTCGGCTTCAGACCGGATCTCGTGCTGCATCTTCATCGCTTCCAGCACCAGCAGGGGTTGGCCGGCGACCACTTCGTCCCCCGGGGAGACATGCAGCGCCTGGATGACGCCGTGCATGGGCGCCTTCACCTGTCCATCCGACACAGCGGTCTCCTCGCCCGCCAGCGGCTGGAGCCGCGGCAAGGCTGCGGTGCGACCGTCACAGTCCATCCAGGTGGTCCCGGCGAACACGAGATAACGAACCCGAACCGGCCGTCCATCCAGCACCAGGGTGGCGGAAGACTCGGATCGATCCCTTGCCTCGACCGGGAATGACCTGTCACCGATCTCGACGCGCATCGACGCGGGGCCGAGCGGCACCACGCGGACATCGACCTGATCCTCGCCGGAACGAAACCGGTAGGATGAATACTGGCGGGCGTTGCTGCTCCAGTTCAGCAAATCGGGGGGCACGAAGATCGCGCTCGCCCGGGCCCGTTCCCTCTCCGAGAGGAAGGTCACCACGCCGCCCAACGCCAGCTGCTCATCGGATATTCGGCCGCGCTCCAGTCCGGCGAGATACTCCTGTTCAAGGAAGGCCGTCGTGGCCTCCCCGTCGATGAATTGCTGCCGGCTGATTGCGTCCAGCAGGAAATCGCGGTTCGTCACCGGCCCGAAGACGACGGTTTCCGCCAGCGCACCGCGCAGACGCCGTAGCGCCTCACGGCGATCCGCGCCCCAGGCGACGACCTTGGCCAGCATGGGATCGTAGTAGGGCGAGACTTCGAACCCGCTCTCCACCCCGCCGTCGACGCGGATTCCCGGGCCTTCCGGCGGCTGCCACAGCTCGATCGGGCCGGTACTGGGGAGGAACCCGTGCGCCGGGTCCTCGGCATACAGGCGCGCCTCGATGGCGTGTCCGCGAAAGGTCACGTCGGCCTGCTCGATATCCAGTGCGGCCCCCTCGGCGACCCGGAGCTGCATCGCGACCAGATCCAGACCGGTGACCATCTCCGTTACCGGGTGCTCCACCTGAAGGCGTGTGTTCATCTCCAGGAAGTAGAAGTCTCCGGAGCGATCGAGGAGAAATTCCACTGTTCCGGCACCAACATAGCCGATGCTGCGTGCTGCCTCGACCGCCGCCGCACCCCTGGCCTCGCGCAGTTCTTCGGTGAGCACCGGACACGGGGCTTCCTCGATGATCTTCTGGTGGCGGCGCTGGACCGAGCAGTCCCGTTCCCCAAGGTGGATCACGTTGCCATGACGGTCACCGAAGACCTGGATTTCGACGTGCCGCGGCTCGACGATGGCCCGCTCGAGTATCAGTTGGTCCGATCCGAAGGCGTTGGCCGCCTCCGAGCGTGCCGTGGCCAGGGCCTTGGGCAGGTCGTCTTCCTTCCCGACGATGCGCATGCCCCGTCCCCCGCCACCGGCCGCCGCCTTGACCATGACCGGAAAACCGATTTCGGCCGCCGCGCGGGCCAAGGCCTCGTCGGATTGGTCATCGCCTTCGTAGCCCGGCACACACGGCACGTCGGCCTCGTGCATGCGCTGCTTGGCCGCAGCCTTGTTGCCCATCAGCTCGATCGCGTCTGCCGGCGGCCCGATGAAGACCAGCCCCGCCGCTTCGCAGCGGCGCGCGAATTCTGCGTTTTCCGACAGGAAGCCGTAGCCGGGATGAACGGCATCGCTTCCGGTCTCCGCCGCGGCCTCCAAGAGGCGATCGATGTCCAGGTAGGATTCCGCGGCGCTCGCGCCACCCAGCGCAAAGCGAAGATCCGCCGCCGCCACATGGGGCGCCGACCGATCCGGGTCCGAGAAGACGGCGACCGTGCCGTAGCCCGCCGAACGCGCCGTGCGGATGACCCGCAGCGCGATCTCGCCGCGGTTGGCAATCAGGATTCGGTTGATCGACCGGGCCATCTACAGGCGTGCCACGCCGAAGCTGTTGGGCTGGAGTCGGCGCCGACGCGCTTCCAGGCAGGTCTGCAGGGCGAAACCGAGCACCTTGCGGGTGTCGCGTGGGTCGATCACGCCATGATCCAGGCAGCGCCCGGCGGTGTAGAACGCGTCGGACTGGCGATCGAAGTGCTGGACGATCGCTTCCCGCTGGGCGGCGAGCTTTTCCTCGTCCACTGCCTGACCGCGCCGCAGCGCCGAGCCCCGGAACACCA
>JAWVZU010000229.1:0-6394 GCA_033722075.1 Lysobacterales bacterium
GGTGCCGGGCCAAGGTACACTTTGTTCCGCGGCCGGTTTGGAGCGACATCCTGCGGAAATGTCGCTGGATCTCGCGAGTCATATCGACCGATCCCCCTCAAACCGTGGAATAACCACGCTTTTTCGGACGATCGGCCAATCTGACGGCGCGAGCTAAACCGACAAATCCGGAAATCGGTGCAATATCCGGGCTAACCCGGCGATCACGCAACAGGATCGCTGTCCGGCACACCTCTTCGCGATCAGGGGATCGCTCCCACGAAGCGTTGGAGCGGCGCACTCGCCGCGAATCAGGCGAACCACCCTAGTCACGCCTCCATGGTGACGCTCTAGTCCGGCAGATCCACCCGCCCGATCGTGTTCGTATCCGCCCCGAACCAGATCGTATGGGTCGGCTCGTGGAACACCGCGTGGCGGACGGTCCTTCCGCCGGATGGCACCTCGGTGATCGAATGGAACTGCTCGCTGTCGATGGCGAAGCCCACCAGGCGGTTGGGCTGGGGCCCGGTTTCGAAGAACCAGACGTTCCCGGCATCGTCGGCTGCCATCGCATAGGGTCGCGAATTTGCATTCGCCGGCGCGCGCCACTCGCGGATGTCCCGCGTATCCGGATCGAGGCGACCGAGGTAGCCCTGGGCATAATCGACGTACCAGATGCCGCCGTCGCTGCCGATGGCGATCCGCCGGGGCGCCGCGTCGGTGCGCGGCAGCAGGATTTCTTCCAGTTCCAGCGTTTCCGGATCCACCGTGGCGAGCTTGTAGGTTCCGACCATGGCGATCCAGGGTCGACCGTCGGCGTCGACGACGATGCCGTAGGGCCGGGCCCGCTCGGTGGGAACCTCGATGAGGTCGATTGCCTCGGTGGACTTGTTCAGCCGGCCGATCACGTTGGAACGCTGGGCGGTAAACCAGATGTGGCCCTCGCCGTCGAACATCAGCGTATGCGGATCCCGGGGATGCCCATCCGGCATGTCGATGCGGTGGAGTTCTCCGCTCTCCGGGTCATAGTGACCGATGTAGGCATCCTGGTTGCCGGCGATCCACACGGTCCCGTCGCGATCCACGATCTGGTTGTGCGGCCCGGTTCCCTCCGGCAGTTCGATGCGCTCGAACTCACCGCTGGCGGTGTCCAGGCGACCGAGATAATCGTCTTTCTGACCTACGAACCAGACCACGCCCGCGGACTCATCGCCGACATCCGGATCCCGTGGGCGCGTGTCGGACCAGGGGACATTCCACTCGTGAATCTCGATCTCCGCACTGGCCGGCGCGAGCCCCAGCAGCAGAAGCGTTGCGACCGCAAGCAGCCATCTCATGATCGTCCCTCCGTTCATGACTTGATCGGTGCGCGAGCATAGCACGCCGGCCGTCACGATGGACTCACCGCGACTCGGTAGGATCGTCGACCATCGCAAGCATACACCGAGCACAAAACATCAGGGCCGGGCGAGCTCCCACCCGCATAGTGGGCAGATGGACAGGGGAGGCAGGATCAGCATGTAACCCTGTGCCTGAGCCAGTAAACTAGTCCGCACAGTCACGTTCCGAGGGGAATCCATGCCGAACCTTCACCGGGTCTTTTGCCTCAGCCTGCTACTCGCCGCCGTCGTCGTTTTCCCGACCGGCCACGCTGACCCGCTGCCCGCGGACCTGCCTCTCGAGGGTCTGGCTGCAAGAGCCCTCGGGCCGGCCGCCGTGGGCGGTCGAATCAGCGCCATCGACGCGGTCGCGGATGATCCGCGCCGGATCGTCATCGGTGTGGCCACCGGTGGCGTCTGGCGCTCGGACAACGGCGGACTGACCTGGGAGGCGATCTTCGATGACGAGGCGGTGGCTTCGATCGGCTCGGTGGCCATCGTGCAAGCCACGCCGGAGGTGATCTGGGTCGGCACCGGCGAGGGTAACGTGCGCAATTCGACCTCGATCGGCGGCGGCATCTACAAGTCCGTCGATGGCGGCCAAAGCTGGCAGCTGATGGGCCTGGAGCGGACCGAGCGGATCAACTGGATTGCCATCCACCCCGACGATCCGGACACGGTTTTTGCGGCCGCGCTGGGACATCTTTGGGGCGAGAATCCCGAGCGCGGCATCTACCGCACCCGCGACGGCGGCGAGACCTGGGAGAAAGTCCTTTACGTGGATGAACGCACCGGCGGCACGGACGTGAAGATCGACCCGCACAACCCCAACCGGATCTATGCCGCCCTGTGGCAACACCGGCGCTGGCCCTATTACTTCAAATCGGGTGGTCCAGGCTCCGGTCTGTATGTTTCCATGGACGGGGGCGACTCCTGGACGCGCCGCACCGAGGAAGACGGCCTGCCCAAGGGAGAACTGGGGCGAATGATCGTCGCCCCGTCGCCGGCGCAACCGGGCCTGGCCTATGTGCTGGTGGAAGCCGAGGACAGTGCGCTGGTCAGAACCGCTGATGGCGGCAAGACCTTCCAGATCGTGAACAGCGAGCACGACATCGCCTCGCGGCCCTTCTATTACACGGAACTCCTTGCCGACCCGGAGAACCCGGACCGCGTGTACAACTTCGCCCAGCGGGTCCATGTCTCGATCGACGGCGGAAAGACCTTCCAGGCGATCGAGGGGATAGACTGCTGCGCGCCTTCGAACACGATTCATATCGACAATCACGCCTTGTGGATCAACCCGGCCGACCCGCAGCACCTGATCGTCGGCAATGACGGGGGCATCGCGATCTCCCGGGACCGCGGGGAGACCTGGCGCTTCGTCCGCAACCTGCCGCTGGCTCAGTTCTACCACGTGGCCGTCGATGACGCGGATCCCTATCACGTGTACGGCGGTCTGCAGGACAACGGTTCCTGGCGCGGTCCGGCGGAGATCCGCCAGGTGGGCGGGATCCGCAACATGCACTGGCAGGAAGTCGGTTTCGGGGACGGGTTCGATGTCATTCCCGATCCGGAGATTCCCGACGCGGGCTATTCCATGTCCCAGGGCGGTTTTCTTTACCGCTGGAACCTGGCTACGGGCGAAGTCCGCACCATTCGCCCGGATCCGCCCTCACCCGATACGGACCTGCGCTTCAACTGGGACGCGGCCTTTGCCCAGGACCCCTTTCACAGCGGCACCATCTACTACGGCAGCCAGTTCGTGCACCGCTCCCGCGACCGCGGCAAGACCTGGGAAGTCATCAGCCCGGACCTGACGACCAACAACCCGGAGTTCCAGACCTTTCGTGAAAGCGGCGGGTTGACCCCGGATGTGACGGCCGCCGAGAACTACACCACCATCGTCACCATCGCTCCGAGCCCGATCGAGGCGGGCACCATCTGGGTCGGCTCCGATGATGGACGGATTCACGTCACCCGCGATGGCGGTCAGAGCTGGAACCGGGTGGACGATCGCGTGCGCGGTGCGCCGGCGCGCGCCTGGGTGCCGATGATCGATCCGTCGCCGCATGCCGCCGACGTGGCCTTCGTCGTGTTCGACGACCATCGCCGGGACGACATGGAGACTTACGTCTACCGGGCCAGCGACTACGGCCGGCGCTGGTCGGATCTCGGGTCGGACGCGCTGAGCGGTTATGCGTTGTCGATTCGTCAGGATCCGGTTGATCCCGAGCTTCTGTTTCTCGGAACCGAGTTCGGCCTCTTCGCCTCGACCACCGGCGGCGAGGACTGGGTGCGGTTTAGCGCCGGGCTCCCGACCGTGTCGGTGATGGACCTGGCCATCCAGGAACGGGAAAGCGACCTGGTGCTGGGCACACACGGGCGCGGGATCTACGTGATCGACGACTACAGCGCGCTGCGCAATTTCCCGGCGGATGAGGCCTCCGCAGGTTTTTCCATCCTGACCACCACGGCGGGCCGGCAGTACGACGTCAAACCGACCGGCTCGACACGATTCACCGGCAACGGCGAGTTTCGCGCCGACAACGAACCCTATGGCGTCATGATCACTTTTGCGGCCGCGGGCGAGGCGCTGCCCCACCCGGATCCGGAGACGGAGCGGTCCCGACGGATCGCCCAACGCACTGCGGGTACATTGGCGGTGCAAGGGAGCGATGAAGAAGCGGGCGAGGCAGAGGAAGAGGAACAACCCAAGGTCCTGATGACCGTGCGCGATACATCCGGCGAGACGCTCCGGCGCTACCGTTACCCGGTGCATCAGGGAATCAATCGGATCGTCTGGGACCTGCGCGCCGATGGGGCGCCACCGATGCCCGGCCCGGAAGAGCGTGGCGACGAGGACGGGCTACCGGGCGGGCCGGAAGTGCCGCCAGGCGAGTACGAGATCACCCTGTCCTACGATGAGCAGACGGCCAGCCGGTCGGCGCTCGTCGTCGGCGATCCGCAATCGCCTTATGCCCCGGAGGACCGGGCTGCCAACTTCGAAGCCCGGCTGAAGATCCTCGCCATGGAAAGGGCGGCCGTCTCTGCGGTTGAGCGAATCGTCGAGACCCGCGCGGACATCGAGACCGCGCTCGCGCTCATGCAGCGTCAGGACGAGGGGAAGGCGCATGAGTCCCTGATGGCGCAGGCCAGGGAAGTCAAGAATGGGCTGGACGAGCTCGAGAAGCGGTTTCGCGTTCCGCCCAAGACCAAGGGCGTGGTCTACGACGACGACAAGGTAATCAACCGGATCGGCCTGGCGGAAACCATGGTCGGATCGACCTTCGACGCGCCGTCGGCGACGGCCCGCACCTACATGGCGCTGGCATCGGGAGCGCTGGATGCGGCTCTTTCCGAACTGAACGCGTTTCTCGAGTCGGACGTCGCCGCGCTGCGTGCGGCCTTGTCCGAGGCCGGGATTGGACTGCTCTCTGCCGCCCCGGTCAAGCGCGATGCGGCCGAGCCCGAAGCCTGGTCCGGGCCGACGCCGAAGGAGCCGATGGACTAGCCGGCTGGGTACCGGTCAATCGGCAAATAGCCAGCCGGTGAGAGAGAGTCGCGGGTTCAGCGCATAGGTTGCGACCTGGGAGACGAAATGCTCCTGGGGCACCTTGAAGATCGACAGGGTATTGAAGCGCGGTTGCAGCGTCTCGATCACATTGCCTTGCTCATCCTGGAAATGCAGCAGGCCGCCCCAGTCCGCTTCCCAGCGCCTGCTCAAGTTGAAGACGAATGCATAGCGCCGGTTCTTTCCGGCGTAGGTATCGTCGTGGCGCTTGAGAAAAGAACCGGCCCGATAGCATGACGCATGGGCGTCCGCACGGGTGATGTCCGGCTCTCCGGTCAGGTGGCGCATCCAGTCCAGGAACGCCTCTGACTGGACCCAGTTTGCGAAGGCCGGCACGACCGGCGCTTCACCGGGCACCACGTCGCGTCGGAAATAGGCGAAGGAGAACCCGCTGCGGGCCTGGCGCCTGAGGTCCTCGCTGAGCCGGGCACGCTGGGCCGGGAGCATCTGCTCGTACTCCTCATGGGTCACCCGGATCGGCCCCTGGCGGGTCGTCAGGGCCACATCCCAGGCCTGTATCGAGGCCAGCTCTTCGGCCAACGCTCTTGCATCGTCCTCCGGGAAGATCGGACCGATCTGCAGCCGGGTACGATCCGCAAGCGCGGTTCGCAGGGCGGCCAGATCCAGCTCAGGATGAAAGCTGGGACTCTCGGCCATGGCTAGAACCCCACCACCAGCGGGTCATGATCGGAGCTGCGGACCGCATCGGGCTTGTAGAGGCCGCCGGCGCGGGTCACCGGGGGTTTACCCTCCAGTCGATAGTTCAGCCACGCCGAATAATCGGCGTTAATGTGCCACACCCTGGCCCCCCGCGCCTTGCCGGCCAGGCTCGGACTGGCCAGGGCATGATCAAGGCTGCCCGCGGCGCCACGGTAGATGAACGTATACTGCGGTTCGGAATGGAAGCGACGGACGAGATTGACATAGCCGGCCTGCTCCAGCCGAATCATCGGCTCTTCGCGAGTGTAGGCATTGAAATCACCGATGAGCAACACGTCGGGGTCCGGGTCGCCGGTCGGGTTCTCTTTCAGCCAATCGAGCAAGTTCTCGACCGATTGGACGCGCGTGGCGTTGTAGCAGCTCTGGCCGTCACCCTGGTCCCGGTCGGCTCCGGTGGCGTTGGAGCAGCTCTTGGATTTCAGGTGGAGTGAGACGATCGTCAGACGTTCCCTGGTGCGGATGACCTCGAAGGTCTGGGCCAGCGGGGGCCGGCTCAGCGTGTCAAACGGTGCGACATGGAGGGTGGCCGGGGGAGCCAGGGGGCGGACCTTGTCCTGGCGATAGATCAGGCCGACGGTGATCTCGTCCTCCCCGAGGCGTGAGCCCGGTGCCTCGATATAGGCGTAAGTGTGCCCCGGCGCCCGGATCCGCTCATTGACGGAAGCGGTCAGGTCGGCGATCGCGCTGTTCGGTCCATAACCGTCGTTTTCCAGCTCCGACAGGGCCACGACGTCCGGCAAGCCCA
>JAWVZU010000230.1:0-6327 GCA_033722075.1 Lysobacterales bacterium
CCCCGGCCCCCCGGCCGACGCCGACCATGATGGACATGGGCGTCGCCAGGCCCAGGGCACAGGGACAGGCAATGATCAGCACCGAGATCGCCGCCACCAGTGCGTAGGCCAGACGCGGTTCCGGTCCAAGCCAGGCCCACAGCCCGAAAGCGACGACCGCGACGAGCACGACCGCCGGGACGAACCAGGAGGCCACGACATCCGCCAGGCGCTGAATCGGTGCGCGCGATCGCTGGGCTTTCCCGACCATGTCGACGATGCGCGCCAGCAGCGTGTCCGATCCAACCTTGTCAGCGCGCATGACGAAGCTTCCCCTCTCGTTCACGGTGCCGCCGGTGACCGGATCGCCCGGTTCTTTCTCCTGCGCAACGGGCTCACCGGTCATCATCGACTCGTCGATGGTGGAACGGCCCTCCAGCACCTCGCCGTCGACCGGGATTTTCTCACCCGGCCGGACGCGCAGCCGGTCGCCAATCTCCACTGCATCGACGGGAACATCCGCCTCCTGTCCATCTTCGTCGATACGGTGCGCAGTGGGCGGCGCAAGATCCAGCAGCGCCCGGATGGCGCCGGAGGTTCGCTCGCGCGCCCTCAATTCCAGCACCTGGCCGACCAGGACCAGCGTTACGATGACTGCGGCTGCTTCAAAGTACAGCGGCACCTCACCGTGAGCACCCTTGAATGCACTGGGCAGCATCTCCGGGAACAGCAAAGCCCACAGGGAGAACAACCATGCCACGCCGGTTCCCAGGGCGATCAGCGTGAACATGTTCAGGTTCCAGGTCACGATTGAGCGCCAGCCCCGCTGGAAGAACAGCCATCCGCCCCACAGCACCACCGGCGTGGCCAGTATCGCCTGAGACCATCCGAACAGTCCGTCGCCGAGCCATTCACGCCACTTCAGGAACGGCACCATTTCCCCCATGGCAAGCAACAAAACCACGGCGGTGAGTGGAACGCTGACCCAGAAACGTCGCGTCATGTCCGCAAGTTCCGGGTTCCCTGCGTCTTCGGAGACACTCATCGGCTCCAGCGCCATCCCGCACTTGGGACATTCACCCGGCTCATCCTGAACCACTTCCGGGTGCATCGGACAGGTGTACTGTACTTTCCGCTGCGCTGGCTGTGCCGACTCCAGGGTCATGCCGCACTTCGGGCATTCGCCCGGCTCGTCGCTCTCGACGCCCTCGCACATGGGGCAGTAGTAGGCCGCGTCGGAGGGGGGATCCACCTTGTCCTCGTGGTCTTCCCGGTGGCAGCAATGATTTTCGTCTTTCGCGTGCCGGTTCATGAGTCTGTCTCGCTTTCCGTATTCGTCCGGTCCCAGTTTTCGATCAGATGACAAACGCTCTTGCCATCGGGCATCGCGTTCGGCATACGCTCCCAGGTAGCCATAGCCTGTCGCATGCGATCCAGGGATCGCTGCAAATCCTTGATGCGCGCCTCGGTCTCCGCAATGTGGGTGGCCAGGAGATCACGCACCCGCGGGCACGGGGACTTGCCGTCTTCGGCCGCGTCAAAGATGGCCTGGATCTCGGCCAGGCTGAAGCCGAGCTGCACCGCATTCCGAATGAACTCCAGACGCCCCAGGTGATGCCGGCCGAAGCGCCGATAGTCGTTCAGGGGATTGCGGTCTGCGTGGAGAAGGCCGATACGGAGGTAATGACGAACCGTATCCGGGGTCACACCGGCCGCCCTTGCGAGATCGCTGACTTGCATGAGTGGATTGATCCTGTTGGCGCTTTCCACCAGCATAAACCTGTGTGTCGCACACAGGTCAAGGGGTCGCTAGGGGTGGGGATGCTACCGATAGAGCTCGATCTTGAAGGACAGTCGGACCTTGTCCTTCACGGGCTCGGTGATCCCGTCCTCGGACGGCGGACGATAGCGCCATCTCATCGCCGCGCGGATCGCCGCCCGCTCGAAAACCTGGCGCGGCTCGGCGTCGAGGATGGCTACGTCCTCGACCCGCCCATCGGTGCCGATGGTCAGCTCAAGATCCACGTGTCCTTCAACCTCGTCGCGATAGGCCTTGCGCGGATATTCCGGGGCTGTCGCTTCGATTCGTTCCGGCTTGTATGCGTTCGCCGGTTCCTGCGCCGATGCCGGTGGAGCCGCCATCCCGATCATCGCAGCCACCAGCATCGTACCCAGGGTTCTGCTGTTCATGGTTAGAACCTGGTCCACTCGCTTTCGTCGTCCAGCCGGGCCGTTTCCATGACAGGCTCGGCCGGCTCGCGCCGGGGCGCCTTGCCGGAGTCCGACTTCTCGACCTTCTCGGCCTCTTCTTCCAGGTCGGCCAGATCATCCTCCTCCACGCCCTCTTCCAGGCGGAAGAAGGCAACCAGCCGGCGCAGCGCCTCGGCCTGCTCCCCCATGGACTGGCTCGCGGCCGCCGCCTCTTCGACCAGCGCCGCGTTCTGCTGGGTCATCTCCTCCATCTGGATGACCGCTTTCTTGACCTGGTTGATCCCGTCCGAATGCTCGATGCTGGAGGCTGCAATCTCGCTGACCGCATCGCTCGCCCCGCTGACCGAGGTCACGATCTCCTCCAGCATGTCACCCGATTCGTTGACCAGGCTCGTTCCGTCGGCGACGTTCTGATTGATCTCCTGGATCAGCTCCTTGATGTCTGTTGTCGCCGTCGAGCTGCGACCCGCAAGTTTGCGCACCTCGTTGGCCACCACTGCAAACCCGCGGCCGTGCTCACCGGCCCGGGCGGCCTCGACTGCAGCGTTCAGGGCCAGCAGGTTGGTCTGGAAGGCGATGTCCTGGATCAGCTCGAGGATTTCGGTGATCCGCTCGCCGGACTTCTCGATCCGGTCCATGGCCGACACGGCTCTGGCCACGACCTCGCTGCCGGCGTGAGCCTTGTCCCGGGCCTCCCGTGCAAGGGATTCGGCGTGCTGCGCATTGTCCGCGTTCTGGGTGACCGTGCCGGACATCTCTTCCATGCTGGCCGCCACTTCTTCCAGCGAAGAGGCCTGCTCCTGGGTCCGCGAACTCAGGTCGGCGTTTCCTTCCAGCACCTGCTGCGAAGCCATGCCCACCTGGTCCGAAGCGGTCTTGATCGACTGAACGACTTCGCGCAGCCGGTCGATGCTGCGGGTGACCGCCCGAAAAACGCCCTGCCGCTCACCGGCTTCGCGTGCCAGGAGCTTGCCGTCGGCAAGGTCGCTGGTGACTTCGAGCAGGTCCTGGGGATCGGCGCCGAGTTGCGTGCCCACGCTGCGAACTATGAACAGGCCCATGACCAGCGCCAGGGCAAAGGCCAGGCCGGTAATGACGAGCACGTTGCGCGTTGCGGCCTCGGCTCCCGCGGCAGCGGCCGTGGCCGACGCGCTGGCATCGGCCGCAATCGTCGCATTGAAGGCCAGGAGCTGACTGATCAGATCCTCCACCGCGATTTCCACCACCGGCAGACGCAGCTCGGCCTTCATGAAATCCCCGGCCCGAATCAGTTCCAGCAGGGCCTTGCCGTCGGCCTGCAGATCGGCAAAGCCGCTTTCCAGCACGGCCAACTGTTCAAGATTCGATTCGATGTGCGTCCGGGCCTCACCCTCGGCCCGATCGAGGGCTGCTTCCAGGCGAGTCCGGAGAAGGCTGATCTTCTCGGCGACGGAGGCACCCAGCTGCTCGAACTCGAAACCGGCTTCTTCGACGGCCGCCTCGGAGTCCAGCTGACCCCCAAGCAGACCCCGATACAGCCACACGGTCTGTTGCAGCTGCGCCGCCGTAGCCTCGGCCAGAACGGTGACCAGCGGAAGATCCCGCTGGGCCATGCTGGTCAGCACCGACCGGCTGTTGCCTGCGGTCAGCAATCCCATGACCGCGAGCCCCAGCAGCAGCGCCAGAAGGATCGCGACGAGCCCGCCGAGTTTTGTCTTGAGCCGCATGGTTACCGTTTTGTGACAAGCGACAGGCGCAGTATAACGCACTCAGCCTACTTCAGGAGGTAGGTGACCACCCCCGTCGCCAATACCCCGATGCAGACCCAGGTCACATAGTCCTGAAAGGTCCGCGCTCCGTGACCTCCCGACAGGCCGACTGCCTGCTTGTGCCGATGATGCAGCCAGACCAGCCCTGCCGCAACGACCGCGAATGCGACGTTCAGAAACAGCGTGTAATCCACCGCGAACTGGTCGTGCGCGGCATCCCCGGCGGTCGCTTCCGGCGTGATCCCCAGGGCAAGAAAGCCGAAATGCAGCACCAGCGCGGTGATGACGATCGAGACGAACATGATCCCCGCGATATAGAGCGCCACAGGCCAGCCGTAGTACTTCGCGTTGACCTTGACCAGTGGCGGCACCATGAGATCCGAGTAAATGAAGGCCATGATGCCCGCGAATGCCACGCCGGAGCCCGCCAGCACCGTCGCCAAGGGAATGTTGCCCATAGAACCGATGAAGGTCAGTGCCGCCACGAAGGGGCCGACGACAGCGTTTTCGAGGGCAATCAGCACGTCCGGGATCTGCCCTTGCAGGTTCATCAGGAAGATGGTTTGCCAGAATTCAGCGGGCACGAACACCTTCATGAATCCGGCAATGGTGAAGCCGATCAGCACCTCCTGCCAGACCATTTTCCATTCGCTGACGAAGTGATGTCCGACCAGCCGCCAGCCCTCGCGCGAACGCATTCGCTGCATGGGCGAGAAATCCTCTTCCTCCGGGGCGTCGTGCTCGACGCTTTCGCGGGCTTCCTCCAGCCAGCGCCGCGGGTAGAAAAGTCGCATCAGGACGGCACTGATCGTGATCAGGAGCAACCCCCCGATGAGTTCCGCGACCAAGTACTGCCAGCCCAAAAAGATCAGGATCAGGATGCCGAGTTCGATCACCAGGTTGGTGGAAGCAAACATGAAGGCGACTCCCGCGATCCAGTGCGCGCCCTTGGCGACCAGCGACCGGGCCGCGGCCAGGGCAGCGAAAGAACAGCTCGAGGAAATCGCGCCGAAGATCGTGGACAGGGCAATCGGCTGAAATCCAAAACTCCCCATGTGGGCGGTCATTCGCTGTCTGGGCACGAAGGCCTGGATCATTGCCGAAATGGCATAGCCCATGATGAAGGCCCAGCCGGCCTTCCAGAAAAACCCGACGGCGGTCTTTGCCGCCTCGCCGTAAAGTCGCAGGAAGTCTTCCATTTACTGCTCCCGTGAACGCAAACCCCTCATCAGGCTTACTGCCCTTCTGCGGACGCCCAATGGATATGCACGATCTTCCAGGCACCGTCCCGCTGCTCCAGCGCCAGCGTCTCGGTGCTGATCAGGTCGATGGCACGGTCCCCGTAAGCGCCGTGCAGCCGCGACCGCGTGGCCACAACGCCGGTCCCGTCGCCGCGATAGACCTTCCGCTCGAGCACCTCGCGCTGGATTGCCGCCAGGAACTTCATGTCGGCGCCCATGTGATGCCCCGCATACTCTTCCAGCGAGCGCTCGGCACCGCCGGATTCGAAGATCAGGACATTCTCAGCCAACAACTCTCGCACGCGCGCCTCATCGCCTGCCGCCAACGCGCCGGCGAGCGCTTCCGCCTGGTCCGCCAGCTCGCCGCCGGCAATGGCACCAGTGGAAGCCGCTGCCGATCCATGGTCATGAGCACCGTCGTCGTGCGCCTCTTCATCGTCCGGTCCCTTCCCGCCGCCGTGGTCGTGTTCGCCATGGTCATGAGAAACGGGCTCCTCCCGTCGCCGGTCGTCTCCAGCGCCCTTCCCGTCGTGTCCCTGGGACTCGGCATCATCGGATCCATGGCCGTGGGCCGCGTGATCGTGGCCGCCCGCATCCGGCAACCGCTGGACACCGAGGCCGTGCTCGAAGACGTTCTCACCGCCCTCGTAGCCGGTGACCGTCAGTCCGGTGAGTCCGACGACGGCCAGGAGCAGGACCCCGATGCTGGCGTGCTCGCTCCTGCGGCGCACCAGCATCCAGATTGCGGTGAGGACGAATACGGCCGTGGTACCGAACGCCCAGTTGCGGTGGACGAGCATGTTGGCATGAGCGGCGTCGTCATGTGGCAGGTTCCCGGCAGCCCACAGCCCGGTGATCAGTGCCAGCCCGGCAAAGACGATCCCCGCACCCAATGCCCAGCGTCCGGCCGACAGGGCTCCACGACCCCAATCGGATCCGCGTCCGATAAACGCCAGCAGGTAGAAGAGGACGCCACCGCCGAGCAGGCCAACGGTGAAATGCACCCAGACCGGGTGCCAGTTGGGGACCAGTTCAATCATTTCGCCGCACTCCCGGGTTCCTATCGTGCCGTCCACCCTAGGGAGCGACCGTCGCTCCCGCAAATCCGCGCCTCACGGGTCCGGCAGCTTCCGCGAATGCCAGAGGAG
>JAWVZU010000231.1:0-6317 GCA_033722075.1 Lysobacterales bacterium
CAATCCGCGAAGGCGGACGCACGGTCGGCGCCGGCGTCGTCGCCAAGATTATCGAGTGACACGGATCGTTCAACGCTAACCGAACATAGCGGGTGCAAAGCCAACGATTCACGTCGTTGGCTTTTGCCGTAACTGGAATTAGAGCATTAGGCGAGTAGCTCAACTGGCAGAGCAGCGGTCTCCAAAACCGCAGGTTGGGGGTTCGAGTCCCTCCTCGCCTGCCAACATGCACGGAGCAAGGCAGACAATCGAATGAATGCCCAAGCCGAGACAGGAATGTCGGCAGTAGACTGGATCAAGTGGCTGATTGCCGCGGCGCTCGTCGCTGCCGGCATCTATGGCTTCTATTATTTCCAGGAGCAGACTTTTACCTGGGTGCGGATGCTCGGGATGGTCGCAATGGTTGCGATTGCTGCCGGCGTCGGTGCGACGACGGAGCACGGGCGTGCCTTCACTTCATTCATGAAGGCCGCCAACATCGAGCGCCAGAAAGTCGTCTGGCCAACCCGTGCGGAAACGGTGCAGACCACGATCGTGGTCATGGTGGTGGTGATCCTGGTCGGGATCTTTATCTGGATTCTCGACTGGATTTTCTCGCAGCTCGTTTCCTGGCTGGTCGGATAAGGAGCGCACTGATGGCCAAACGATGGTACGTCGTCCATGCCTATTCCGGCTTCGAGCATCATGTGAAGCGCTCGCTGGAAGAGCGCATCAAGCGCTCCGGCATGGAAGACAAGTTCGGTGACATCCTGGTCCCGACCGAGGAAGTGGTCGAGATGCGGAGCGGCCAGAAGCGACGCTCGGAACGGAAGTTCTTCCCGGGCTACGTGCTGGTCCACATGGAAATGGACGACGAGACCTGGCATCTCGTGAAAGAGGTCCCGAAGGTGATGGGCTTCATCGGAGGTACGGCGGACCGGCCGGCGCCGATCAGCCAGAAGGAGGCGGATGCCATCCTGCAGCGTGTGCAGGAGGGCGTCGACAAGCCCAAGCCGAAGGTGCTCTTCGAGCCGGGCGAGATGGTGCGCGTCACCGACGGCCCCTTCAACGACTTCAACGGCGTTGTCGAGGAAGTCAACTACGAGAAGAACCGGCTGCGGGTCGCGGTGCTGATTTTCGGCCGCTCGACCCCCGTGGACCTGGACTTCTCGCAGGTCGAGAAGACCTGATTGAACTAACGGGCAGCAAGCCTGTCCGAACATGCTTCCGGCCCTCAAAACGCCGGACGCCAGAAAATGGAATTTCCGGCCATGGACGGCCGGACGCGAAGCGAAAGCCTTTGGAAATCGCAATTTTCAAAGGCTTACTGCGGGTTGCGACAGGAGTCCAATCCTGCAGATAAACGAGGGAAGCCTGAGTCGTTAGTGGCCAGGCGCTATTACCCAGGAGAAAAAGATGGCCAAGAAAGTCGAAGCTTATATCAAGCTGCAGGTTCCGGCCGGGCAGGCAAACCCGAGTCCGCCGGTTGGGCCGGCGCTGGGTCAGCATGGCGTCAACATCATGGAGTTCTGCAAGGCGTTCAACGCGCAGACCCAGAATGTTGAGCAGGGGCTGCCCATTCCGGTCGTGATCACCGTTTACGGGGACCGCAGCTTCACCTTCATCACCAAGACCCCGCCGGCATCCGTGCTGCTGCGCAAGGCAGCCGGAATCCCGAAAGGCAGCGGCGAGCCGAACACCAACAAGGTCGGCACCGTGAACCGCGCTCAGCTGGAGGAAATTGCCAAGCAGAAGGAGCCGGATCTCACCGCGGCGGACATGGATGCGGCAGTCCGCACCATCGCCGGCAGCGCCCGCAGCATGGGCATCGTTGTGGAGGGAGTGGACTGATGGCACTGAGCAAGAGAATGCGGGCGATCCGCGAGAAGATCGAGCCCGGGAAGATTTATCCGATTGACGATGCGCTGTCGATCCTGAAGGAGACGAGCAAGGTCAAGTTTAAGGAGTCCGTAGACGTCGCCATCATGCTCGGCGTGGATCCTCGCAAGTCCGACCAGGTCGTGCGCGGATCGACCGTTTTGCCTCACGGAACGGGCAAGACGGCCCGGGTGGCGGTGTTCGCGCAGGGCGAAAACGCCGACAAGGCCAAGGAAGCCGGTGCGGATATCGTCGGTTTCGAGGATCTGGCCGAGCGCATCCAGGGCGGCGAGATGGATTTCGACGTGGTGATTGCCACGCCTGATGCCATGCGCGTCGTCGGCAAGCTGGGTCGAGTGCTCGGGCCGCGTGGCCTGATGCCGAACCCGAAGACCGGCACCGTGACGCCGGACGTGGAGACCGCGGTCAAGAACGCCAAGGCAGGCCAGGTGGCCTACCGGACGGACAAGGCCGGGATCGTCCACGCGACGATAGGCAAGGTCGACTTCGAGGATACGGCGCTGAAGGAGAACCTGCAGGCGCTGATCGGCGACCTCCTGAAGGCAAAGCCGGCGGCCGCCAAGGGCCAGTACATGAAGAAGGTCGCCCTGTCGACCACCATGGGCCCCGGCATCTCGATCGACCACGGCAACATCGCCTAAGTAATAGATGTCTTTCCGGCCACGGATGGCCGGACGCGAATGCGAAGGAGTTTGGAGATCGCAATCTTCAAACTCAGTGTTCCAGAGGCGACAGGAAGTCCCTTCTGGAACTTGTTGAATTTGAGGGCGTAGCCGCGGCTTGCCGCGGCACCCGTCAAAGACCGCAGGTGCTCCAGGGACGGAGTCCAAGTCCAGCGCGGAATGCTGGGGCCTGCGCAGATGGTGCAGCCCGATGTGGCCACCATGTTATTGGGCCCTTCTCGTGTGGGAAGGGAAGTAGATTGGAGGTAACTATGGCGCTCAACTTGGAGCAAAAGAAGGCGGTCGTTTCCGAGCTGTCCGGTGTGGCAGCGGAAGCGCATTCCGCAGTTGCTGCCGAGTACCGTGGGCTGACCGTAGCCGAGATGACCGACCTGCGCAGCAAGGCGCGGGAAACGGGTGTCGTGCTGCGGGTGGCCAAGAACACGTTGGTGCGTCGCGCGGTGGAAGGAACCGACTTCGAATGCATGACCGATCATCTGGCCGGTCCTTTGATTTATGCATTCTCGGTCGAGGATCCCGGTGCCGCGGCCCGGCTGGTCAAGGATTTTTCCAAGGACCACGAAAAGCTGGTTGCCAAGGTCGTCGCCGTTGGTGGTCAAGTCTTCGATTCGAGTGAGCTCGAACGTCTGGCTTCGCTGCCGACCCGCGAGCAGGCCCTGGCCATGCTGCTGGGTGTCATGAAAGCACCGATTGAGAAGTTCGTACGGACTCTGGCGGAGCCGCATAGCAAGCTGGTTCGTACCGTTGCGGCGGTACGGGATCAGAAGCAGGCGGCATAAGCGGACGTCGGTTACAAAGTTTTAAGGAGTCAAGAAAATGGCTGTGTCGAAAGAAGATATCTTGGAAACGATTTCCAACATGTCCGTGATGGAGGTCGTCGACCTCATCGAGGCCATGGAGGAGAAATTTGGCGTGTCCGCAGCTGCCCCGGTGGCAGTCGCTGCTGGACCGGCTGCCGGCGGCGAAGCTGCTGCGGCCGAAGAGCAGACCGAGTTCGACGTCGTTCTGGCGAGCTTCGGTTCCAACAAGGTGCAGGTCATCAAGGCGGTCCGTGGGATCACCGGCCTGGGTCTGAAGGAAGCGAAGGACCTAGTGGAAGGCGCGCCGACTCCGGTCAAGGAAGGTGTCAGCAAGGAAGAGTCCGAAGAGATCAAGAAGCAGCTGGAAGAAGCCGGCGCTTCGGTAGAGGTCAAGTAATCGGCGGACCAACTTCCGCTTGCCGGAACAGGAGCTGGCTGGGGGCTGAAAGCCTCCGGCCTTTTCCCGTTTTCGGTGTGGCCCGGCGCGAACACGCCCGGCCGATCGGGGTTCCCGATCTGCTTCGGTCAGCATACCCAGTTACCGACGCAGTGGGCAAGCAAACCCCAGTACAACCAGTTAACAGTTCGAGAGGCGGCTAGCGACAATGGGCTACTCATTTACCGAAAGAAAACGCATCCGGAAAGATTTTGGAAAGCGCGAGACGGTGCTGGAAACGCCGTTTCTGCTGTCGACCCAGATCGATTCCTATCGCCGGTTCCTGCAGGACGATACGAGCGCCGACGAGCGTTCTGATTATGGTCTGCACGGGGCCCTGAATTCGGTCTTTCCGATCGCCAGCTATTCGGGCAATGCCGAACTGCAGTACGTCAGCTACCGGCTCGGCGAACCGCCTTTCGACGTCAAGGAGTGCAAGCTCCGTGGCCTGAGCTACGGCGCCCCGCTGCGGGTGACCGTGCGCCTGGTCATCTATGACAAGGAGAGCAAGGAAAAGAAGGTCAAGGACATCAAGGAGCAGGAAGTCTACATGGGCGAGCTCCCGCTGATGACCGATACGGGCACCTTCATAGTCAACGGCACCGAGCGGGTCATCGTCTCCCAGCTGCACCGGTCGCCGGGGGTCTTCTTCGACCACGACAAGGGCAAGACCCATTCTTCGGGCAAGCTGCTCTACAGCGCGCGGGTGATTCCCTACCGCGGGTCGTGGCTGGACTTCGAGTTCGATCCCAAGGACGGCATCTTCACCCGGATCGACCGTCGCCGGAAGCTGCCGGTGACGATCCTGCTGCGTGCCCTGGGCATGGACGACGAGCAGATCCTCGAGACCTTCTTCGAGACCAACAAGCTGAAACTCCTGAAGGAAGGCGCCGAGCTGGAGCTGATTCCGGAGCGTCTGCGGGGCGAGACTGCGGCTTTCGACATCAAGTCCGGCAAGAAAGTGATCGTCGAGAAGGGCAAGCGGATCACCGCGCGGCACGTCCGTCAGCTGGCCGAGGCCAACGTCAAGAAGCTGAAGGTGACCGACGAGTATCTCGAAGGCCGGATCCTGGCGAAGAACATCGCCGACCCGGAGACCGGGGAGCTGATCGGCAAGGCCAACGACGAACTGACCAACGAGCAGATCGAGAAGCTGCGCGAGGCCGGCACCAAGTCTTTCGAGGTGCTGTTCGTCAACGACCTCGACCGGGGCCCCTATATCTCGAACACGCTGCGCATCGATTCGACCACCACCGAGCTGGAAGCGCTGGTCGAGATCTATCGCATGATGCGCCCGGGCGAGCCGCCGACAAAGGAAGCGGCACAGAACCTGTTCACCAACCTGTTCTTCAGCCCGGAGCGGTACGACCTGTCCGCGGTCGGTCGCATGAAGTTCAACCGGCGGGTCGGGCGCTCGGAGCCGGAAGGCCCGGGTACGCTGGACGCGGATGACATCATTGCCGTGCTGCGGGTCCTGATCGACATCCGCAACGGCAACGGCACCGTCGACGACATCGACCACCTCGGCAACCGGCGCGTACGCAGCGTCGGCGAGATGGCGGAGAACACTTTCCGCGTCGGCCTGGTTCGTGTCGAGCGTGCGGTCAAGGAACGGTTGTCACTGGCGGAAAGCGAAGGCTTGACGCCGCAGGAGCTGATCAACGCGAAGCCGGTGGCGGCGGCGGTGAAGGAATTCTTCGGCTCGTCGCAGCTCAGCCAGTTCATGGATCAGAATAATCCGCTTTCCGAGGTGACCCACAAGCGCCGCGTGTCGGCCCTGGGTCCCGGCGGTCTGACCCGTGAGCGAGCCGGTTTCGAAGTTCGCGACGTGCACCCGACCCACTATGGTCGGGTCTGCCCGATCGAGACTCCGGAAGGCCCGAACATCGGCCTGATCAATTCGCTGGCCGTGTACGCGCGGACCAACGAGTACGGCTTCCTGGAAACGCCCTATCGCAAGGTCGAGAAAGGCAAGGTGACCGAGGATGTCGTCTACCTGTCGGCCATCGAGGAGGGCGAATTCGTCATTGCCCAGGCCAACTCGGAACTGAACAAGGACAAGAGCTTCGCCGACGAGCTCGTCTCCTGCCGGCACCAGGGTGAATTCACCATGAAGCCGCCCGGCGAGGTCCAGTACATGGATGTCTCGCCGAAGCAGATCGTGTCGGTGGCGGCATCGCTGATTCCGTTCCTCGAGCACGACGACGCCAACCGGGCCCTGATGGGTTCCAACATGCAGCGCCAGGCCGTGCCGACCCTGCGGGCCGAAAAGCCCCTGGTGGGTACCGGCATGGAGCGGGTGGTTGCCACCGACTCCGGCGTGACGGTCGTCGCCCAGCGTGGCGGGATCGTGGATGCGGTGGACGCGGGTCGGATCGTGGTCCGGGTCAATGAAGACGAGACTGGCGAAGACGATCCGGGCGTCGACATCTACAATCTTATCAAGTACCAGCGCTCGAACCAGAACACCTGCATGAACCAGCGTCCGCTGGTCAAGGTCGGGGACGTGGTCTCGGCGCG
>JAWVZU010000232.1:0-6295 GCA_033722075.1 Lysobacterales bacterium
AGCGACTTGTTCGCGCCGCCGCAGAGCGCGGCATCCGGGAGATCCGGGCGCTTGCCCTGCCCGACAACGCGCAGATCCGATCGCTGCTCGAGCACTACGCCGACGATGTCGAAGTGCTCGAAGAGCATGGCATGCTGCTCATGACCGTTCACGTTCCGCCGGCCGATGAGGAGGATGCGCTGGACGCGATGCTCTCCATGCTCAGGTACGCCGCCCTGGGCACGTTCATCATTCCCATCTGGCTCGGCCGACGAACCCTGCAGCAACTGCTCGCCCAGATGGAACAAAAGGATCCGGGCGAAGAAGAATAGGCATGGCCTACCGCATCGCAGCGGATTTGCTGGTCGTCATCCACGGGCTGTTCATCGTATTCGTGGTGACCGGCGGGTTCCTGGTCCTGTGGCGCCGCTGGGTCGCCTGGATCCATCTGCCAACCGCGGTCTGGGGCGCCGTCATCGAGTTCGCTGGTTGGATCTGTCCCCTGACGCCGCTGGAAAATCACTTCCGGATGCTCGCCGGTCAGAAGGGCTATGCGGGCGGCTTCATCGAGCACTACCTGATCCCCGTGATCTACCCCGACGAGCTGACCCGTGGTGTCCAGCTCGCGCTGGGGCTCTTCGTGATCGTCATCAATGGTGTTGCCTACGGACTGGTGGCAGCCAGGTGGAAGAAGCGTAGCCCTTGATGACCGTGCCTTTCGGCACTATGAACTTGCAGTGACCCCTTTAGGGTGGTCAGGTTTTCCATTCCGAACATCCGAGCTACTCCATGAAAAAGACGCCTCTCTTTTATGGCGCAGTGCTGGCCCTTCTCGCCGGTGCCTGCAGCCAGGAAACCAGCGAACAAAGCACTGCGCAGCAGCCCGCTGCGGAGCCGGCGGCGGAAACCGCCAAGGCCGCGCCAGTTTCGACCGAGGTCGTACCGGATACGGCACCGCCCATCGACTTCGAAGGCTTCGACGAGTCCGTGCGTCCCCAGGACAACTTCTTCGAGTTCGTCAATGGCAAATGGCTGGCCGACACCGACATCCCGGGCGACCAGGCCCGCTGGGGCTCGTTCCTCATTCTTCGCGAGCGCAGCCGCGAGGCGGTGCGCGACATCATCGAGGATCTCGCAGCGACCGAGAACCTGGAACCCGGCAGCGCGGCTCAGAAGATCCGCGATTTCTATCGCAGCTATACCGATATCGAACGGCGCAATGCCCTGGGCATCGACCCGCTGAAAAGCGAGCTGGAGCGAATCGAGTCAATCGGCAGCAAGGCCGAACTGGCGAGCTATTTCGGCCGCGCCAGCCGGATCAGCGTGGAAAAACCCTTCGCGCTGTTCATCAACCAGGATGCGAAGAACCCCGAGGCCTATATTGCCCAGTTCTGGCAGACCGGCCTCGGTCTGCCCGACCGCGACTACTACTTCGACGAGGGCGAACGTCCGGAAAAGCTGCGCACGGAATACGTCGCCTATGTGACCCGGCTCTTCGAGCTGGCCGGCATGGACGATGCGGCCGGGCTGGCCGACACGGTGATGGATATCGAAACCCAGCTGGCCGAGCACCATTGGACCCGGGTCGCGAACCGGGACCGCGAGAAGCGTTACAACAAGGTCGCCAGGGCTGAGCTGGCCGAGCTGGCGCCGGCTGTCGCCTGGGACCAGTACCTGGCCGCCACCGGGGTGCACGAAGAGGATGCCTTCATCGTCAACCAGCCGAGCTACTTCGAGGGCATGAGCCAGGTCATCGAGGGCGTTTCGCTGGATGGCTGGAAGACCTACATGAAAGCCCGCCTGCTGTCGGACGCGGCCCCGTTTCTCAGCGACGATTTCTATCAGGCCAACTTCGAGTTCTACAGCAAGACGTTGCAGGGCCGCGAGCAGCCGCCCGAACTGTGGAAGCGAGGCGTCGACACCGTCAACGGTACGGTCGGCGAGCTGGTCGGTCAGATCTACGTGCAACGCCACTTTCCGCCGGCGGCCAAGGAACGCATGGTCGACCTGGTCGAAAACCTTAAGAAGGCCATGGCGCAAAGCATCGACAACCTCGAATGGATGACCGAGGAGACCAAGACCGAAGCGCACGACAAGCTGCAGAATTTCACCACCAAGATCGGCTACCCGGACGAGTGGCGCGACTATTCTGCCCTGGTCATTTCCGATGACGACCTGCTCGGCAACCTGGAGCGGGTCAGCCAGTTCGAACACGAGTACCAGATCGGCAAGCTGGGTGGACCGATCGATCGTAACGAGTGGTTCATGAATCCGCAGACGGTCAACGCCTACTACAACCCGTCCATGAACGAGATCGTCTTCCCCGCCGCCATCCTGCAGCCGCCGTTCTTCAACATGAACGCCGACGACGCGGTGAACTACGGCGCCATCGGGGCCGTGATCGGTCACGAGATCGGCCACGGATTCGACGACCAGGGCCGCAAGTCCGACGGCACCGGAACCCTGCGTGACTGGTGGACGGAAGAGGATGCGGCCGAGTACCAGAAGCGCGCCGATGCCCTGGTCGCGCAGTACAACCAGTACGAGCCGGTCGAAGGCGCAAATATCAACGGCGAACTGACCCTGGGCGAGAACATCGGCGACCTGGGTGGCCTGACGATTGCCTGGCGCGCCTATCAGCTATCCAAGGATGGCGACGAACCTGCGGAGATCGACGGTTATACGCCGGACCAGCGGTTCTTCCTTTCGTTTGCGCAGATCTGGCGCAACAAGTCTCGGGAAGATTACCTCCGCCAGCAGGTCAAGACCGATCCCCATTCTCCGCCGCGCTACCGGGTGCTCGGCTCGCTGCCCAACTTCGACCCCTTCTACGAGGTGTTCGACGTGAAGGAGGGCGACGGTATGTGGATGCCCCCGGACCAGCGGGTCAGCATCTGGTAGGCGCGTGGCGCAGAACCGGCTATTCGACGGGCCCGAGTCAGCCGACTGGACGCTGATTCTGGCCCACGGCGCCGGTGCACCGATGGACCACGGGTTCATGAACGACATGGCCCGCGGCCTCGGCGACCGGGGCATTCGCGTCGTCCGCTTCGAGTTTCCCTACATGGTCCGCCGACGTGCGGTAGGCGGGCGGCGTCCTCCTGACCGCATGCCCAAGCTGATGGCCGCCTATCGGGACGTGGTCGACGAACAGGCCGACGCCGGAAGGCTGGCCATCGGCGGCAAGTCCATGGGCGGACGGGTCGCCAGCATGCTTGCGGCAGAAGGATGTCCGGCAACGGCATTGGTTTGTCTCGGCTATCCGTTCCATCCACCGGGCAAACCGGAGCGGCTTCGCGTGGATCACCTTCGGACCCTGAGAACGCCAACCCTGATCCTCCAGGGAACCCGGGATCCCTTCGGCCAGCCGGACGAGGTCCAGGACTTCGGGCTGCCGGATACGATCCGGTTCCGGTGGCTGGAAGACGGCGATCACAGCTTCAAGCCGCGCAAGGCCTCGGGGCATACAGCGGAAGGGCATCTCGCAACCGCCGTCGATGCCACGGCCGAGTTCCTGGGCGAGCTGAACTGATGGACCTTGCATTGGCCGAAGCCCGCCGGATAATGAGCGCTGTCAAACAGCCCGGAGTTCCATGCCGATGCGAATCCTGAAGCCTCTCACGGTTCTGATGCTCGCCTTCGCGCTGGCCGCCTGCGCCGGCGGTCCCAACAAGAAGAGCACCGGTGAATACGTCGATGACGCGGTCATCGCGACCAAGGTCAAGACCGCGTTGGCGCGCGACGACCGGGTCAGCGCCTTTGATGTCGAAGTGGAAGTGTTCAAGGGCGTCGTTCAGCTCAGCGGGTTCGTCAATTCCGAGGCCCAGATCGCGGCGGCCGAGGAACTCGCTGCCGATGTGAAAGGCGTTATCGACGTCAAGAACCGGCTGGACATCCGAGGTCGCTAAGCCGGCCCAATGACCGAAGCGCCGTCCGATCCGCCGCGGTCCCGGAACCGCTTCCTCGACCAGGTCAAGCGCAACCAGGTGGCACTGATCAGCCTGATCGTCGCGGTCACCAGCCTGGGCTACAACACCTGGCGCAATGAAACCACCGAGGACCAGCGCAACATCCGCCACGCTGCGTTTCGGCTGATCGAGGATCTTTCCAGGCTCCAGTCGGTGGCCAACACCCTGGCCTACGCGCCCGAGCGCGATCCCAACGCCTGGGTCGACGGCTGGGGGTTGGTGCTATCGATCGAATCCCTCGGGCGCGTCCTGCCGGATCCGATCCCGCAGCGGACCGCCGATCTCAAGTCCACCTGGGAGACCCATTTCGATTCCCTGTCCGCGAATGATCGGGAGCAGGCACTGGCGGCCGACGAAGCCATCAAAGAGGCGATTAGTGCCGCGACCGATACCACCGTCGAAATACTGCGCAGTCTGGATTAGCGCGTCCTTCCTGAATCCAGCCTTCGCCAGGCCCGCGCCGCCGGGCAGCCAGCAATCTGGATCCCCGGGTCGGCACGCCGCCCGAGGATGACGTGCGGTTAATCTGGAGTCCTGATGGCGGCAGGACGCCCCATTCAGGACCACCCGGCCATGGACGGCCGGTCGCGGGCGGAGCGAACGGGAAATCGCACTTTTCCGTTCGCGTGTCCTGATGGCGGCAGGACGCCCCATTCAGGACTTTATTAAAGATCCGCCCACTTGCGGAACAGGTTCGTCCGCACATACTCGAAGTCCATTTGCGTGTCCGCGTCGGCCTCGGGCAGCAGCTTTCGCACCAGCGAATCGTAGCGACCCATGATCTCGCGATCCTTCGCGTCCTGGATGTAACTCTGGATCCAGGTGATCGCCACCAGCCGGGCACCGCGCGTGACCTCGGTCACCTCGTGGACCGCGTCTGTGGGGTACAAGACCGCATCGCCGGCGGCGTATTTGATCTTCAGCCGCTCGGGGCCCAGGTGCATCACCAGGTCGCCGCCGTCGTACTCCTCGGGCTCGGAAATGAACACCGTGCAAGACGCATCCGATCGCATCGGCGGCTGCGACGCGAAAACCGCCTCGTCGCAGTGACGCCCGTAATACATCCCGACCTCGTAGCGCGACAGCGTCGGCCGCGCGACCCGCTTGGGATAAGCCCACTGGGCGAACTCTGGATGGCGAAACAGGGCGTCGCGGACGATTCGTCCCGGCTCCTCGCAGTTCGGATCGTCCTGCGGCACCTGGAGGTTGTTCTTGGTTCGGCTGCGCCGATTGGTCACCCGCCCGTCGACGAAACGAACCGTCTTCGCCATTTCGCGGAGCTTGTCCACCTGCTCCGGCTGCAGCACCTGCTTGAGGTGATGGATCAGCATGGGGCCTCCTGTCTCGAGCTACTTGGCCGGCAGGACCTTGGTCCGGACCTCGCCGAAACCGATCGGCGTTCCGCCTTCGCCGGCCCGGCCGCGCATGATGACCGTGTCGCCATCCTCGATGAATCGTCGCTCGCCGCCATCGTCCAGCTTGACGACCTTGGAACCGCGCCAGGACAACTCCAGCATCGAACCATAGGACTCCTCGCTCGTACCGGAAATCGTGCCGGACGCCATCATGTCGCCGGCGTTGATGTTGCACCCGTTGACCGTGTGATGGGCCAGCTGCTGGCGCATGGACCAGTAGAGGTGGCGAAAGTTCGAGCGGCATACGACGCTTTCCCGGCCACTGCCCGGATCGATGAGCACCTCCAGGTCGATGTCGAAGTGGCTCTCCGGTTTCTGCTGCAGGTAGGGCAGGACCTCCGGGTCCTGGACCGGCCCCTTGATCCGAAAAGGTTCCAGCGCGTCCAGGGTGACGATCCACGGGGAAATGCTCGAAGCAAAGCTTTTGGCCAAGAAAGGGCCCAGCGGCACATATTCCCACTTCTGGATATCGCGCGCCGACCAGTCGTTGAACAGGACCAGGCCGAAGATGTAGTCCTCGGCTTCGTCGGTGCTGATGGATTCGCCCAGGGGACGTCCCTGGAAGGTCACGAAGGCCATCTCCAGTTCGAAGTCCAGCAGGCGGCACGGCCCGAAGGAAGGCGCATCGGCGTCGTCCGCCTTGGTCTGACCCTTGGGTCGATGGATCGCGACGCCCGTGGGAATGATGCTGGAAGCCCGCCCGTGATAACCGACCGGCAGGTGCTTCCAGTTGGGCATTAGCGCGTTGTCCGGATCACGGAACATGCTGCCGACGTTGAACGCATGCTGCTCGGAGGAATAGAAATCGGTGTAATCCCCAACGTCCACCGGCAGGCACATGGTGACGTCCGCCTGCCGGACCAGGGCCTCTTCGCGCAGGACCTCGTCGTCCCGGAGTTCCTCGTTCTCGGCATTGAGCAGGTCCGAGACCCG
>JAWVZU010000233.1:0-6281 GCA_033722075.1 Lysobacterales bacterium
CAGCCGGTGACCAGCATGTTCGATTCCATGTTTGCCGAGTTGCCCGACGAACTGCAGGCGCAGCGTGCCGCTGCCGAGGAGGCCGAAGCCAATGGCTGAAGTGACCCTGGTCGAAGCAGTCACCATGGCACTGGGCCATGCGTTGGAGAACGACGAGTCGGTTTTCGTCCTCGGTGAGGATGTCGGCGTCAACGGCGGCGTGTTCCGAGCCACCGCCGGACTCCAGGAACGGTTCGGAGATCGCCGGGTCATCGATACGCCGCTGGCCGAGACGATGATCGCCGGTCTCGCCGTGGGCATGGCGGCCCAGGGTCTGCGACCGGTCATCGAGGCCCAGTTCATGGGCTTCATCTACCCCATGGTGGACCACATGATCTCCCACGCCGGACGCCTCCGGAACCGCACCCGCGGGCGCCTCTCCTGCCCGATGGTCCTGCGCGCGCCCTACGGCGGCGGCATCCATGCCCCGGAACACCACTCGGAAAGCACCGAAGCGCTGTTTGCCCACATGCCCGGCGTCCGGGTGGTGATCCCGTCCTCTCCGAGCCGCGCCTACGGCCTGTTGCTGGCTGCGATCCGGGATCCGGATCCGGTGGTATTCCTCGAACCGAAGCGGATCTATCGGCTGCACAAGGAAGAGGTACCCGATGACGGCGAGGAATTGCCGCTGGACGTGTGTTTCGTCGTTCGCGACGGCTCGGATGTCACTCTGGTCACCTGGGGCGCGATGATCAAGGAAACGCTCGAGGCCGCCGACAAGCTCGCCGAGCGGGGGATCTCGGCCGAAGTGATCGATGTCGCGACCATCAGTCCGCTGGATACGGACACGATCCTGGAGTCGGTGGAGAAGACCGGTCGTTGCGTGATCGTCCACGAAGCCGCCCGCAACTGCGGCGTGGGCGCCGAAATCGCCGCGCGCCTGGCCGATGAGGGCATCTACAACCTGCACGCACCGGTCAAGCGGGTTACCGGCTATGACGTGGTGATGCCACTCTACCGGCTCGAGAAGAAATACATGCCCTCCACCGCCCGAATCCTGAAGGCGGTCGAGGAAGTCATGGAGGTCAGCTGATGCGAGTATTCAACCTGCCCGACCTGGGCGAAGGCCTGCCGGATGCGGAGATCGTCGAATGGCACGTCGCCGAGGGCGACCAGGTGCAGGCCGACGAGCCGATGGTGTCGATGGAAACGGCCAAGGCCGTGGTCGATGTGCCGGCACCGTTCACCGGCAAGATCGTCAAGCTTCACGGCGGCCCCGGCGATGTCATCGAGACCGGTGCCCCGCTGGTGACCTTCGACGCGGAGGAAGGCGCCGAAGCGGAACCCCGGTCGACCGAGGCTCAGGAGCAAGCGGAGGCCGAGCCGGAAACCGAGTCAACGGAAAAGGCAACGTCGGAGTCGGAAGAGCGAGAGGACAGCGGCACCGTCGTCGGTGCCATGGAGAGCAGCAACGAGGTGGTTCGCGAGCAGGTCAGCTGGGTCGGAGATCACAAGGTCACCCCGGCGGTTCGCGCCCTTGCCCGCAAGCTTAAGGTCGACCTGTCGGGGGTAGAACCCACCGGCGCACGCGGCGTGATCACCGCCAAGGACGTCAAGCGCGCGGCAGAATCCGGTGGCGCCGAGCGTTCCGCCCAGAAGGCTCCGCCATCGGCGCCCGCGGCGCGGCCGACGCCATCGATCCCCGTCAGCGGGGAGTGGACACCGGTACGCGGTACCCGGCGAACCATGGCCCGGGCCATGGCCGAGGCCCATGCGGCCATTGTTCCGACTTCGATTACCGAGGTTGCCGACCTCGCCCTTTGGGAAGGCAAGCAGGACATCACCGTGCGCATGATCCGTGCGCTGTGCGCCGGCGTGAAACGCGAACCGGTGCTGAATGCCTGGTTTGATCCGGACGGTCCGAAGATCCAGGTCCATCCGGCGGTACACGTCGGCATCGCCGTGGATACGCCGGACGGCCTGTTCGTCTCCAAGCTGAGCGACGCCGAGAGCAAGACACCGGGGGAACTGCGCGAAGATCTGAACCGGCTGCGTGAAAATGTGCAAAACCGGTCCATTCCCCCGAGCGATCTGACCGGCTACACGATCATGCTGTCCAACGTCGGCGTCTATGCCGGCCAGTACACGACCCCGGTGATAACGCCGCCCTGTGTGGCGATCCTCGCCACCGGCAAGATGCGCGACGCAGTGGTCGCCGCGCACGGCGGCATGGCGGTCCACCCGACCATGCCCCTGTCGCTCACCTTCGATCACCGCGCGGCAACCGGCGGCGAAGCGGCCCGCTTCCTGGCCGCCTTTATCGAGGACCTGCAGCTGGCGGGCTGACCGGTCGATGGCGAGCTCCCGCTCCGACGTCGAGGCAATTCTCCGATTTTGGTTCGGTGAGCCGCCGCTGGAACCCCGGGGCAAGCTCTGGTGGGGCGGCGGCGAGCA
The DNA here is from genome assembly GCA_033722075.1 of Lysobacterales bacterium. Classification (GTDB taxonomy): domain Bacteria; phylum Pseudomonadota; class Gammaproteobacteria; order Xanthomonadales; family SZUA-38; genus JAWVZU01. Next base: position 2,434 of record JAWVZU010000233.1, read on the forward strand.
GGTGGACCACGAGATCCGCGAGCGCTTCGGTCCGCTGATCGACGCTGGGCTGGCCGGTGATTTCGAACAATGGGCCACGGCGCCGCGCAGCATGCTGGCCCTGATCATCCTGCTGGACCAGTTTCCGCGCAACATCCATCGTGGTACCGCCCGTGCCTTCGCCGGGGATCCCCGCGCGCAGGCGCTGGTGTCGGAGGGCCTGGATCTGGGCTTTGATCAGGCCCTGCATCCGCTGGAGCGGTCCTTCTTCTACATGCCGCTCGAGCACGCCGAGTCCCTGGACCACCAGGAGCTTTGTGTCGAATGCTTCCTGAAACTCGTCGAGGAAGCCCCCGCAGAACTGGCGGACTACCTGCAGAGCAACTTGGACTACGCCCGGGAGCACCGCGACGTCATCGCCCGGTTTGGTCGCTTCCCGCACCGCAATGCCGCCCTGGGCCGCGAAACCACGGCCGAGGAAGCAGCGTACCTGGAAGGCGGCGGCAAGCGCTTCGGTCAATGAGAGAAACGCACCATGGCTGAATCAAGTTCCTCATCCGGCTCGCCGTTCCTGTTTACCGCCGAGCAGATCCAGGCGGCCGAGGAACGCGCATCGCACCCCTGGAATCCCCGCTCCGAGCTGATCGGCACCCACCTGAGCCGGCTGGCCGGCCTCAAGTCTGCAGGAATCAGTCTGGTGCGGATTCCGCCGGGCAAGGAGTCCTTCGTCTATCACCTGCACCACCGCGAGGACGAGTGGATCTATGTTCTCGCCGGACGGGGCATTGCCGAGATCAACGAGCGCGAGTTCGAGGTCGGCAGCGGTGATTTCCTGGCCTACCCTGCCGGCAAGGCCGCCCATCACATGCGCAACGAAGGCGAAGATGAACTCGTTTACCTCATGGGCGGCGACAACAAGTCATTCGAGGTCGCTGATTTTCCCCGACTCGGCAAGCGCATGGTCAAACTGGACGGCCAGCCGACGATCTACGACCTGGCCGACGGGACCGACTTTCGCCAGGAGGACCTCGACTGATGTGCCGCCTTGCCTTCTACCTCGGCCCACCGCTGACCCTGAGCCAGCTGGTGACGGACCCGGAGCATTCCATCATCCAGCAGAGCTATCACGCCCGTGAACGCGAGGAACCGCTGAACGGCGACGGCTACGGCCTGGGCTGGTACAACCACCGGGTCAGCGCCCGACCGGCTGTGCTGCGCGAGGTCCAGCCGGCCTGGAGCTCTCTCAACCTGAGCGGGCTGGCCGGCGCCACCGAGAGCGACTGCATTCTGGCCCACGTCCGGGCGGCCAGCCCGGGGATCGGAGTAAGCCAGGCGAACTGCCATCCGTTCTCTGCCGGACGGCTGTCCTTCATGCACAACGGGCTGGTCGCCGGTTATCAGCGGATCCGCCGCGACCTCAAGGAGCGCCTCAGCGACCGGTGCTATGACCTGATCTCGGGTTCCACCGATTCCGAGGTGCTGTTTGCGAGCATCGTCGAGCACCTCGGCGATCCCACCGGCGAGATCAAGCTCGAGGCCATGGCAGATGCGGTGGAGGCGGTGATCGGCCTGGTCGAAGAAACAGCCCAGCGCGCCGGTTCGCGGGAAACCGCGCATCTCAACCTGGTGCTGACCGATGGCGCCCAGGCGGTCGTGAGCCGGTACGGCACGCCCAATGGCACCCGCTCCCAATCGCTTTATCACCATCTCGGGGGCCGCTACCGGTGTCGGGACGGCGTGTGCGAGATGCTCGACGACCCGGATTCGAGGACTGTGCTCTTCGCGTCGGAACCGCTGAGCGCCGATGCGGGCTGGAAAACGGTCCCCGACAACGCCCTCATGCTGATCGATGCCGAGCACAACGTCACCTCCAGACCGATCGAGCCGGTGCGGTTGCTATGATGATCCCATGCAGCACCCACACCTGAGTTCCAAGCTGCCGAACGTCGGCACGACCATCTTTACCGTGATGTCGCAGCTCGCGGCCGAACACGGCGCGATCAACCTCTCCCAGGGTTTTCCCGATTTCTCTCCGCCGGAGCGCCTCATGGACCTGGTGGAGAAGTTCATGCGCGAGGGGATGAACCAGTACGCCCCGATGATGGGTGTTCCGGCCCTTCGCGAACAGATCGCGGGCAAGGTCAACCGGCTTTACGGCGCCCAGGCCGATCCGGATCGGGAGATCACCGTCACTTCCGGGGCAACCGAAGCGCTGTTCGTGGCCATCCAGGCCAGCGTCCAGCGCGGCGATGAGGTGATCGTGTTCGATCCGGCCTATGACAGTTACGTGCCGGCCATCGAACTGGCCGGCGGCGTGCCTGTCCACCTGCCCCTGCTACCACCCGACTATGCGATCGATTTCGATCGTCTGAGCCACGCCCTGAGTTCGCGCACGCAGATGGTGATCATCAACAGTCCCCACAACCCGACCGGCAGCGTGCTGTCGCCGGACGACCTGGGACAGCTCGCGGAGCTGCTCGAAGGCACCGACACGCTGCTGCTGTCCGACGAGGTCTACGAGCACATCGTGTTCGACGGTATGGAGCACGCCAGCTGCCTTTCCATACCCGCCCTGCGCGAACGGAGTTTTGGCGTCTCGTCCTTTGGCAAGACCTACCACAACACCGGCTGGAAGGTCGGCTATTGCGTGGCGCCGCCGCGGCTCACCGAAGAATTTCGCAAGGTTCACCAATACGTTACTTTCGCGACCACGACGCCGATGCAGTATGCACTGGCCGAATTCATGGAGGACGCGTCGCATTATCTGGAACTCGGCGACTTCTATGCGGCCAAGCGAGATCACTTTCGCAGCGGCCTGGAGAAATCGCGCTTCGACATCCTGCCGTGCCGCGGCACCTACTTTCAGCTGCTTGGCTACGACCGCATCTCCGAGCGCCCCGACACGGAAATGGGACGCTGGCTGACGGAAGAAATCGGTGTTGCGGCAATCCCCGTGTCCGTGTTCTACCGGGACCGTACCGACACCCGGGTGCTCCGGTTCTGTTTCGCCAAGGACGAATTCACCCTGAATCGGGCAACGGCCAAATTGAAGGCGCTCTAGGAACTTCCGGGAGATCCGAGGCCGCGTTCCCGGTCCTTTCCTCCAGGTCCACCACCCAATACAGCCGGACGTCCGAGCGCGCCGACTCGATGGCAAGAACCTGACCTTCGCGAATCCTCAGCGACGGATGCCCTCCGTCCGAAGCGAGTCGGGCCAACGGGGTCCGGCCCAGGTCGCCGCTGAAGGTCGGGTGAGGATCGTCGACGAAGAGCCACGCGGTGGCGACAACGGCCAGCACCGTCGCCAGGGCCGTCCCCTGCTGACGGCGGCGACGGATTCTCGCTCGCAATCCCGTGAGACCGCCTTGCGGTGGCGGTACGTTTGTAAACAGCTTTCTATCCGGTTGCACCTTTCATCTCCCGCTTCAGTTTCTCCAGCGCGTGGTGACGACGCGATCCCACCGTCCCCGCCGGGATCCCCAGCAGCGCACCGATTTCCCGCTGGCTCAGGCCGCTGAACTCGCACAGCAGGAGCACCTCCCGCTGGTCGTCAGGCAAGGTGTCGATCGCCTGGCGTATTTCGGCCTCGGCAGAGAACGCTTCGGGGCCCGGTTCCGGCTCCTGGTCCGGCATCCGCCGCTGCACCCGCCACCAGTTCGTGCGCCGCCGGGCGTGCTTGCGCCCGAGGTTCAGCACCGTCTTGTAAAGATAAGCGCTCGCCGTGTCTTTCCGGACCAGCAGACGCCGGCTCCAGAGCTTCATGAATGCGTCCTGGACGAGTTCCTGGGCCAGCGCCGGCACCCAGGTCCAGCGCAGCGCGATATTGAACAGCGGCGCCTCCAGCTCGCGGTAGAGACGCTCGATGGTCG
>JAWVZU010000234.1:0-6237 GCA_033722075.1 Lysobacterales bacterium
CGGGCCGGATGCGGAGGTTGTCGACCGCATTGATTACTCGGTGGACGATTCCCGACGCGCATCTTTCGTCGCTGCCATTCGCCGCTACCTCCCGGACCTGGATGGGGCCGATCTTCAACCCGCCTATGCGGGCATTCGGACTTCGGCCGCCGATGGGGATTTTCACCTGCTGGGCCCGGCGGAACAGGGCGTCGAAGGACTGGTCAGCCTGCTGGGTATCGACTCTCCGGGGTTGACCGCGTGTCTGACATTGGCCGACAAGGTCGTTCAGCGGTTCGCCCTGGGATCATAGAAGGAGCACGGAGCCCAGCCCCAGCAGGGCGACGAACCCGACCACATCGGTCACCGTGGTGAGAACCACGCCGCCTGCCAGTGCCGGGTCGATGGCAAGGCGTCGCAGGACGATCGGCACCAGGACCCCCGCCAGCGCGCCCATGACCAGGTTGATGACGATGGCCAGCGCAGCCACGATGCCGAGCATCGGGAGGCGGAACCAGAGCAGGGCGACGATGCCGACCACCAGGGCCCAGAGAAGCCCGTTGAGGCTGCCGACGGCCAGTTCCTTGTTAAGCAAGGCGCTCGTATTGCCGGGACCGATCCGCCCGGTGGCCATGCCGCGGATCATCAGCGTCAGGGTCTGGCTCCCCGCAATTCCGCCCATGGAGGCCACGACCGGCATCAGCACGGCGAGGGCGACGACCTGCTCCAGCGTGTGATCGAAGATCCCCACGAACCACCCCGCGACGAAGGCCGTGATGAGGTTGACGCCAAGGTAAAGGGCGCGCCGCTTGCTGCTTGCGAACACCGGCGCGAACATATCGTCCTCCTCGTCCAGGCCGGCCATGCTCATGACGTTATGTTCGGCTTCTTCGCGGATCACGTCGACAACGTCGTCGATCGTGATACGACCGAGCAGCCTACCGGCTGGGTCGACCACGGGGGCGGATACCCAGTCGTTGTGCTCGAACTCGGTGGCCACGTCGGCCGCGGACAGGTCCACCGCAATGGCCCGGTCGCCCCGGCGGATGATTTCTTCCACCGGCAGGTCGGGCTCCCGGCACAGCAGGTCCGCCAGGGCAAGGCGACCGAGGTAGCGCCCCTCGCGGTCGGTGACGAACAGGTCGTCGGCGGGCTCCGGCATGGCGCCGCGCATACGCAGGTAGCGCTGAACCACGTCCAGATTGACGTCGCTGCGGATGGTCACCACCTCCGGGTCCATCAGGCCGCCGGCGGAATGCTCGGGATAGGACAGGACCTGGGCGAGACGCTCCCGGTCGGTCCGGTCCATGACCGTCAGAATCTGCTTGATGACCTGGTCCGGCAGGTCGTCGAGGATGTCGGCGAGGTCGTCGAGGTCCAGTTCGGAGGTCGCCTCGACCAGCTCCTCGTGCTCCATGGCCTCGATCAGGCTGGACCGGACCTCGTCCGCGACATGAACCAGGATCTCGCCGTCCAGCGACGGATCGACCAGTTCCCAGACCAGGTTGCGGGGCTCGGGCGGGAGCGACTCCAGAAGGTCCGCGATCTCGCCCGCCGGCAGGCTGTTCAACAGGCGACGGACGGGCTGCAGGCGCCCGGTCTTCAGCGCATCGGAGAGACGCTGCAGCTGTCGCTCGGTCTTTTCGTGACGGGCAAATTCAGCCATGGCTAGCCTGGTTTTGCGTTGAGTGGCCGGAAACCCGGGGCAAGGTTCCCGTGCCCCGGCGGAATCGGCGATAGTTTCTCAGGATGGCACGTCCGAGTGAAACTCGTGCGATGTCGGAGCCTACAGCGAATTCATTTCACGGACCAGAGTGCTGATCCGGAGCGGATTGGTGGCCCGCATGATCCGCCGGATGTAGGGCTGGATCTCGTCCAGGTGGGTCGCCTTGACGACCTGTTTCACTTCAAGGATCCCGCCCGGGTGCATGCTGAAATCGCGCAGGCCCATCCCGAGCAGGAGGCGCGTGTAGCGGGGGTCCCCGGCCATCTCTCCACACATCGACACTTCCTTGTCGGCATTCGCACCGGCTTCGATGGTCATCTGCAGCAAGCGCAGAATCGAGGGGTGGAGCGGATCGTAGAGATAGCTCACCTGGTCGTCGATCCGGTCGATGGCCAGCGTGTACTGGATGAGATCGTTGGTGCCGATCGATAGAAAGTCGACGTACTTGGCGATGGTGCCGGCCGCGATGGCCGCGGCGGGCACCTCGATCATGGCGCCGATGGGCATGCGTTCCGGGACCTCGTGGCCTTCCCGCTTGAGGTCCCGTATGGTCAGCTTGAGCAGGTTCTTGACCTGGAACAGTTCCTGGGCTGTGGACACCATCGGAATCATGAGACGCACCGGGCCCGCGCTTGCTGCCCGGACGATGGCCCGCAGCTGCGGGATGAACAGGCTGTGGTCGTTGAGGCACAGGCGAATGGCCCGCAGGCCCATGGCGGGATTGACCGGGATATCGCCGCGCTGGCTGCGTCCGGGCAGAGGCTTGTCGGCGCCGAGGTCCATGGTGCGGATGGTCACCGGACGGCCGTGCATCGAGTTGATGATCTCGACGTACGATTCGTACTGCTCGTCCTCCGACGGCGGCTCGGGCCGGTTCAGGAACAGATACTCGGTCCGATACAGGCCGATCCCTTCGGCGCCGCAGCCGCCAACCAGTTCCAGGTCGGCCGGGAGGTCGAGGTTGGCTTCGAGCATGATCCGGGTCCCGCACCGGGTCACCGCCTCCTCGTCCTTGAGCCGGTCCAGATGGCGCTGGTGCTTGCGGATGGCTCGCAGCCGCGCGCGGTAGTGGGACTGGACCGTGCGGTTGGCGTCGGCGATGACGATGCCGCGCCCGCCGTCGACCAGGACCTGCTCGTCCTCGAGAAACAGCTGGCGGGCGTGATGGACGCCCATGGCGGCCGGGATCTTCAGGCTGCGGGCGAGGATCGCCGTGTGGGACAGGGGGCCCCCGAATTCCGTGACCAGCCCGGCAAGACCGTTATGGTAGAGCAGGGTGAGGTCGGCCGGTGCCAGGTCGTCGGCCACCAGCACGATGCCGCGATAGTTCTCGTGCCGCTCACCCTCGGCGTCCGTCTCGTCCATGAGGTGGCGCTGGATACGGCTGATGACCTGGTCGACGTCGTCGATGCGGGAGGCCAGGTAGGGATCGTCCATGTCGTCGAAGACGGCCGCGAGCCGATTGCGATGGACCTGCAGCGCCCACTCGGCATTGCACTCGAGGTCCCGGATGGCCTGGGCCGGCGGCTCGGTGAGCGCACCGTCTTCCAGCATCAGGGCATGCGCATCGATGAACTCCAGGACTTCCGCGGGCGTCGAAGGCGGGATTCGGTCGCGGACCTCGCGCAACTCGGCCCGCGCATCGGCCACCGCCTTGCGGAAGCGCATCACTTCCTGCTCAACCAGTTCGTTGCGGATGGCGCGCTGGGAGATCTCCAGCTGATGCCGTCGGGCGATATGGACCTTGCCGATGGCAATGCCCCGGGATACGCCCGTGCCCTGGACGGCCATCGTCATTCGCCTTCTCCAAACTTGTCCGCGACCAGCTCGCGCAGGGCCTCGAAGGCGTCGGCTTCGTCCTTGCCATCGACCCTAACGTCGATTGTCGTCCCCTTGGCCGCAGCAAGCATCATCACCCCCATGATGCTCTTGGCGTTGACCGCGCGGCCATCGCGAACGATGGTGATCTCGCTGGAGTAGGAGGAGGCGACGTTGACGAGCTTCGCTGCGGCCCGAGCGTGCAGGCCGAGGCGGTTCTCGATGGTCAAGGTCTCCTCGATCAAGCCGGATCTCCTGCAAAGATCGAGCGGTGGCCGGCCTCGATGACCTTCTCGACCATCTCTGCCAGTCCCACATCGGCATAATTGTGGGCCCGCATCAGCATACCGAGATTGAGGCCGTGGACGACGCTGGTCCGACCCGCCTCGATGAGTCCATGGGCAATGTTGCTGGGCGTGGCGCCGTACAGATCCGTCAGGATCAACACGCCGTCGCCGTCGTCGAGGTCGGCGATCAGCTTCTGCCCGTCCTCGATTCGGTTCTGCGGCTCGTCGTCGGGCTGAATTTCCAGCAGGGCGGTCCGCAGCGCGTAGCCGTCGACGAGAACGTCGGCCTGGCGCAGGACCGCCTGGCCGAGGTCGGCATGGGTGACGAGCAGCACCGCGACGCTCATATGAGCTCCCGGTGGTAGGTCAGGACCTGGTCGTGCCGGGAGCGGAAATGGTCCGCGACCTGCTCGGCCACGTAGACCGAGCGATGTCGCCCACCGGTGCAGCCGATGCCGATCGTGAGGCTGCTGCGGTTCTGGATCTGGTAGCGAGGCAACCAGGTTTCCAGCCAGGTGCAGATGTCCTCCACGAAGGCATTCACATCCGGCTGGGCTGCCAGATACTCCTGCACCTCCGGCTCACGCCCGGAAAGCGGTCGCAAATCCGGCTCCCAATGCGGGTTGGGCAGGCAGCGCGCGTCGAAGGCGATGTCCAGGTCGGCTGGCACGCCCTGCTTGAAAGCAAACGATTCCAGGAGCAGCACCAGCGGCTGCTCGCCCATGCCGAGCGTGTCGCAGATCTCGCGCCGCAGCTGATGGATGCTCAGGTCGCTCGTATCGAACTTCACATCCGCCATCTCGAGCAGCGGTGCCATGAGCTTCCGTTCCCTGGCGATGGCCTGGCTCAGGCCCATGCTCTTGATGTCCAGCGGGTGGCGCCGACGGGTCTCGCTGAAGCGACGAAGCAGGGTGGCGTCTGCGGCGTTGAGGAAAAAGACCCGGCAGTTCGGATTCATTTTTCGCGCCGCGGCCACCACCTCGGGCAACCGGCTGATTTCTTCTTCACCGCTGCGAATGTCGATACCCAGGGCGATCCGCGGGACGCCGTGGCGGTTCTGCCCGTGCAGGTGAGCCAGGGTGGTTTCCACCAGACCGATCGGCAGGTTGTCGATGCAGTAGAAGTCCAAGTCCTCTAGGGTGGCCAGGGCAACCGATTTGCCCGAGCCGGACAGACCGGTCACGATGATCCAGCTGTTGTCCTGCCTGCTCATTCCTGTGAATCGGTCAGAAAGTCTTCATGGCGCCGGAGAAACTCGGCGGCCGCATCGTAACCCTTGAGTTTGAGATTGTGATTACGGACCGCCGCCTCGACGATGACCGCGATGTTGCGACCGGGCGCAACCGGGATGGTGATGACCGGGACTTCGATGCCCAGGAGGTTGCGATAGCTCACGTCGCCGTGCAGCCGGTCGATCTCGTTGCGCGCCGCGGCATTTTCGAAGGCGGCGAGATCCAGGTGCACGACCAGCTTGAGATACTTGTTCTGCTTGATCGCACTGTCGCCGAACATGGCGCGCACGTTCAGCACGCCCAGCCCGCGGACTTCCAGGCAATCCTGGAGCAATTCGGGGCAGGTGCCGTCCAGCACATCGGGCGGGATCAGGGTCATGACCGGTGCGTCGTCGGCGATCAGGCGATGCCCGCGCGTGATCAGTTCCAGGGCCAGTTCGCTCTTGCCCGAGCCGCTGTCGCCGGTAATCAGCACGCCGATGCTGAAGACTTCCATGAAGACCCCGTGGACCGTGGTGCTGCGGGCCAGTCGCCGGGCCAGGTAGTGCTGGACGTGACCCACCAGGTCGACTCCCGGCGTGGGCGACCGCCACAGGGGCATGCGACTTTCCTCGGCCCCTTCCGCGAGGTCGTCGGGAACCATCAGGTCGTCCGACACGATCAGGGCGACGGGCTTGTCGGCAATGATCGCGGCGATCGTTTCCCAGCGTTTGCGGGAATCCAGCGAGTCCAGGTAGCGCAGTTCCTCGAGGCCCAGGACCTGGATGTCGTTGGGGTGCACCAGGTTGAGAAAGCCGCAAAGGGAGGGGCGCAGTTCCGGGCTGTCGGTGGCGGCCACGGCCCGGTTTTCGCCCTCCGGCCCGGCTGCCCGGCTGAGCTGCAGACGGTCCTTAAGGCTGCGAAAAAGCTCCGCAGCTGAAATCGACTGGTTCATCCAAGGACGCGCTCGGTCTGCCAGTCCTCCAACAGTTGCAGGACCGCCTGGGCGTCGTCCGCGGCGCGCAGGGCTTCGCGGCGGGCCGGATCGTTGAATAGATCGGCAAGCTGAGCCAGCAGTTCGAGGTGGCGCTCCTCGCAATGGCTGGGAACGACGAGGGCGAACAGCAGATCGACCGGTTGCTGATCGGTCGCTTCGAATTCGACCGGTTCCTTCAGCAGCACGAACGCACCGGATACCGTATCGCTGTCCTGGAGC
>JAWVZU010000235.1:0-6216 GCA_033722075.1 Lysobacterales bacterium
CCGGGGGAAGTGGTCCGTGCCACGGTCCGCATCACTCGACTGCGGCCGGAGAAACACCTGGCCGACCTGGCGACTGAATGTCATGGCGCCGACGGGCGCCTCCTGGCCGAGGGGCGTGCCCTGGTCTACACCCGGGACGTGATCCAGTGAAATCGGGCGCCCTGCTCCAAGTCCACCGGGAAGATGAGCTATGCCGGCTGAATCTCAATCGGCCGGAGCGCCACAACGCCCTGGTTCCCGAACTGCTCCAAGCCCTGCTCACCGAGCTGGACACCTTGAGCGCATCGCCCCCAAGGGCCTTGATCCTTGCGGCAAATGGCCGGTCGTTTTCAACCGGCGGCGACCTTCGCGAGTTCTGGGAACAGCGGGATTCAATCGGCGCGTATGCCCACCGACTGGTGGGTCTTTTGAACCAGGTGATCCTGGCCCTTCGCGGGTTTCCGGCTCCGGTGATTTGTGCCGTGAACGGCATCGTCTGCGGCGGGTCGCTGGGATTGCTCCTCGCGTCCGACATCGTGCTCCTTTCGGAACGGGCGACCATTACTCCCTACTACGGCCAGGTCGGCTTTTCCCCGGATGGAGGCTGGACCGCGCTGCTGCCGCAGGTCATCGGGTCATCGCGCGTGGCGGAGCTGCTTTTTGACAATGCAAGCCTGGAGCCCGGCGAGGCCGTAGCGCGTGGTCTGGCCAGCCGAATCGATCCGCAGCCCCTGGAAGCCGCGCACCGGCTGGGCAGCCGATTCGGCAAGCTGGAAGCCGGCTCGGCGCGAACGGCCAAGCAGCTCCTCAACGGGGACCTGGACGCCGTCGCAGCCCGTCTCGAGCGGGAGCGCGAGACTTTCGTTGCCCAGGCTCAGACCCCGGAGGCCCTTGCCGGCATTCGCCGCTTTCTGAGGATTCAACCATGATCAAAGCCCTGCTTATCGCCCTCGCCCTCGCCCTCACCCTCACGGAGAGCCATTCGTCGGACCTCCCGCCGCTGAACGTCGATCCTGAAGGCATCACCGTTTCGGGCATCTCCGCCGGCGGCTATTTTGCCCAGCAGCTGCACCTGGCCTATTCCGATATCTTCAGCGGCGCCGGAATCGTCGCCGGGGGACCCTATGGTTGTGCCGAGGGATCGCTCAGCGTCGCGCTGGCCCGGTGCATGGGATCGGCAAGCGAGGCGCTGGACGTTGCTGTCCTGGCGGAGCGGATCGAGACCGCCGTCGCCGAAGACCGGATTCCATCCCCGGCCTCGCTCCGGGACGACCCGGTATGGCTGTTTCGGGGTGCGCAGGACGCGACGGTCCCGGCCGTCGTGGCCGATGCGCTGGCAGATCTCTACCGAAGCCTCTCCGATCGCGTCGTCTACGTGAACGACGTTCCCGCGGCACATCATTTTCCGACGGTCGATACGGGACATGCCTGCGACGAATCGGTCTCGCCGTTCATCGGGGCCTGCGATTTTGACGGTGCCGGCCGGATGCTCGGCCATTTGTATGGCGGCCTGGACGAACCGGGTGAGGCACAGGGAGCGGTTTCGGCCATCGCGGTTCCGGGTGCCGAACCGGCGCACCTCATGGACGAAGCTTTCCTGTTCGTACCGCCGGGCTGTGGCGACCAGGATGCTTCCTGTCGCCTGCACGTGGTGCTGCACGGATGCGCGCAGTCATCGGCAACTGTCGGCGACGCCTTCGCCAGCCAATCGGGCTACCTGCCCTGGGCCGAGGCCAACCGGATCGTCCTCCTCTTCCCCCAGGTCAGGGCAAGCGCCGCCAACCCCTATGCCTGCTGGGATTGGTGGGGCTACACGGGCCCGGACTATCTGTACCGCGGCGCGGTCCAGATGGAAGGCGTCCTGGATCTGGTCCGACAACTGGCCGGTCTCACCGATCAGTAGCGGGCTCCAGGCACCCATGCATCACGAGTTCTGGCATGAGAGATGGCAATCCAACCAGATCGGATTCCATCAGGACACGGCCCACCCGTTGCTGATCGAATACTGGGAACGACTGGGTCTGACGCCCGGCACGCGCGTACTCGTTCCGCTTTGCGGCAAATCACCGGATCTGATCTGGCTCACAGGAAAAGGTCACTCGGTCGTGGGGGTGGAACTGAGCGAGCTCGCGGTCCGCGACTTCTTCGCCGAAAACGGTCTCCAAGCCGCGATGGTGCAGCCCGGACACTACACTGCGGGGAATATCGAACTCATCGTAGGCGATTTCCTCGCCACCACATCCGAGGCACTGGGGCCTGTCGACGCCGTCTACGACCGGGCTGCGCTGATCGCGCTCCCGGCGCCGATGCGCCGCGATTATGCACGGCACGTTCAAAAAGTCGCCGGATCCGCGCCCCAGCTGATCATCAGTCTCGACGACCCGCAAGATCGCATCAGTCCACCGCCCTTCAGCGTGCCGGAAGCGGAGCTGTCGACGCTCTACGGGGGACCGATCAAAGTGCTCGGCCAACGAGACTCGGAGGTTAAGGGAACGCCCGTCATCGAACTCGCCTACCTCGTCGGCGGTCGGGCTCAGTGACTTCCACGAGCTGACGGTTACGGCGGATAATTCGCCCGATCGACTGGATCAGGCTCGAGGGCCTGGAAGGGCCTGGAGTGGCCGGAGCGAGGCGTTTATGCTTTACGCAGGTCGACGATCCAGTCGACAAGGGAGCAGGGGCTCGTTTGCATATGGAATCGATAAGAAGCCGGTTCGGGGAACGGTTCTTCAACCTGACCCTGGCCAACCTCTTCATTTTTGCCACGCTCTGGCTGTTCACCGGCTTTGCCACCGGCACTTCGGTACTGATGGGACCGGTTCGCTGGGTGACGGACGTGACCCGGGCCTGGGGATGGAGCAGCGACCTGGAGTCCATCCTCGTGCGCGTGATCATCGTTGCCTACGTGGCCGCGACGTTCGTGATCTGCCTGTTCCTGGCGCGAACCTTCATCCGAACGCCTCTCCGGCACGTGCGGGTTTTGATCGGAGCCCTGCCCGTTCTGTGTGCTGCGGGCGCTTTGTGGCTGTTTCTCAGCCCCCAGCTCATGGGCGTCCACCGCGGTTCCGAGGAATCGGTATCCCAGCGTTTCACCTTCGGTCCCTATCCGACCGCGGAGAAGATGCAGGAGCTCAAGGAACGCGGGTTCACGGGGGTCATCTCCCTGCTCCATCCGGCGGTAGTGCCCTTCGAGCCGAAGCTCCTGGCCGACGAGCAGGAGAACGCGGCGGCCGTGGGCATCGAGTTGATTCATACGCCCATGCTGCCCTGGATCGGAGAGAACGAGACCAGTCTCCAGCGCCTGCGCGAACTCGCTCGGAGCGAAGAAGGCCGGTATTACGTGCATTGCTACCTCGGCAAGGACCGGGTCCGGGTCGTCGCCAAGCTGATCCAGTCGGTCGATCCCAACGCAACCAGTGGGGATGCTGGCGTGGAGGGACGGCGGCTGACAAGCCGTCGGGCATTGGAACGAGGCCCACTGATTCGGCTCGATGAAGGGGTGTTGCTCTCACCCTATCCGACCGACGAGGAATTCCTCAGCTACATCGTCGGGCACATGGCCAATGTGGTGTCCTTGCTGGATCCTGCAGAGCCATTGGAAAGAGATTGGATTGCAGAAGAACGCAGGCTTCTCGAACGTTACGAAATTCCGCACCTCCTGCGGCCAGTGAGACTCAATCCGGTCGATCCGGAGGAGATCCGAGCAATTGCCGAGGAAGTCAGGGATCTTGATCCTCCGGTGCTCGTTCATCCGTTTCTCATTCCGTCAAGCACCTCCGACGCTTTTATCGCTGCCTACATCGGGGCACCTCCGCTGAACAGGAGCCGCCTGACGGACCCGATGAGCAACGGTCGGCCATTTTTCATTGATCAGTCCATCTTGTACGGGCCCAGGCCCGAGCCAACGGAGATCGGAATCCTACTTCGCAGCGGAATCAGGCACCTCGGTTTCGTCGGCAATGTCGCAGATGCGGGGGGTGACCAGGATACCTGGGACGTCGCGATCGAGCAGGGCCTGGATTTCCAGATATTTTCACCGGAGAACTTCGACCCGTTCTCGGCAACGGATCCACAGGAAGCATGGTATTTCTACGGACCAGAATTACCACGGCGTCATCTTTCGACCACGCGCTTTTTTGAGAACCAGCCGGTCGTCCGGATCAAGCCGGACATTTTCGTAACTACGGCACCTCGCTTCGGGCCGATCTCGCCCGAGACGCGAGAACTGGTGCTGGATGCTCCCTGGCGCACCGTCGCCCTGGTGTTCGATCCGTCGCTGCCGGCGGAGCAGCGCGTCGCTACGGCCGCCGCGGCAGAACTGGAACGGGCAGGGAAAACGCTGCGGCGACTCCCATTTCCGAAACAGCCCTTTGACTCACAGCGAGCCTTCCAGTTGGCTTCGACCATTTATGCCGCCGATCACCCCCTGTTGGTCCTGGGCATGAGCCCCGACGATGTCCGCATCCAGGCGCTGATCACCGCCTTGCGAGCGGGCGTTCCACCCGCCGTGCCCGCACTCCTGGAGCGCCGGCTGCGGCAGGGACAGGTTCAGGTCGTTGCACCCAACGTGGCCATCGGCCCTCGGCCGACCGCACCCGAGTTTCTCGACCCCCTCCGTGCCGGCGGAATCCGCTCATTCATCTATCTCGGTGATTCCGACTCGATCGAGGCGCAAGTCGACGCTGCCGTAGCCAAGCAGGCGGGCCTGGCTTGGCAGGTGATGGATACGGACTCCGAGCTCGTGCTGTCGAAAATCCGTTTCGGGGGGCCATATTACGTTTACGGCAGCGAGCGCCGACTGGTCGACGTGTCCCGGCCACGGCTAGGTCCACCTCAGCCGGAAGTTGCCCTGGACTACGTTTTTTCCGGGGAAGCGGCAGAGATCCGGGCCCAGGAAATCTCCCTGGCGGACCGGATCCGATCGTTCCTCGAGGCCGCGATTCCGTCGTTGCGGTTGATCATCCTCGCCACACCGATCATATTGATTTACACCTACCTCGCCGCCGCCTACTCCGCTCGTCTCAAACAACGCGGTGTCCGAACGCCCTATACGCGCAAGGTCTTCCATATCATCATCTTCACAGGTGCCTGTGCGCTGCAGTTGGCCTTTGGCCTCAGTGCCGTCGTCCTGTTCGGATCTCTAGTGGCCGCCGCCGTGCTCTACGCCGTATGGCGCGGCGACGACTTCGGCTTTTACGAGGCCCCGGCCCGACCGACCGATGCGCCGCGCCGCTCGCTGTTCATCATCATCCCCCTCGTGACAACGGCGCTCGGCGGCGTCCTGGCGAACCTATTCTTTGGAAAATTCGCCGTTGCCGGCTACCTGGTCGGCGGCTGGGGGGACGCCGTCGGAGAACCCGTCGGGTCCCGCTTCGGAAAGCACAAGTACAGCGTACCTTCCTTGGCCGGCGTCCCCGCCACACGCAGCATCGAAGGTTCGGCGGCCGTCGCACTGGTTGGATTCGCAGCGGCTGTGATCGCCCTTTTCGGCCTCGGCTATGACTGGCCCGTGATCATGAAGACTGCTGCGCTCTGTGCTCTCGGCAGCGCCCTGGTGGAAGCGGTCAGCAACCACGGTCTGGACAACCTGACGATCCAGGTTGCAGCTGCGGGCATCTGTTTCGTCCTGCTGGCTTGACCGGCGTCGAGGACCGCAAGGCTGGGAAATCACGGCTGCAGTCCACCTTTGCTGGTGTTCTGGTCAACGCGCCTTTTCCTATTCCGGGCCGTAGGCGAAGTGCTAGTATTGGCCCGGTGCATAACGATGTCGGGCTGCCATGATCAAGAAAACCATGACAACAAGACGGTCTCGCCGCCGTGCATCTTCGATAGCCGGCAGGGTCGGATTGCTCCTTGCCGGCCTGCTTCTGGGGACAGCGGCGCTGGCGCAGAGCGACTTTCGACGGGCCCAGGAATTGGCTTTCTCCGGCGAACGGGAAGCGGCGAGAGAACTTTGCTACGAGATCCTCTCCGAGAGTCCCGGCCACCTGGATGCACGCATCCTGCTCGGCAGAACCTATGCCTGGGACGGGCGCTACGAGGAGGCACGCAAGGAACTGGCATACGCGTTGCAGCAGCGTCCCGACTACACCGATGCGCGCAACGCGTTGGTCGACGTCGAGATGTGGGACGACAAATACGAGCGTGCACTGATGCTGCTTGACGCGGGCTTGGCCCGCAATCCGACCAACGCGGATTTTCTGTACAAGAAGGCCCGGGTTCTGCGTAAGCTCGAGC
>JAWVZU010000236.1:0-6193 GCA_033722075.1 Lysobacterales bacterium
CAGCAGCGAGACGAAATTGAACGCCTGGAAGAAGGGTTCCACGGTCGTGAAGCCGGCTTCGCGGAGACGGCGGTCATGGGTCTCGAGCGTATCGCGGATCAGGACGTTTTCCAGGGCAGTGCGCTTGCGCGCGATTTCCAGTTCGCTGTAGCCCTGTGATCGCTTGAAATCGTGGTGCAGATCGATATGAAGCTGATCGCGATCCGGGTCTCGGAACTGGATCTTCTCCGAAAGGATCAGCGCACCGCCCGGCAACAAACCGGCATGGATCCGGTTGACGAGCGCATCCCGCTCCGCCGGCTCGATGAACTGGAGCGTGTAGTTCATGACCACCAGGGAGGCGTTGCTGATCTCGAGGTCGCGGACGTCGGCAAGCTGAACCTCGACCGGCGGTCCCACCGGCTCCCGGGCAATGATGCTGCGACAGCGCGCAACCATCG
This sequence comes from Lysobacterales bacterium, assembly GCA_033722075.1. GTDB lineage: Bacteria > Pseudomonadota > Gammaproteobacteria > Xanthomonadales > SZUA-38 > JAWVZU01. Next base: position 441 of record JAWVZU010000236.1, read on the forward strand.
CTTCCGAGGAATCCACGGCCACCAGTCGGCAGTCCTTGTCTCCCGCCGCATGGCGCATGGCCAGGGTGGCCGCACCCAGGGAGGCTCCCAGGTCGTAACAGTTCGTTCCCGGCTGGATATAGCGGCCGGCAAGGACTCCGATCAGCTCCAGCACCGACCCATAGCCGGGTACGGAGCGGCGAATCATGTCCGGAAACACGTCGGCCACGCGCGCAGTGAACCGAAATGGCTCCGGCGGCGTGTCTTCGGCGTAGATGCGGTCCTCGTCGCTCATGGTGCGGTCCCCGGGCCTCACTTTACAGTACCTGGCGCACCAGGAGCTGTGGAGTGACCTGTCCCAGGGATTCGTTGACTTCAAGCTGATAGACGAGCCGGACGGGCCCGGAACCCTCGAATTCGTCGGGAAGCCGGTAAAAAACGAGGGCGTCGATGGCCCGGCGGGTGCCGCGCGGTGCGACCCGCAGCTTGCAGTGACCGGTGCCGATCGGCCGCCGGTCCAGGATGTCGAACCAGCCGTCAAAGGTGGGTTCCGGAAAACCCTGTCCCCAGGGCCCCCATTCGCGCAGCGCCAACGCCAGGTCGACACTCAGGTCCTCGGCCGCCAGCTCCCCGTCGGTCTGAATCCGGTTGGCCAGCATGTCATCGGACAGGTGTTCCTGGCCGTAGGCCTGAATGGCCTCGCGAAAGGCCGGGAGGTTCGCCTGGTCGAGACTTAGCCCGGCTGCCATGGCATGCCCGCCGAAGCGGTCGATCAGGCCGGGATGGAGCGCCTCGACGGCGGCCAGTGCGTCGCGGATATGAAAACCCGGAATCGATCGGGCGGAACCCTTCAGCGTGGCGCTGCCGGGTCGATCCGGGGCGAAGGCGAGCACCGGCCGATGGAGCTTTTCCTTGACCCGGGAGGCCACCAGGCCGACGACGCCCTGGTGCCAGCCGGGCTGGAACAGGCAGACGACCGCGTCCTCGCTGTCGATTTCCTCGAGGTCGGTGAGGGCATCCTGCTCCATGTCTTCCTGGATCCGCCGCCGGTCGCGGTTGAGCGCGTCGAGTTCGGCAGCCAGGCTCCGCGCCTCGGCCGGATCGTCGGTGAGCAGGCATCGGATGCCCACGCTCATGTCGTCCAGGCGGCCGGCCGCGTTGAGGCGCGGGGCGACAAAGAAGGCCAGGTCCGTTGCGCTGACCCGGCCCACGTCCCGGCCGGCGACGTCCAGCAGGGCGCGGATACCTGGCCGGCATTCATTGCGGCGGATGCGGCGCAGTCCCTGGGCGACCAGGATCCGGTTGTTGCGATCCAGCGGGACCAGGTCGGCGACCGTGCCCAGGGCCACCAGGTCCACGAACTGACCGAGGTTCGGGGCCCGGCGTCCTGCCCGGAAGTGGCCCGTCCGGGCAAGTTCCGCGCGCGTGGCCGCCAGAACGTAGAAGGCAACCCCGACGCCGGCCAGGGCCTTGCTGGGGAATTCCGCTCCGCGAAGATTCGGATTGACGATGGCGCTGGCATCGGGAAGGTCCGCGCCAGGCAGGTGATGGTCCGTTATGATCACCTCGATGCCGCTGCTTCGGGCCTCGGCCACGCCTGTGACGCTGGAGATTCCGTTGTCCACGGTCACCAGCAGCTCCGGCTGATCCTGCTCGGCGATGTGCCGGACGAGGCGTGGGGAGAGTCCGTAACCGAAATCGAAGCGATTGGGCACCACGAAATCGACATTCGGGTGACCCATGGCACGCAGGGCACCGACCAGCAGGGCGGTGCCGGTGGCGCCGTCGGCGTCGAAGTCGCCGACGATCAGGGTGCGCTCACCTTCGGCCACCGCCCGCGCCAGGCGCCGAGCGGCCGAATCTAGGTCCCCGAGGCCGGACGGACGAAGCATGCCGCCCATTGCGTAGTCCAGCTGGGTCATGTCGGTGATGCCCCGGGCGGCGAGGATTCGCCGCAGAACCGGATGCAGCCGTGCGTCAAGCTCAGGAGGGTCGGAGGGCAGGGTCCGTCGGACGATTTCCACCGGAAAGCCGCGAGCTAACTAGTCATAGTGAACCGAGAGGACCTCGTACTCGCGGGTGCCGCCAGGGGCGTTGAACTCGACCACGTCGCCTTCCTCCTTGCCGATCAGCGCACGCGCAATGGGCGAGCTCACGGAGATGCGCTGCTGCTTGATATCAGCCTCGAGGTCGCCCACGATCTGATAACGCGCGGGCTGTCCCGAGTCGACGTCCTCCAACTCCACCGTGGCGCCGAAGACGATTCTCGGTGCCGCATTCAGCTTGGCGACATCGATGATCTGCGCGGAAGCCAGCGAGGTTTCCAGCTCCTTGATACGGCCTTCGGTAAAGCCCTGCTCCTCCCGTGCCGCGTGGTACTCGGCATTTTCCTTGAGGTCGCCGTGGGCACGTGCTTCGGCGATGGCGTTGATGATACGCGGCCGCTCGACGCTCTTGAGTCGCTTCAGTTCCTCGCGCAGCCGCTCGGCGCCATGTTTGGTCAGTGGCGCTCTTTTCATGAATTCAGCTCCTGATGCAGATCCTTCAGGCGGTTGACCTTGGTGTTGTCGAGATACTCGATGGCCTGCAGCGTAGCACGCGCATTGGCGACGGTCGTCGAGTAGGTCACCTTATGGTTCAGCGCTTCCCGACGGATCGAGAACGAGTCCTTGATGGCCTGTCGTCCCTCGGTCGTGTTGACAATGAATTGTATCTCGTCATTCTTGATCGCGTCGACGATATGCGGGCGTCCTTCGGTCACCTTGTTGACCGCCTCGCATTCGATCTCGGCGTCGGTCAGCGCCTGCCAGGTCCCGCGTGTAGCGACCAGCCGGAACCCGAGCTGGATGAGCTGCCGGGCCACTTCGACGACCCGTTCCTTGTCGGCGTCCCGGACGCTGATGAAGGCCGTGCCGCCGGTGGGAATGCCGATGCCGGCTGCATGCATGGCCTTGGCATAGGCACTGCCGAAGGTCCGTCCGATGCCCATGACTTCGCCGGTGGAGCGCATTTCCGGACCCAGCAGCGGATCCACGCCGGGGAACTTGATGAAAGGGAACACCGGTTCCTTGACCGAGTAGTAGTGCGGCCGGATCTCGGCGGTGACACCCTGGTCGGCGAGGGAGTTGCCGACCATGCAGCGCGCGGCCACTTTGGCCAGAGGAATGCCGCAGGCCTTGGATACGAAGGGCACGGTTCGTGATGCCCTGGGATTGACCTCCAGGACGAAGATGTCGTCGCCCTGGATGGCGAACTGGGTGTTCATGAGGCCGATGACGTCGAGGGCGAGGGCCATTTCCCGCACCTGCTCGCGCAAGGCTTCCTGGATCTCGTCCGTGAGCGTCATGGCCGGAATGGAACAGGCCGAATCGCCGGAATGCACGCCCGCCTCCTCGATGTGTTCCATGAGGCCGCCGATGACCACTTCCTTGCCGTCACAGACGGCGTCCACGTCGACTTCGATGGCGTGGTCCAGAAACCGGTCGAGCAGGACCGGCGAGCGGTCCGAGACCTTGACCGCCTCGTTGATGTAACGCTTCAGGTCGCTCTCGGCATAAACGATCTCCATAGCTCGCCCGCCCAGGACATAGGAGGGTCTGACCACCAGCGGATAGCCGATTTCTTCCGCCAGCGCGAGGGCTTCCTCGGGGTTGCGGGCGGTCCGGTTCGCGGGCTGGCGCAGCCCCAGCTTGTTCAGGAGCTGCTGGAAGCGCTCGCGATCCTCGGCCAGGTCGATCGATTCGGGCGTGGTCCCGATGATCGGGGCGCCGGCTTCCTCCAGGTCGCGGGCCAGCTTCAGCGGCGTCTGTCCCCCGTATTGGACGATCACGCCCCTGGGTTGCTCGAGCTCGATGATCTCGAGCACGTCTTCCAGAGTCAGCGGCTCGAAATAGAGTCGATCGGAGGTGTCGAAGTCGGTCGAGACCGTCTCCGGGTTGCAATTGACCATGATCGTCTCGTAGCCGTCCTCGCGCATCGCCATGGCCGCGTGGACGCAGCAGTAGTCGAACTCGATGCCCTGGCCGATCCGGTTGGGACCGCCGCCCAGCACCATGATCTTCTCGCGGTCGCTCGGGAGTGCTTCGCATTCTTCCTCGTAGGTCGAATACATGTAAGCCGTGCTCGAGGCGAACTCTGCGGCGCAGGTATCGACCCGCTTGTAGACCGGCCGGATGCCGAAGGAATGCCGGAAATGGCGGATCACCGCTTCCTCGGAGCCGATCAGCGATGCCAGTCGCGAATCGGAGAAGCCCCGGCGCTTGTAATCGCGCAGCCGTTCCTCGGTCAACAGGCGAATCCCACCGTCCTTGAGCTCCGCCTCGATGTCGACCAGTTCCTTGATCTGCTGCAGGAACCAGGGATCGATGGAGCAGGCCCGGTGGACCTGTTCAAGGTCGTAGCCGGCGCGAAACGCTTCGGCCACATAGAGGATGCGGATCGGCCCGGCGAAACGCAGTTCGTGATTGAGAAAGTTCTCGAGGCCGTTGCTCTCGCCCGGCAGCTCTGGCGGGATCAGCCCGTCGGCGCCGGTCTCGAGACTGCGCAGGGCCTTCTGCAACGACTCCTGGAAGGTCCGCCCGATGGCCATGGCTTCGCCGACGGACTTCATCTGGGTGCTCAGCCGGGGCTCCGCCTTGGGGAACTTCTCGAATGTGAACCGCGGGATCTTGGTCACCACGTAGTCGATCGTCGGCTCGAACGAGGCCGGCGTGACCCCGCCGGTGATCTCGTTGCGCAGCTCGTCCAGGGTGTAGCCTACGGCCAGCTTGGCGGCGACCTTAGCGATCGGAAAGCCCGTTGCCTTGGAGGCCAGCGCCGAGGAACGCGACACGCGTGGATTCATCTCGATGACCACCATGCGGCCGTCCTCGGGATTCACCGCGAACTGGACGTTGGATCCGCCGGTGTCGACGCCGACGCGGCGCAGGACCGCCAGCGAGGCGTCGCGCATGCGCTGGTATTCCTTGTCGGTCAGGGTCTGGGCCGGCGCGACGGTGATCGAGTCGCCGGTGTGAACGCCCATGGGATCGACGTTCTCGATGGCGCAGATGATGATGCAGTTGTCCGCCCGGTCCCGGACCACCTCCATCTCGAATTCCTTCCAGCCGAGCACGGATTCCTCGAGCAGCACCTCGGTGGTCGGGGAGAGCTCCAGGCCGTTCTGGACAATCTCCAGGAACTCTTCCTTGTTGTAGGCGATGCCGCCGCCGCTGCCGCCGAGCGTGAAGGACGGGCGGATGATGATCGGAAAGCCGATCGACTTCTGGATCTCCAGCGCCCGCTCGAGGTCGTGGGCGATCTCGGACCGTGGTGACTCCAGGCCGATCTCGGTCATCGCGTTCTTGAAATCCTCGCGATCCTCGGCCACCTGGATGGCTTCCCGGCTGGCCCCGATCACCTCGACGCCGAACTCCTCCAGCACGCCGTTGTTGGACAGATCCAGCGCACAGTTCAGCGCCGTCTGGCCGCCCATGGTCGGGAGCAGGACATCGGGGCGTTCCGCCTCGATGATCTTGGAGATGTTCTGCCACCGGATCGGTTCCACGTAGACCGCATCGGCGGTCTCCGGGTCGGTCATGATCGTGGCGGGGTTGGAGTTGACCAGGATGACCCGATAACCCTCCTCGCGCAGCGCCTTGCAGGCCTGTGTTCCGGAATAGTCGAATTCGCAGGCCTGGCCGATGACGATCGGGCCGGCGCCGATGATCAGGATGCTCTCGATGTCCGTTCGTTTGGGCATTGGTTAAACCGTCTGGTGCTGGGGCGGGTGCGGG
>JAWVZU010000237.1:0-6181 GCA_033722075.1 Lysobacterales bacterium
AAGCAGCCTCTCGTCCTACGGATCGGGGAGCACCGACCCGACCTGCCAGACCGGCTTTGAAAGCTTGGAATTGGAGTCATTTGTAGCGCGCCGCCACATTCGCTGACGGAAGAGTCAGCGCAAGCGAGCAGGATTCACATTCAGAAACGATCTGTCGCGTACCGATAGAATTCTGGGTGTCCGGGATTCTTATCTCCGGGATTCTTATCGCTTGCGAATGCGAACGGCGATAGGCAGAATCGGGTGAGCATTCGCCAAGGTGAAAGGCATCCTATGTACGAGCGGGTTATCAGAGCGCTGTCAGCGGCGGCTCTGGCGCTCGTCTCGGTTTCAGCCTTCAGCGGTGGTACGCCGGTCACAGAGACACTGATTTCCGGCCCGAGGAACGCGGATCCGCTGGAGCTCGTCACCGTTGATCTTTCATGGCAGGGCGGTACGCCCCCCTTCCAGGTTGAACTCGACTATGGGCAGAACAATGCTCCACTGGTGCTGCCTACGACGGGACCCACGACGCAGAACAGCGTTTCATGGTCGTGGCGAAATTTTGATCCGGGCTTCGTGACGGTTCGTGCCACACTTATTGACGGCGAGGACACGCGCGTACCTTTCGAAGCACACTATATGGTCTTCCGTACGGAGGGCCCCTACTACGTTCACGACTATCCCTACGTTGAATTCGACGGCGTCGATTGTTTTTCCAATCGGTCGCGACAAGAGAGTTTCAGTCTGAATCCCGAATTCGATCTCATGGAGAGCTTTATCGAGATCGTTGGAGAAAGTGACGCCGGCGGACCTGTCATCAACTGGCGCAATGAACAGGCGCCGACGCCGCCGTTCTTCATCGATGCCGTGGAAGTATTCGAACACCTCGCACCACCACCATCCGGTCCCCTGTACTACGGCATTCGGGAACGCTTTAGTGCCGAGGGTCTCCTGCCACCCCTGGCCTACGGGGACTACGACATTCCCGATACCCTGCAACTCGCTGACTCGTTGGACCCTGCTCCAGCGCTGGCGAGCGGCGAGGAGTATCGAATCCGCATGACCACGAGCGACGGTGGATGTGTCGGCTCGACGGCCGAGATGGTGCTGGAGCGTAACCCGCCTGCGCTGGGGGTCGCCGACGGCGAGGTGGGGTTAGTGTCGGAATCGGACGGATTCGAGTTCAACGGCCTCTTCTTGCCGCCACGCGTCGAGACCAGACTCGAGACTGCGGCTCGACTCGGCGTCAAGAGCGAGGTACTGGTCTTCTGCCGCGCAGTTGCCGTTCGCCTGGCCATCGGCGCTGCCAGCAGTCGGTTGGAGGAACTCGAGGAGCGCTGCGCCAACGATAATCGCCTTTGCTCACACCATGTCGACGAAGCCTGGTGTGACCAAGCCGCCTACAGCTGCTCGGCCGTGGAACGATTCAAGGAGAAGATCGCATGGCGCCTGCTCTTTTCCGACAATAGCATTCTTGAAGCCAATCAACTCTGTCTGGAACATTATACGGAGACCTCCCTAAGCGCCGCCAAAACCCACAGCACGGAGCCGATTGTTATCGAGGCGCCGCTCGGGGTTGGCCAGTTAAGTATGGAGCCCGGGGTCAATACTGTCGTTCGCGGCTCCTTCGCCGAGGCGGCGCTTCCCGACGGGGGAACGGTCGAGGTCTGGGAGCTTGTCGATCCGCCGGTCGCCACGGAATTCGCGGCGCCGGATGGTCCTGTTCAGATCACACCCTATGCAACGCCGGACGCACCGATCATGCTGGAGTCGCGCTTCAGAATCCTGGTGCTCGAAACGGGCGAGACCGCCCTGCTGCCGCCGGACATGCTCTTCGCAGACGGTTTTGAGCAGTCCGCCAGCGTGCTTAGATAGCTTCTGACCCGAACTAATCCAGGTCAGACGTCAAAGCTCGGCTCCGTAGAGCACCACGACCTTCGCTGAAAACAGTGTCCAGCGAGCGTGTTCGCGTTTGGCGAGATTTCTGGGTGTCCGGGCTTTTGATCTGGCTGTCCGGGATTTTGCTTCCGCGGAACCCTTCGTAGAGCTCCACAACATTCGCTGAAAATGAGTGTCCAGCGAGCGTGTTCGCGTTTGGGCGAGATTCTGGGTGTCCGAGGTTTTGAAATCTGGGTGTCCGGGCTTTTGGGGGATTGGGGTGGGCGGCGCTTCCTGCCGCTCGGTGATCACGGCAACAGTGGTAGAATCGACGCCCTTTGGGCTGATTACACAAGGTATTGCGCATGCGCCTATTGGGCTTCCTTATTTCGCTGCTGGTTTTTCCGCTTCTCTCGCAGGCCGACACGCGCCTGCTGCGGTTTCCCGACATCCACGGTGATAAGGTCACCTTCGTTTACGCCGGGGACATCTACATCGCGCCCGTATCCGGCGGCGTGGCACAGCGGTTGACCTCGCACGAGGGAAGAGAGCTGTTTCCGAAGTTCTCGCCGGACGGCAGCCGCATCGCCTTCTCGGCCGAGTACAACGGGACCCGCCAGGTGTATGTGATGCCCGCGGCCGGCGGCGCGCCGCGCCAGCTGACCTGGTACAACGATGTGGGTGCCATGCCGCCGCGGGGCGGCTTCGACTATCGGGTGCTGGACTGGACGCCGGACGGGGAAAATGTGCTGGTTCGCGCCAACCGACTGCCCTGGGGCGAGCGCATGGGTCGCTATTACCTGGTCCCTGCAGATGGCGGCATGGAGCAGCCGCTGGAGATTCCCGAGGCCGGCGGCGGCATGCTGTCTCCGGACGGCACCAAGGTGATCTACACGCCCATCGACCGCGAGTTCCGCACCTGGAAACGCTATCGCGGAGGGCGCGCCCAGGACGTCTGGATCTATGACCTGGAGAATAGCCGCTCCGAGCAGCTCACCACCGACCGCGCCACCGACAATCAGCCGCTTTGGGTCGGCGAGCATATCTACTACACATCGGATCGGGACTACACCTTGAACCTGTTCCGCCATGAACCGGCAGGCGAGCCGACAAAGGTCACCGACCACAGCGATTTCGACGTGCTGTGGCCCAGCGCCGGCCCGAACGCGATCGTCTACGAGAACGGCGGCTGGCTGTACCGCTTCAATCCCGCCAATGGTGCAACGAAAAAGCTCGAGATCACGGTGACCGGCGACCTGCCGGGTCGCCTGCCGCATTTTGTAGACGCGGCGAAGTTCATCCAGTCCCAGGACATCTCGCCCGATGGCAAGCGTGCCGTGTTTGCTGCGCGGGGCGAGATATTCACGGTGCCGGCCACCGAAGGGCTGACGCGCAACGTCACCCGCACGCCGGCGGTTCGGGAGATCCACGTGACCTGGTCGCCGGACGGTCGCCACGTTGCCTACCTCTCGGATGCGACCGGGGAGTACGAATTGTATGTCGCCCCGCAAGATGGCACGGGTGAGCCGCGCCAGGTCACGCGCGGTGGCAAGATCTGGCGCTTCCAGCCGGTATGGTCGCCGGACAGTCGCCTGCTCGCCTTCGGCGATACGGACCGGCGCCTGCAGGTGGTCGACGTCGAATCCGGACGGATCACCACCGCCGACCAGTCAGACTTCAACACCATCACCGACTACAGTTGGGCGCCGGACAGCCGACACCTGGCCTACACCAAGCAGAACGAAGCGACCTTTGCCAGCGTGTGGATCTACGACCACGAGCGGGGCGAGACCCGCCAGCTGACCGCCGACGACAGCTTCGAGGCCAACCCCGTCTTCGATCCCGAGGGCCGCTACCTCTACTTCCTCTCTTCGCGCGATTTCGACCTGACCTTCAGCTCGCTGGAGTTCAACTACCTGGTCACCGATTCCACGCGTGTCTACGCCGGCCTGCTGAACGCGGACCAGCCGGCCCTGCGTCGCCCGGAAAATGACGAGGTGTCCATCGGCGACGAAAAGCCGGCGGGCGAGAAAAATGAAAAGGCCAAGGAGGACGAAGACGAGGAGGTGGAATTGGTCATCGACTTCGAGGGCTTCGGAAGTCGTGTGGTGGCGCTGCAGGATGGCGGCTCGGACTATCGCGCCTTGTCCGCCAATGCAGCCGGCGTGTTCTACCTCGTAGGCCAGGGGGCCGAATCGACCCTGAAGTTCTTCGACCTGGAAAGCGAAGAGGAAAAGACGGTGCTCAAGGGCATCGCCGGCTACCAGCTCGCCGCCCGCGGCGAGAAGCTGTTGTTCCGGGCCGGTGAAAAATGGGGCATCGCGGATGCCAAGCCCGACCAGAAGTCCGACAAAGGGCACCTGGATTTCTCCGCCCTGGAGCTGAAGATCGATCCCAGGGTCGAGCGGGCCCAGATGTATGTCGATGCCTGGCGGATCCTGCGGGACTGGTTCTACGACCCGGGCATGCACGGCATGGACTGGGAGGCGGTGCGCGACAAATATCGCCCGCTGGTGGAGCACGTGGCCCATCGGGCGGACCTCGATTACATCTTCGGCGAGATTGCCGGCGAGATGAATGCCGGCCATATCTATGTCCAGACCGGCGATCAGGCCGGCGTGGAACGCAAGGAGGGTGGACTGCTGGGTGCAGAGTTCGAGAAGGCCGACGGCTATTTCCGCGTCGCGCGGATCTTCCCGGGCGAGCCCTGGCACGCAGCGTTCCGATCGCCACTGGCCGAACCCGGGGTGGAGGTCTCGGTTGGTGATTACGTGCTGGCCGTGAACGGCGTCTCGTCGTCCACCGTGGAGAATTTCTACGAGTTGCTGGAGAACGCCGGCGGTGAGGTGGTAAGCCTGACCGTCAATGACTCGCCCCGCGAGCGTGGCGCCCGCGTGGTGATGGTACGGACCATCACTTCCGAGACCAACCTGCGCTACCTCGACTGGGTGGAGAGCCGGGCCCGTCGCGTCGACGAGCTGTCCGGGGGGCGCATCGGCTATGTCCACCTGCCGAACACGGCGGTGCCGGGGCAGCGCGAGCTGTTCAAGCGCTTCCTGCCGCAAACCGAGAAGGACGCCATGATCATCGACGATCGCTACAACGGCGGCGGCTTCATTCCCGACCGCATGATCGAGATCATGGCACGCAAGCCGCTGAACTACTGGAAACGCCGTGGCACGCCGCCGCTCTCCACGCCGGTGTTCGCCCACGTCGGCCCGAAGGCCATGTTGATCAATGGACAATCCAGCTCCGGCGGCGATGCGCTTCCCTATTATTTCCGCAAGCTGGAACTTGGGCCGTTGATCGGAACCCGCACCTGGGGCGGGCTGATCGGTATCTCCGGCAACCCGATGCTCGTCGACGGCGGCGGCATTCTTGCCTCGACCTTCCGTTTCATGGATACGGATGGCAACTGGGCCGTGGAAAACGAGGGCGTGGCACCGGATATCGAGGTCATCGATCGCCCTGAAGCCGTAGCGCGCGGGGAAGACCCGAGCCTGGACTATGCGGTGCGGTACCTGCTGGAGGAGTTGGAGAAGAACCCGCCCAGCGAGCCGGATGCACCGCCGGCGCCGACGGAGTTTCCGCCCGAGAGCTGACCCGGGCCGGCGCCGCTGGCCGGTATCGAGAGAGCGGGCGCTCTCTCAGAGATCGCGGTTGGTATGATGGTCCCCGGCCAGGCCGTGAGGAATGGCCGAAGTGAACAGGTTGGTCATTAATCAGCCCCAGGCCCCGGAGCCGCGAGGCGGCTTCGAAGCTGCTGAATCAGCCGGTCCAGCTTGATCGAGAGGTCCGCCAGTTCTTCGTCCAGACCGTCCACGGCGACGGCGTGTGCAGCCAGCCGATTGCGCATGAGTTCGTCGTTCAATGCCGTGCTCAACATTGCCCGGGCCTGGTCGGGGCTTGGTGGAGTCCGCAGGTCAATTCCCTTGTCATACAGCCCGATCTCGACTGCGCGTTCCTGCTGGGCGAGGTACATGTGGATGAGGATATCCTCATCTTCCTCGATCTCGTCCATCCACGAACGTCATTCGAGGTGCGTCTCGATTTGTCGGATCAGCGCCTCGGCACGTTCTCGGATCACTTCAGCCCGGAGCTTATGCCGCGAGTGGACGACCGCCATCATCGGCAGTGCGTCATGCAGGCTCTCGCGCTCCCTGGCGCGCTCAAGTATGTGTCGCGCCTGTTCATGATCGACCCCCAGCCCTTGCTGACCGAGCCGGGCTTTTTCCTGTTCCCAGGTAGCGAAATCCACGTCGAAGGTCGCCAGTTTCTCGCCAATCGCCAGTTCGATTTCGCGGGACAGCAGGCCCTGGTA
>JAWVZU010000238.1:0-6154 GCA_033722075.1 Lysobacterales bacterium
CCCACCTGCCCGAACCGGGGACCCGCACCCAGCCGGTGGAAGCCGGTTACATGGCCAACGCATGGATGCGCGTTCGCCACCCCGATTACGATCGGCTGCGGGAGATCCTCAACAACATCGGCGAGACCGTGAAGGTGCACGCCGGATAGTCAGGCCTGTTCTCCGGTGTTGACCGTCACCGGGGTTTTCATGATGACTTCGCGGTGCGGGAACGGGATGCCGATGCCATGTTCCTTGAAGGTATCCCAGAGAGCCAGCAGCACCTTACCGCGCACGTTGGTCAGGCCATTCTGCGGATCGCTGATCCAGAATCGAAGCAGGAAGTTGAGCGACGAGTCCCCGAACTCGGTCATCCAGCACACCGGCTGATTGTGGGTTGCGTCGACTCGCTCGACGGAGGCGGTCGCTTCGATGGCCAGACGGGTGACCTCGTGGGGATCGGACTTGTAGGACACTCCAAACGGCACATCCAGCCGCACATAGTGATCGGAGAACGACCAGTTGACCACTTCTCGGGTGATGAAATCCTCATTTGGAATGAGGTACTCGCGACCGTCTCGGGTAACGACGGAAACAAAACGCGCCCGCAGTTCGCGAATCCAGCCGAAGGTCTCCCCAAGGCTGATCGTGTCTCCCGGTTTGATCGACCGATCCATGAGAATGATGATTCCGGAAATGAAGTTGGAAACCACCTTCTGAAGACCGAAGCCGATACCGACACCCACCGCGCCCGAAAGCACGGTCAATGCAGTCAGGTCGATGCCCAACCCCTGCATGGCAACCAGGCCGGCGAATACGATCAGGGAAATGCGCAGGATCTTGCCCAGCAGCACCCGCAGCGAGGGAGTGAGTTCATCGACGGTCTGGATGCGCCGGTCGAGGAAGTTGCCGATCGACAGGGACAGCCACAGGAGCATCCCGACAAAAAGCAGTGCCTTGATGAAGCCCAGCACCGAAAAGCGGATGTCCCCGACCGAAAACGCCGCTCCGTCCAGCAGCGCGGTTACGTCGTCCGTGACGCCTAGAATACTCATCGCCACAAAGGTCCAGGCAACGATGGAAAAGGTACGACCAACGATGCGGCTGCGGATCCCGTGCGACACGACCGAGATGGCAAACCAGGTACCCGACAACAGCATTGCGCTGTAGATAAGGTAGTTGCGCGGCGGCCAGGCCGCGACGTCGGAGACGAGAAACGCCGCGCCGAGCAGCAGGAAAAGAAACAGCCAGCGCAGTCGCCGCAGGAATGCAATGACGATCCGCAGCAGGCCCGGCTGGCCCTTGATGGTACGCGCCCGCGATTCCAGTCTTGGCTCGACCGTCCTGGCCAGCAGCAGGGCCGGCAGCACCAGCACCGCGATCAAACCCAGCTGGATCAGGATGACCGGCTGACCGAGATAGTCGATGACGTACTGGCCATACTCACGGGCAACGGCTTCAAGTCGGTCCAAGGATACTCTCCGCGCTATTCACTTCGGGCTTCGCCATCAATCAGGTTGCGATCACCATCTGCACGGCCTTCCTCGGCCTTGCGCTGCAGAAAGCGAGCCTGCTGGTCCTCGGCCCGCTCGATATCTTCCACCGCAGTGTCAGTCACGGAAGGTCGTCGCTCCGTCACGGCCTCACCGGTTTCCTGGAGCAGCCTGACCTGATAGGCCGGCTCCGGTGTGTCGACCCCTCTCTCGGCAAAGACCCGCTTCACGCGGGCCAGCGCGTCGCTGCGCACCTTCCCGAAGGGATGGCGCCGCTGGTCCACCCAGGCAAAGAACTGCACCGTCACCGTCGAATCGGCCAGCGCCTGGATACGCCCAATCGGCCCCGGGTCCGAGAGCACGCCCTCGACAGCCTGCAAGGTCTCTACGCCCAGCAGCTGGACGTCTTCCAGATCCTCACCGTAGCCGACACCCACGGAAAAATGAAAGCGCCGCTCGGGCGTATTGCTGTAGTTCAGAATGACGCTCTTGAACACCATCGCATTGGGCAGGCGCAGGCTGTTGCCATCGGGGGTGAGCAGCAACGTCGAACGGGATGTCAGCCGCACTACGATTCCCTCGTGCTGGTCGATGATCACGTGGTCGTCCGGCCGAAAGGGCTGGCGAACGCTCAGCATGATGCTGGCGATGTAGTTCTCGATCAGGTCCCGGAACGCAAACCCGATCGCGATGCCGACGACTCCGGCTGCCCCCAGTACGCCGCCGACCACGGCGGTGGCCCCGACGATATCCAGGGCCAGAACGATGCCGACCAGGAAGACCAGCGCGCTCACGCTGCGGGCGATCAGATCCCGCAGCGGCTGACTCCGGGCAACGTGACGGAGGAGGAACTCTGCCCGGCGGGCCAGCCGTGACAACATCCAGAACAGGACCACGACCACCGCGGCGACCGCCAGCAGTGGCAGCAGCGCGAGGGTGGTGTTGCCCAGTTCCAGGAGCCGTTCCCGCATTGGATCGATGCGCGACCCGACAGCCAGGTCGAGGCGGATGTCGTTGTTGACGGCAAGCACGCCGGGAACCCGGGAAACGGCCTCCTCCATAGCCCGAGCGCGGTCGGCCTCCAGTACCATACCGCTCAGGGTGACGACACCGTTCTCCACCCGGGCCGTAACCCGCTCACTGCCCTCGATCGATGCCAGGACCTGGTTCACCTGGTCCGCCAGGCCGGGCTCGGCATCCTGTGCGACAGTTGGGCCTGTCCACAGCACGACCAGCAGGGAGACCAGCCACGACGTGCGCCCGCAGGCGCGGATTGCTGGCGTCACAGGAAGTCCGGCAGGGCCCGGCGAACCTCCTCGACGGATCCGCGGGTCAGATTCTTGTCCACCGTGCCCGCGACCAGGGTCTTGGTGCTCGAGTCGACGGTCTTGCGGAGCTCGCCGAGGAATGACGGGTCGGCCATGACATAGAGCTTTTCGAAGGCGCCGCGGCTCCGCTCCTGACGCAGCCTTTCCGCGATCTGACGGGCGAACTGGCGCACGGCTTCCGGCTTGTGTTTGCCATCCTGGCCGTACTGGTAAGTGACCCCGGTGGCGCTGTTCGTCGCTCGACCGGCCGAGTCAGTGGTCAGTTCCTGCTCGCGCATTCTCGCTTCCGGATTCACCAGATCGAAATCCTCCTTTAGCGGGCCGTCGCGTTTTTCCGTCGAAAACATGCGTGCCCGCGTACTGTCGGCTACCAGAATCCAGATATTTCCCATGACACATCTCCCTTTAGCGCCCTTTCAATCTAGCGGATTCAGAATCCTTCTGCCGATCGGACCAGTCAGATTCCGGCCGCCGACCAACTTTTTCCGGGCCCAGGGGTATTTATACACGACATCAACACAGGGGAATCCAAGTTTTGAAGCGCAGGTATCTGTTCGTCTCGCTCGCGGTCGCGGCACTGTTTTTCGTCTACGACCTGTGGTTGATCGGTGCCGGCCTGTTCCACCCAGCCACCCTGATCGGCGTCGTCGCCTGGCTCGCGCTGCTGATGGTCGCAGCCCGCTACCTCAGGCGCCCGAGCGAGTAGAGCGCACCAGCGCCGGCGCCATTCGCGCTATCATGCGCGCATGAGCGGACTGGGCAACATCCTTTTCTTCATTCTCGGTGGATTTGTGATCTGCCTCGGCTACCTGCTGGGCGGGATCATCCTCTGCATCACCATCATCGGGATTCCCTTCGGCATCCAGTGCTTCAAGCTGGCCGGCGCCGTATTGGCCCCCTTCGGACGGGAGGTCGTCGAGCGCGAAAGCGCCTATGGCCCTGTCGCCATCATCATGAACATCATCTGGATCATCCTGCCCGGCCTGGAATTGGCCATCGCCCACCTTGTGCTGGCCCTGATCTTTGCCATCACTATCGTAGGTCTGCCACTGGCCCACCAGCACATCAAGCTCATTCCGCTCGCCCTCATTCCTTTCGGACGCCGGTTCGTAGACAGCGCCTGACGCACGGTATACTCGCCGCCCGGTACCCAATCGGGCCGCTTGTCCACGCTGAGAATTTGATCATGACCCGACTGCTTTTCCTGCTTGCGTCACTGCTGTTCGTGAGCCCGCTCCACGCCGCCGAGGGTGACGCGGAGAGCTCCGAAGATGAACCGAAATGGGACGTGCAGAATCCGCCCGGCCCCTGGCGCTCGGTCCGCATCGACACGGAGCGGACCACCTGGTCCAACCTCGACGTCAGCCCGGATGGCAAGACCATCGTTTTCGACATGCTGGGCGATATCTACTCGATGTCCATCGACGGTGGCGAGGCCGCGGCGTTGACCTCGGGCATCGCCTGGAACATGCAGCCGCGCTTTTCCCCGGACGGGAAGCGCATCGCTTTCATTTCGGATCGCAACGGCGCCGACAACCTGTGGCTCATGAACGCGGACGGCAGCGAGCCCGAGGCCCTCACCGAGGAACGCGACCACCTGATTCATAATCCCAACTGGTCGCCGGACGGCAACTGGCTGGTGGTTCGCAAGGGCTTCGTTTCCACCCGCAGCATCCCCTCGGGAGAGATCTGGATGTTCCACGTCGGCGGCGGCAAGGGACTGCAGCTGGTTGAGTTGCCGCACGGCGAGCAGAGCCAGAAGAACATCGCCGAGCCCGCATTCTCGACTGACGGCCGCTACGTTTACTACAGTCAGGACGTTACGCCGGGCTCGGTCTGGCAATACAACAAGAATGCGCTCGAGCAGGTGTTCGTCATCAAGCGCCTGGATCGCGAGGAAGGCAAGACCATCCAGTTTGCCGGGGGTCCCGGCGGCGCCATCCGGCCGACACCGTCGCCCGACGGCAAGCACCTGGCTTTCGTCAGGCGCATGCCCGACATGCACAGCGCCCTGGTCGTCAAGTCCCTGCAATCCGGCAACGAGCGAACGATCTTCAAGGCACTGGAGCGCGACCTCCAGGAGACCAGCGGCAGCCAGGGCAATACGCCGGCTTTCGCCTGGACACCGGACAGCAATTCGCTCGTGTTCTGGGCGGGTGGAATGTTCCACCGAACGGAGTTGGAAAGCGGTGAGACGACGCCGATTCCGGTCCATGTCAGCGATGAGCGGCAGGTGCGGGAAACCTTGCGGTATCCGGTCACCGTCTGGGACGAGACTTTCCCCGTCAAGGCGCTCCGCTGGGCCCAGTACTCACCGGCAGGCGACAAGGTCGTCTTCCAGGCGCTGGGTTACCTGTACGTCAAGGATCTCGAGTCCGGCGAGCAGGAGCGACTGACCCGCCAGTCCGACCACTTCGAGTTCTGGCCTGCCTGGTCACCCGACGGCAGGCACATCGTGTACACAACCTGGGACGACCAGGATCTAGGCACGGTTCGGGTCGTCCCGGCCCGCGGCGGGCGGTCCAGCGTGGTGTCCGATCAGCCCGGGCATTACATCCAGCCGCGCTTCTCACCGGATGGCGAGGAGATTGTGTTCCGCAAGTTCGAGGGCGGCAGCCTGCTCTCTCCGAAATGGACCAACGAGCCCGGCATCTACATCGTGTCTGCCGACGGGGGCAAACAACAGCGTGTGGTGGACAGCGGAAGCAACCCGGCGTTCAACACCGACGCAAGCCGGATTCTCTATTCGGCGCCGGGGGAGAACGGGATTCTCGAACTCAAGAGTGTCGATCGGGACGGTGATGACGAACGCACCCACTTCAAGGGCCCCAAGATCACCGAGTATTCCGTTTCGCCCGACGGTCGCTGGGTCGCCTTCACGGAGCAGTACAACGCCTATGTCGCGCCGTTCGCTGCAACCGGCAAGACCGTGGACCTGAGTCGAAAGACCGAGGCTTTTCCGGTCCGGCAAGTCTCCAAGCGGTCCGGGGAGAACCTGCATTGGTCGTCGAACGCAGATTCGCTGCGCTGGTCTCATGGGGCCACGCTCTACAGCCGCGACCTGTCCGACGCTTTCGCCTTCCTGGACGGTGCCCCGGCACCGCTGCCGGAGCCTGCCACACAAGGCGTGGACCTGGGCTTTACCCACCAGTCCGACGCTCCCGAAGGGATCATCGCCCTGGTCAACGGCCGGATCATCACCATGCGCGACGCCGACGGTTTCGAGGAAGTGATCCAGGACGGCACGATCATCGTCTCGGGCAACCGGATTCAGGCCGTCGGCCAGTCCGTGGACATCGAAATTCCAGACGGCGCTTTCGTCCTGGATCTGGACGGCAAGACCGTCATACCGGG
>JAWVZU010000239.1:0-6154 GCA_033722075.1 Lysobacterales bacterium
CGGCCCATGCGGTGGGGAAAACCGTTGTGCTCAGCCATGCATCAAGAGATAAGGCTGGTCGCAGCCCCTGTCAATAAAAGAGCGGCAAACAGGAAAACAGGAAGAACGGGAAAGGGCCGCTCCCGCGTTGAAACAATTAACCATGAAATGCATGAAAGGGTTACTGCGCGATGACAAGAGCCGAACCATGAAGCAGCGAGTCCGCTCTTCCAGCCTGCCTCACCAACCCATGCCATTCTCGTTCTATTTCATGCGTTTCATGCATTTCATGGGTTTCATGGTTACCGCTCTTGCTTGAGGCTGCCAGCGGAGCGTTAGAGGAGCAGGCGGCGGAGATCCGAGAGCACGTAGCTCAGGTAGCTCGTGAAACGCGCGGCAGAGGCCCCGTCGATCACCCGATGGTCGTAGGACAGGGACATGGGGAGCATCAGCCTCGGGACGAACTCCCCGTCCTGCCAGACCGGTTTTTGATAGGACCGCGACACCCCCAGGATCGCCACTTCCGGCGCGTTGATGATCGGGGTGAAGGCCGTTCCGCCGATTCCACCCAGCGACGAAATCGAGAAACAGCCACCCTGCATGTCGCCCGGCGAGAGCTTCTTGTCCCGCGCTTTCACGCTGGCCGCGACGACGTCCTCGGCGAGTTCGTACAGAGACTTGCGGTCGCAGTCCCGGATCACCGGCACGACCAACCCGTCGGGCGTATCGACCGCCACACCGACGTGAAAGTACTTCTTCAGGACCAGATTTTCGCCGGATGCGTCGAGCGACGCGTTGAAATCGGGAAATTCCTTCAGCGCGGCAACGACCGCCTTGATCAGGAAAGCCAGCGGCGTCAGCTTGAATCCCTTCGCCTTTGCTTCCTCCGCGTGGGACTTGCGAAACGCCTCCATCTCGGTGATGTCGGCCTCGTCATGCTGCGTGACGTGCGGAATCATGACCCAGTTACGGGACAGGTTGGCCCCCGAGATCTTCTTGATCCTCGAAAGCGGCTGGGTCTCGATCTCGCCGTGCTTGGAAAAGTCGACCTTGGGCCAGGGCGCCACATCAAAGCCGGCCGAGACAGCAGGCGACGCGCCCTCGCCCTTGGCCCGCATCGCCTGCTTCACATGGGCCTGGACGTCCTCGGTGGTGATCCGGCCGGCTCGTCCGGACCCCTGGACCTCGGCCAGGTCCACGCCCAGCTCGCGCGCGAACTTGCGGACGGCGGGACTTGCGTGGGGCACTTTCTCGGGTAGAACCCGGCTGGCATCGAAGGAGACGGGCGGCGCGGTCGGCCCGCGATCAGCAACGGGCTTGGGCGGCTCGGCCTGCGGATCCCGCCTGGGCTCGCTCTTTTCTTCGCCGCCCGATTCGGACTCTTGCTCTTCCTCCTCGCCGTCCTGTTCGGACCTGGATTCCTCCGTTTTCTTCTCCTTTTCGTCGGAAGTCTCTTCCTCCGCTTCGGAAGTCTCTTCTTCGTCTCCGTCGACCGGCTGTGAATCTTCCCCGTCTTCGGCTTCGAGCAGGCAAATCACATCGCCCTCGGATACGCGTCCGCCGACCTCGACTTTTACCTCCGTGACCTTCCCCGCTTTGGGCGCGGGAACCTCCATGGACGCCTTGTCGGACTCCAGGGTAATCAGCGAGTCATCAGCCTCGACGCTGTCGCCGGGACTGACCAGCACCTCGATGATCTCGACGTCATCGAAGTCGCCAATATCGGGAACCTTGATTTCTTCAGCCATCAGCTATTCCAGGGTTCGGCTTTGTTCGGATCGATGCCGTATTTCTTCAGCGCATCGCCGGCGGCTTTCTTAGGCAATGCACCCTCTTCGACCAGGGCATAGATTGTCGCGTAGGCGACATGGTAGCGGTCGACCTCGAAGAACTCGCGCAGCTTCGGCCGCGTATCCGATCGTCCAAAGCCGTCCGTTCCCAGGACATGGTAGCTGGCCGGCACGTAGGCCCGGATCTGGTCCGCGTAGGCCCGCACATAGTCGGTCGCCGCGATCACCGGTCCGGGCTGATCCGCCAGGCACCGCTCCACGTGGGTCCGCTCCGGCTTCTTGGCCGGGTTGAGGCGGTTGCGACGCTCGACGGTCATCCCTTCCTTGCGCAGTTCATTGAAGCTGGTCGCGCTCCACACGTCACAAGCGACGCCGAAGTCCTCGGCCAGCAGTTCCGCAGCTGCAATCACCTCACGGAGAATCGAACCGGAGCCCATCAGCTGCGCCTGCGCCTTGGGCTTCTTCCTGCCGTTGGCTGCGGCGCTGAACCGGTAGAGTCCTTTGCGGATGTCCGACTCCACCCCTTCCGGCATTTCGGGCTGCGGGTAGTTCTCGTTCATCACGGTGATGTAATAGAAGACATCCTCGTTATCCGCATACATCCGTCGCAGGCCGTCCTGGAGGATCACCGCCACTTCATAGGAAAAGGTCGGGTCGTAGGACACGCAATTGGGGATTGCACCGGCCAGCAGGTGGCTATGGCCGTCTTCATGCTGCAGGCCTTCGCCGTTCAGCGTGGTTCGTCCCGATGTGCCACCGAGCAGGAAGCCACGGGCTCGCATGTCCCCGGCGGCCCAGGCCAGGTCGCCGATGCGCTGAAAGCCGAACATCGAATAGAAAATGTAGAAGGGGATCATCGGGATGCGATTGTTGGCGTAGCTCGTGGCTGCCGCGATCCAGGACGAGAATGCCCCCGCCTCGGTGATGCCCTCCTGCAGCACCTGCCCGTCCTTGGCCTCCCGATAATACAGCAGCTGGTCCGAATCGACCGGCTCGTATTTCTGCCCGACGTGGGAATAGATGCCGAGCTGCCGGAACAGCCCTTCCATGCCGAAGGTCCGCGCCTCGTCGGCCACGATGGGCACCACGCGGTCACCGATTTTCTTGTCGCGCAGGAGCACCGACAGGCCGCGCACGAACGCCATCGTGGTCGAGATCTCGCGATCCCCGCTGCTCTTGGTGATGGCGCTGAACGCATCCAGGTCCGGTACTTCCAGGGTTTCCTTCGAAGGCGTCCGCTGCGGGAGAAAGCCACCGAGTTTCTTGCGCCGGGCCTTCAGATACTGGATCTCGTCCGAGTCTTCATCGGGCTTGTAGTAGGGAACCTCTTCCAGCTGATCGTCGGGAATCGGAATCCTGAATCGATCCCGGAAGGCCTCCACCGCCTCCGTATCCATTTTCTTCTGCTGGTGAGTGATGTTCTGGGCCTCGCCCGCACCGCCCATGCCGTAGCCCTTCACGGTCTTTGCCAGAATCACCGTCGGACGGTCCGACTCCATGGCCGCTGCATAGGCCGCGTAGATCTTGTGCGGGTCGTGGCCGCCCCGGTTCAGGCGCCAGATGTCGTCGTCCGACATGTTGGCGACCATTTCCTTCAGCTCGTCGTACTTGCCGAAGAAATGATCCCGGACGTACTTCCCGCCCATGGCCTTGTACTTCTGATAGTCGCCGTCCACCGCCTCTTCCATGCGCTGGCGCAGCAGGCCCTTGGTGTCCTTCGCGAACAGCGGATCCCAGTAGGAACCCCAGATGACCTTGATCACGTTCCAGCCGGCACCCCGGAAAACCCCTTCCAGCTCCTGGATGATCTTGCCGTTGCCGCGCACCGGTCCGTCTAGGCGCTGCAGGTTGCAGTTGATGACGAACACCAGGTTCGAGAGTTCTTCCCGGCCGGCGAGCGAAATGGCGCCCAGGGACTCCGGTTCATCTGTCTCCCCGTCCCCCATGAAGCACCAGACCTTGCGACCTTCCGTTTCAGCCAGACCACGATCATCCAGATAACGCAGGAACCGGGCCTGGTAGATTGCCATGATCGGCCCGAGTCCCATCGATACGGTCGGCAGTTGCCAGAAGTCCGGCATCAACCATGGATGCGGATAGCTGGCCAGGCCGTTGCCATCCGCCTCGCGCCGGAACATGTCCAGCTGGTTCTCGTCCAGGCGGCCCTCCAGGTAGGCTCGTGCGTAGATCCCAGGCGAGGAGTGACCCTGGATGTAAAGCAGATCGCCTCCAAAGTCCTCGCTGGGCGCACGGAAGAAATGATTGAATCCGACGTCGTAGAGCGTGGCCGCCGAGGCGAAGCTGGCGATGTGTCCGCCGATCGAACTGTCCTTGCGATTGGCCCGCACGACCATGGCCATGGCGTTCCAGCGGATGATGCTGCGAATTCGCAGCTCGAGCTCCTGGTCGCCGTCCATCCGCGCTTCCTTGTTGGCGGGGATGGTGTTGACGTACGCAGTGGTCGCGTCATAGGGGAGATGCGCGCCCGCGCGGCGGGTGACATCCACCATCTGGTCGATCAGGTAATGCGCCCGTTCCGGTCCGTCGGCATGAATGACGGCCGCCAGGGCATCGAGCCACTCCTGGGTCTCTTCAGGATCGATGTCGTGCTTCAGCTTGTTGGTTTCAGCGTCCATGGAACTCCCAGAGATAAAGCCTCGGGGCAGGCACAAGCGACTCTGCCCCCGTCGCGCGAGGGCGTCGGGATTCGCTACGCTGCCGTGCCCCAATCGGGGTATCGGTTGCAAGAGTACCTATCGCGCCGGAGCGCGCAACTCGCTGCAACATCAGGAACTGAGTCTACCCGAAGCGCCGGATCGGCGTCACGGGCCGCAACCTCGTCAAACGGCGAGGTCTTTCTGGCGTGGCTTGTTGCTGCGCTGGGCATCTACGACCGCGATGGCGGTCATGTTGACGATTCGCCGCACCGTGGCGGAGGGCGTCAGCACGTGCACCGGTGACCCTGCGCCCAGGAGCATCGGGCCGATGGTCACCGCGTCGGCGACCACTCGCGACAGATGGTAGGCGATATTCGCTGCGGCCAGATTGGGCATGACCAGCAGGTTGGCCGGACCGGTCAACCGCGAATTCGGAAACACCCCGGACCGGATATGCGGATTGAGCGCCGCATCGGCGTGCATCTCTCCTTCCACCTCGAAGTCCGGATTGCGTTGAATGATCAACTCCAGCGCGCGGCGCATCTTTTCCGCCGATTCGTCGTTGTGACTGCCGAAACTGGAGTGGGAAATCAGGGCGACCTTCGGCTCGATCTCGAAATCTCTCACGCGGCGTGCGGCCATCATGGTGAGATCGGCGATTTCCTGGGGGCTGGGATCGGCATTGATATACGTGTCACAGATGAACAAGGTCCGATCATCGGTCGTCAGCAAGGACAATGCAGCCGGTGCTTGTACATCGTCGGCAAGACCCACCACGTCCAGAACATACTTGAGCTTCCGGTTGTAACGACCGACAACGCCGACGATGGCGGCGTCGGCCTCGCCCCGTCGCACGGCCAGGGCCGCGATGACCGAGTTGCGCGTGCGGACGATGGCCTTTGCCGATTCCGGCGAGATCCCCCGCCGCTCCATGATGCTGTGGTAAAGCGTCCAGTACTCCCGGAAACGCGGATCGCTTTCCGGGTTGATCAGCAGGAAATCCTCCCCCGCCTTGACCCGCAGCCCGAGCTTCTGGATGCGTCGACGAACCACCGAGGGTCGGCCGATCAGCGTCACCTTCGCCAAGCCGTCGTCGAGGATGTTCTGCACGGCCCGCAGCACGCGCGGCTCCTCGCCTTCTCCGAAGATGACCCGCTTCGGATTCGCTTTCGCGGCGTCGAACATCGGCTTCATGACCAGGCCGGTGCGGAACACCATCTGCATCATGCGTTCCCGATAGTCATCCAGGTCTTCTATGGGTCGGGTGGCCACGCCGGAGTCCATCGCGGCCTTGGCCACGGCCGGCGCCACCTGCATGGCCAGGCGCGGATCGAACGGCTTCGGAATCAGGTAGTCGGGCCCGAAACGCAGCGGCCGGCCCCCATAGGCGGCGGCGGAGACGTCGCTGGCCTCCATCCGGGCCAGTTCCGCAAGCGCCTCGACCGCGGCCAGCTTCATCGGCTCGTTGATCGCCGTGGCACCGACGTCCAGGGCACCGCGGAACATGTACGGGAAGCACAGCACGTTGTTGACCTGGTTCGGATAATCCGAGCGCCCGGTTGCGATGATGACGTCCTTGCGGGCCCGCCGGGCCGACTCCGGCTTGATCTCGGGTTCCGGGTTGGCCAGGGCCAGGATGATCGGCTGCTCGGCCATCTTCTTGACCATCGCCGGCTTGAGAATTCCCCCGACCGACACGCCGAGAAAGATGTCCGCCCCTTCGATCAC
>JAWVZU010000240.1:0-6137 GCA_033722075.1 Lysobacterales bacterium
AATGAACGCAACGGCAGTGTAGATGCCTTCGTTCACGTAGTCGGTGTGATGATCGTCGATCAGCACCGCAATGATGGCCGCGAACACGACCATGAAGATGGCCATGAACTTGTATTCCTGCTTCAGGAATGCCATGGCGCCGTTGGCTATGGCCAGGTGGATCTTCTTCAGGCGCGCCGCGATCTCCGCGTCCTCCACGCCCATGTCCACCGCGACCTTCTTCACGGATGACGAGTAATAGAACGCTACCCCGAGCCCGAAGAGGGACAACGCAAGAATGATTCCTACAGACATGCCGAAAAATCTCCCTTATGAGACCTGATCTAATTTTTCTGGATGAGTCTGGTGGGGGGTCGAATTGTGCCGAGCCCAACCCGGCGGCCGCGATTCCCTCCGCAACCATTTTTCGTTCCGGTTGCCCGATTTGCCGGCAACCTGCGCAAGGCAGCGCGCTAGTCTAGCACATCATGGTCGGCTGGTGGGGATTTGAAGACGGCCGTGTATGGCGCTTTCCGCAGTGTTACATTTTCTGCTCGGCATTTTTGCCAAAGAGGATTCAAGGGGAAGTCCATGCTGCAGGCTCCATTTCGCGCATCCGCGCTGCTGATCACCTTCGCATTCACCTCGCTGGCCACGGGAACGGCCTTCGCCGAGGACTCCTTCGCCGAGGAAGACCTGCAGGCGCTGTCCTATCGTCTCGTCGGCCCGTTTCGGGGCGGACGGGTCACGGCGGTGGCCGGTGTCCCGCAGCAACCGGCCACCTTCTACATGGGCAGCACCGGCGGTGGCGTCTGGAAGACCACCGACGGCGGCCTGAGCTGGGCCAGTGTTTCCGACCAGCGCTTCGACGACGACGCGGGCGAAGACGAGGAGTCGGAAGCCGAAAAAGCCCCGCCGCCCGAACCCGGCGATCCCTTCGGCTCGGCCTCGGTGGGCGCAATTTCGGTGGCCGGATCCGATCCGAACGTCGTTTACGTCGGCATGGGCTCGGCCTGCATTCGCGGAAACACGTCGCCCGGCGACGGGGTCTACAAGTCCACCGATGCGGGCAGGACCTGGCACCATCAGGGTCTGCCCGAGGCCGGCCAGATCGGCTCGGTGGAAGTCCACCCGAAGAATCCGGACATCGTGTACGTCGCTGCGCTCGGTCACGCCTTCGGCCCCAACCCCGAGCGTGGCGTCTTTCGCTCCACCGACGGGGGCGACACCTGGGAGAAGGTGCTCTATGTCTCAGATCGGGCAGGCGCCGTGGACCTTGCCATGGACCCCACCAACCCGCGGATCATCTACGCCGCCTTCTGGCAGGCCGAGCGCAAGCCCTGGACCATGATCAGCGGCGGCCCCGGCAGCGGACTGTGGAAGACCACCGACGGCGGCGACACCTGGGAGAAGCTCTCCAAGGGGCTGCCGAAGGAGCTGGGGCGGATCGGTGTCGCAGTGTCGCCTGCCCGTCCCGACCGGGTCTGGGCGCTGGTGGAGGCCAAGGAGAAGCGCGGACTTTACCGCTCGGACAACGGCGGCAAGAGTTTCCGCCTGGTCAGCTCGGACGGCAATCTCATTCAGCGCCCCTGGTACTACACCCACGTCTTTGCGCATCCCAAGGATGAGAACACGGTGTACGTGGCCAATGTGGCGTTTTTCCGATCCGACGATGGCGGGGAGAATTTCAAACCGATCCGCACGCCGCACGGCGACAACCACGACCTGTGGATCAACCCGGACAACCCGGAAATCATGGTCCAGGCCAACGACGGCGGCGCCAACGTTTCGATCAACGGCGGGCAGAGCTGGAGCACGCAGGCGAACCAGCCCACCGCCGAGATGTATCGGGTCAGCGTCGACGACCAGTGGCCCTACTGGCTCTACGGCGGTCAGCAGGACAACTCCGCCGTGGCCATCCCCAGCCGGACCTCCGGCAGCGCCATCGAGCGCCAGGACTGGTACGCACCGGGCGGTTGCGAAAGCGCCCACGTCGCGGTCGATCCACGCAATCCCGATGTGTCCTACGCCGGCTGCTACGGCGGCGCCATCGATCGCTACGACCGCGCGGTGGACCAGGAACGCAGCATCATGGCCTATCCGCAGATGGCGGTGGGTCAGAAGGCGGAAGATCTGCGCTACCGGTTCCAGTGGAACGCGCCGATCGTCATCTCGCCGCACGATCCGAGCGTGCTCTACCACACTTCCCAGTTCGTCCATCGCTCCACCGACGAAGGCCAGTCCTGGGAGGTGATCAGTCCGGATCTGAGCCGCAACGACAAGTCCAAGCAGGGTTATGCGGGAGGCGATCTGACCTGGGACAACACCGGTGTCGAAGTCTACGGCACCGTCTTCGCGCTCGAGGAATCACCAACCGAGCCGGGGCTCCTGTGGGCCGGAACCGATGACGGCCGCATCCA
Source organism: Lysobacterales bacterium (assembly GCA_033722075.1). Classification (GTDB taxonomy): domain Bacteria; phylum Pseudomonadota; class Gammaproteobacteria; order Xanthomonadales; family SZUA-38; genus JAWVZU01. Next base: position 2,400 of record JAWVZU010000240.1, read on the forward strand.
CCTATCCCGCGACAATGGCGAAAGCTGGACCGAGGTGACACCCAGGAAGATGCCGGAATGGGGTACGGTCAACACCATAGGGCTGTCCAGGAAGCATCCGGGCCGGGCATTGATCGCCGTGCACCGCTACCGACAGGATGATTTCCGCCCCTATGTCTTCCTGACCGAGGACTACGGTGACAGCTGGTCTCTGCTGACCAACGGCCGCAACGGGATTCCCGAGGATCACTTCGTGCGCGCCGTAGCCGAGGACCCGGACCGGGACGGACTGCTCTATGCGGGAAGCGAATTCGGCATGTATGTCTCCTTTGACGACGGGGACCACTGGCAATCGCTGCAGCTGAACCTGCCGGTCACGCCGATCACCGACCTGGCCGTGAAGGACAAGGACCTCGTGGTCGCGACCCAGGGGCGTTCCTACTGGATCCTCGATGACCTGACGCCGCTGCACCAGATCAGCGACGAGACCACCGATGGCCATCATCTTTATGCCCCGCGCGAGGCCTACCAGTTCGGCGGAGGCGGCGCATTCTGGCGAACCCGCGGGACAGCGGGACAAAATCCGGTCCACGGCGCCTGGATCTTCTACCACCTGGACGCGGACCTGTCCGAGGAAGATGCGGAGGAAGTCGTGCTCGAGATCATCGGTTCGGACGGAACCGTGATTCGAAAGTTGTCCAGCCAGAAAGCGGAGCCCAAGGCGCCCAACCCATGGCGGCGCTTCTATCCCGAGGCATTTGCCGGCGGCGGCAAGCTCAAGGCCAAGGCCGGACTCAACCGCTACGTGTGGAACTTCCGGCACCACGACGCGGAGCTGGTGGATGATGCGGTCGTCTGGGGCAGCGCCAGCGGGCCGGAAGTGCCGCCGGGAAGCTACCGGGCCCGGCTCACGGTCGGGGATTGGCAGGCCGAAGTGCCGATCGAGGTCAAAATGGACCCGCGGCTCGACGTCGAGGCCGAAGCCATCGAAGCCCGGTACGAGCTGGCGATGAAAGTCCATACAGCGCTGAACGACGCGCACGGCATCATCAAGACCATCCGATCGGTGCGCGAGCAGGTCGATGGCGTGATGGAGCGCCTCGAGGAAGCCGGCCTGGGCGAGGGCCTCGGGGATGCCGCTAAGCCGTTGAAGGAAAAACTCGCCACGCTGGAGAAGGCACTGAATCAGACCGACGCGAAGGTGGGCCAGGACGTCCTGAACTTCCCGCCCAAGCTGGATAACCAGCTGGTGTATCTCAGGGGCGTCGTGGAAAGTGCGGACGCGGGGCCGACAGAGGGGATGGTCGAGCGCTTCGAGGACCTTTCGGGGGAACTCTCCGGGCACCAGGAGACGCTGGAGGGCATCCTGGAGACCGAACTGGCCGCGTTTAACGAATTGGCTGCGGAACGGCAGCCGGCGCCGGTAGTGGTTCCCGACAGCTGATTAGGACGGGACCGATCCGGCGCGATGGATGTACTTTCCCTGTCGGACCTGCTGGCCGCCGCTGCCCGCTACCGTTGGGCCGTCGGTGCCGGGTTGGTCATCGCGGTATTCGCAACCTGGCTCGCCGGGCGCACCTGGCAGCGAAACCGGCCCAGACTCAGACGGTTCTACGCCGTCATTTCCTATCTGGTTGCCGGGTGTCTTCATGACTCTGCTCGTCGCCTTCATGGTGTTCTTCAACCGCCAGAACCCACTGACCGACGTCGACCTGGTGCTCATGCTCGGCCCGATCGCAGCGATGATTGCCTGTCTGACCATGATGCGGCGCCATACGCGCCTCAACGCCATCCCGGGCTTCGACAACCTGGCCGGCATCGCCCTCCTGGGCCTGCTGGCCTTCGTATGCATTCTGCTTATCGCGAAAACCCGAATCATCGTCGGCTTTTTTGGCTCTCTCCCGGCACTGCTAGTCCTCTTCCTGCTGCTTTACGCCGGATTCCACTATGCGCTGCGGATGATCCGGCGATGACCGATTTGCCAGCATAGGAAGGCTGTCGATCACAATCGACATGGCCTTTTTTGTCGAGCGCATTCGACAACAAAGTTATTGTCGAATAGACTCGACAAATGCACGAGCTGCTCGAAATTGCTGCAAGCTGGAGCCCCTGGGAGCGATCGTTTCCCGACAGCGTGCTGCGCAAAGCGCCCCTTCCGCAGGTACTCAATCCACGGCTGGCGTTGGTAGTCCAAGGTGTGCGTCGCTGTGGCAAATCAACGCTGATGCAGCAGCTTGTGGATCGGTACAGGCTTGACCGAAACCGATGTCTTTTCGTCAATTTCGAGGATCCGCGGCTCAGTCACCGGCTGTCCCACGAAACGCTGACAGATCTCGCCGCCATCTTTCGAGCCGACCGGAGCAACGAAGGACCGTTGCATTTTTTCCTGGATGAAATCCAGTGGGTGGACGGCTGGCAGCGTTGGCTGCGCGCGCAACTCGACAAGCCGGAAAACGATACCTACGTGATCTCCGGATCCAATGCTCGGCTGCTCAGCGGCGAGCTCGGCAGCGCATTGACCGGGCGCCATCTGACCGTAGAGCTTTTTCCACTTGATTTCGAGGAATTGGGCATGCTTCGGCCGAATCTCGATTTCGAGGATTGGCTATACCTGGGCGGTTTCCCCGAACCCGCAAAGCTGGACGACGGCGACATGCTGTTACGCCAATATCTGCACGACATTGTCGAAAGAGACGTGCGCGAACGGATTGGCGGCCGCTCGAATCTTGCGATTCGCCAACTCGTGCAGGGCGTATTCGAGTCTGCCGGGTCGGAACTCTCGCTGCGGAGAATTGCGGGCTCGCTCGGGATCGCCGTCGAAACCGCGGCAAGCTGGCTGGAAGCGTGCCAGAACGCCTATCTTCTATTCGCCTGCCCCTGGTTTGCCTGGTCCGAGCGGAAGCGGGCCCGCCGGAACGTCAAATATTATCCAGTGGATACGGGCCTGCGCCGGGTGTCGATCACGCCCGGTGGTGCCGATCGCAGCAAAGCCCTGGAATGCGCAACGCATCTCGAACTCAGAAAGCGTTTCGACGACGTGTTCTACTGGCGAGGAAAAGGCGAGGTCGATTTCGTCGTCCTACGAGGGCGCAACGCGGTCCCGATACAAGTGAGTTGGGACGAACCGAAGGACCGCCACCACCGTGCACTGGAATCATTCTACGAAGATCATCCCCGCGCAGAGGAAGCCGTGATCGTAACAGCCGAGTCATTCCACGAGGCGCTCGACAGCCTGGATAGAATCAAGCAGTCGTAGGTATCCGCTTCAGCGCCGCCAGGAATACCTGCCACAGTCCAAGGCCGATGTAGTAGATACCGATCATCACGGCCAACGGCCAAAGCGGTTCGTTGCGGCCAGGCCAGTACCCCGTTGCATCAAGCACCGCGAAGACGGTCATGCCGATAACGAGGCTGAGCAAGAGATACATCCCCTTCAGTAGCCGATGGCTGAATTCCTCTTCGGTCAACGTGCCATGAAGCCACAGGGAGAATGCCTTGGCCGCGACCAGCGGCAACACCACGAACCAGGCATGGCGGAGGAGGTAGAAGATATAGACACCACAGCAGGCAGCGAAGACGATCCGCGACCAGCGGGGCATGCGCGGATCTTCGAAGGTGACAAAGTGAAACAGACCCAGGATGAACGCCGCCCCCAACTCATAAACCATCCACAACGCGAGGTCGGTGGAATGTTCGCCGGCGTCGACCATCCCTCGGGCCAGAGCGAGGGCGAAGATCAGGAACGCGATCCCGAGCGCG
>JAWVZU010000241.1:0-6127 GCA_033722075.1 Lysobacterales bacterium
CCTGATCTACGTACCCCTGATTCGCAACCTGTGGCCCAAGGCAACCATTGTCTATTGTCATCGGCATCCTGGGGACATCGCCCTCAGCTGCCTGTTTCAGGACTTCCGGATCAACTGGATGACCCGCCACTTCCGCACGCCCAGCGCGACCGTCGCCCATTGCGAGCAGCTTCTCGGTCTCTGGAGCAGCTGGCAGGATCAACTCGATCCGGCTGCCGTCGTCATGCGGTACGAGGACCTGGTCACCGACCCCGAGAAGGCGATCCGGTCTCTGGCCGATGCCTGCGGCCTGACCTTCGAACCGGAGATGATCGAAGGTCGCAAGGCTGCCCCAGCCGCCAAGACGGCCAGCTATGCCCAGGTAATCGAGCCCATTCACGACCGTTCTGTCGGCCGCTGGGAATCCTACCGCGATCATTTTGGCGAATCCGCGGCAAGAATCGACGCGCTGTCGGAAAGTTTCGGCTAAGGAACTCCACCGGCGCCGCCTAGTACGCACGAAGTGCAACTCCATATATGACTCCTGACCCTCACGATCCCGGGTCGGCGTGGCTAACGTCTCCCTCGGATCCGAGGAATACCGAAGGTCATGGGGCCCCAGCAGATCGTCAGGTTGGCACAAGCCGGTCAGACCCGGGAGGCGCTGAGCGCCTGGAGCAGGCTCTCCCGGAAGCGTCCCAATGACTCGGAATTGCTCGCTTTGGGCGGGAATCTGCATGCCCAGAGTGGCGACCTGGAGCAGGCGGGGCACTGTTTCAAAGAGGCCCTCGCGGCCGACGAGCGAAACGTCACTGCGAACACGGGCATGGGGCGACTCCTGCGGGATAGCGGCGACTTCGACGGTGCGGTCCGGCATCTGCGGGCAGCTGCGCAAGCCAGACCTGACGATCTGGGTATCGCCAACCTGCTGGCTCTTTGTCTGCGCGACAGTGGTCGCCCGGAGGAGGCAGCGGACTTTCTGGAACCGCACACGCGCGGAGGGCATCCCGGCACACGCTACAACTTCGCCAACCTGCTGCTGGCGGCAGGGCGCTTCGACGAGGCCCGCGGGCAGTTTCAAGAGCTTGTCGGCAAGGCCCGTGCTAATCCGGCCCTGCTCAACGGACTCGGGCTTGCCGAATCCGGGCTGGGCCGCCTGACCGAAGCGATCAACGCGTTCGAGAGCGCCCTGGCTATCGACAGCAACGCTGCGCCGGTGCTCGCCAATCTGGCACGTGCCTACGAACATGGCGGACGGCTTGATGATGCCGCGAACCTGCTACGCCGACTGGTCGCTCAGCAGCCCGGAGCCTATGAGCCCCGCATTCAGCTGGCCAATGTATTGCGTGAGCAGCAGCAGACCAGCGAGGCAATTCGCTTGCTGACCGCGGCCATCGCCGCCGAGCCGGACCGGGTGGAGGCCTACCGGGACCGGGTAGCGGCGCTGGAAGAGAGTAATCGGCTTGATGAAGCCGAGTCCGCCCTGACCGAAGCATTGGAGCGCCATTCACAGGACCCGGAGCTGTTGCTGATGAGTGGACGGCTCGCGCGTCGGCGCGGCGACCACGACATGGCCCTGGAAGTACTTTCGGACCTGCACCACGAAGAGAACGATTTCGAGCGGCGCCGCAGTTACGAGTTGGCGCAAGCCTGCGAGGCACTGGGCAAGAACGAGATCGCCTGGAATCACGTCCTCAGGTTCAATGAACTCACCGCGGCGGCACCGCCGAGTGATCCGCATTTCGACGCGCTGCTGGATCGGGTGGAAGAGGTGACCCGCGCGCAACCTGCCGCGGTTCCGCCACCAGTTTTCATGGTCGGCCTGCCCCGCTCCGGCACGACACTGCTCGGGCGCATCCTCGGCGCGCATTCCGAGGTGCAGGAACTGGAAGAACAGCCATTCCTCGCGGAACTTGCCCGCAAATCCGGCTGGCCTGGGCAGGAACCGGAAAACCCGGCCCAGCTCAGGAACAATTACCTTGACCGGTTACCCGACACGCAGGAACGGCGGGTGGTCGACCGCAACCCGGTCAATCTGGTGTATCTGCCCCTGATTCGCACCATCTGGCCGGAAGCGCCAATTGTCTTCTGTCAGCGCCATGCCGGCGATATCTGCGTCAGCTGCCTGTTCCAGGATTTCCGGATCAACTGGCTGACCCAGCACTTCCGTCGACCGGAATCGACCGTTGCCACGGTTGAGCGCCTGCTGGCCCGCTGGTTCACCTGGCTCCCGCAGCTGGACCCGGCCCCGGTGATCGTTCGCTACGAAGACCTGGTTGCCGATCCGGACAAGGTGGTCAGCGAACTCTGCGAAGCGCTCGACCTGCCGTTCGAACCAGGCATGATCGGAGGACGCACCGCGGGCAAGGCGTCGCGAACCGCCAGCTACGCCCAAATCTCCGAAGCGATCCACCAGAACTCGGTCGGACGCTGGCTGGACTATCGCGACCAGCTTCCGGAAGAACTCGCCAAGCGTATCGAGCAACTCTCGGAGCGCCTCGGCTACCAGGGGATCTCGGACCCGTCGTAGTCGTAGAAGCGACCGGACATCGCCGGCTCTGCCCGATCGATGATTGCCTTCATGCCGCTCACGCTGGTTTGTACGTCGATCAGCGCGTTTGGGCCGCCCATGGCGGTCTTCACCCAGCCGGGGTGCAGCAGCAGAACCGTGATGCCTCGATCCGCCACGTCGTGAGAGAAGCTGCGCATGGTCTGGTTCAGCGCCGTCTTCGAGGTCCGGTAGATGTAGGATCCACCTGACCTGTTGTCGGCAATGCTGCCCATCTTGCTGGTGACACTGGCCACGATCTTGTGATGACCCGCAGCGACGGAATCAAGCAGGGCCCGGCTGACCGCCAGCGGCGCCATGGCGTTGACCTCGAGCACAGCATGCCAGGCGTCCTTGTCCGTCGCGGCGCCCCGGGGCCCGTAGACCCCCGCATTGTTGATCAGCAGATCCACGGGCTCGTTATCCAGTCGGTCCCGCAACGCTTCGATCTGCGTCTCATTCGTGACGTCAAGCTGCTGGAGCACGATGTTTCCCTCGCGAGTAGCCAAGGCCTGCAGGTCGTCGGCCGCTTCCGGATTCCGGCAGCAGGCGACTATTCTGTCTGCCCGCGGGGCGAACTGGCGCACCAGCTCGAGCCCGATGCCGCGGTTCGCGCCGGTGATGACCACCTGGCCATAGTTCGGCTGTGTCATGTGATCTGCTCCATGTTTTCGTGACGCCACGATAGTAGACTTTGCGTTTCCAAACAGAGTCAATCCAACCTTCCATGGTCGACCACAAGAGCGAGAACCCGGCGGTCGGTTTCGTCAGCCTCGGCTGCCCGAAAGCGCTGGTGGATTCGGAGCGGATCCTCACCCAGCTCCGCATGGACGGTTACGACGTGGTGCCGGAATACAGCGGCGCGGACGTGGTGGTCGTCAATACCTGCGGCTTCATCGACAGTGCCAAGGCGGAATCGCTGGAAGCCATCGGGGAAGCGCTCGATGCCAACGGACGGGTCATCGTGACCGGCTGCCTCGGGGCGCAACCGGAGGAAATCACCGCGATCCATCCCAAGGTCCTCAGCGTCACCGGACCGCACCAGTACGAAGCCGTCGTCGGGGCGGTCCACGCGCACGCACCTCCCCGCCGCGAACACGATCCCTATGTCGACCTGGTGCCCGCGCAGGGAATCAAGCTGACCCCGCGCCATTACGCCTATCTGAAGATCTCCGAGGGATGCAACCATCACTGCAGCTTCTGCATCATTCCCAGCATGCGGGGCAAGCTGGTCAGCCGCCCGATCGAGCAGGTGGTCGCCGAGGCCCATCGGCTGGTCCGCGCGGGCGTTCGCGAACTTCTGGTCATCTCCCAGGACACGAGCGCCTACGGCGTCGACCTCAAGTTTCGGGAAGGCACTTTTCGTGGGCAAACCTACCGCACCCGCTTCGCCGACCTCTGCGAGGCACTGGGCGAACTCGGCGTCTGGGTCCGTCTGCACTATGTCTATCCCTACCCGCACGTCGACAGCGTCATGCCGCTGATGGCGGAGGGGAAGATCCTCCCCTATCTCGACATTCCGTTTCAGCACGGCAGCCCGCGCATCCTCAAGCTCATGAAACGCCCGGCCCATGCCGAGAACACGCTCGATCGCATCCGTCGCTGGCGCGAAACCTGCCCGGACCTGACCATCCGCAGCACCTTCATCGTCGGCTTTCCCGGTGAGACGGATGATGACTTCGAAACGCTCCTGACCTTCCTCGAGGAGGCCCGCCTCGATCGGGTCGGCTGTTTCCAGTATTCCCCGGTCGACGGTGCCAGGGCCAACGCCCTGCCCGATCCGGTGCCGGATGCGGTAAAGGAGGAACGCTGGCATCGCTTCATGCAGTTGCAGAGCCGCATCAGTTCGGAAAAGCTCGCCGAGAAGAAAGGACGCGAGATCGAAGTGCTGGTCGACGCGGTCGATGCCGACGGCGCCGTGGCGCGCAGCGCCGCGGATGCGCCCGAGATCGATGGGGTGGTTCGGATCGGAAACGGCGCCCATCTCTCGCCCGGTGCCCTTGTCCGCGCTCGGGTTACCGATAGCGATGCCTACGACCTGACCGCCGAACTGGTCGCCTGATGCTTGCCCCCATGAGCCAGCTGCTCATGCGCCATGCCGCGCAGCTGGCCGATCGGCGCCTGCTCCTGGTGAACCCACCGGTCGATCGCCTCTTGAGCGAGCTGCCGGCGACCGCTTCCGGAACGCTTTTCGACCAGCGTCGCTCCGCTTACCGTGAACGAGGCGTACCCGACGAGCGCTTCGAATTGCGCTTCGGTCCCTGGCTTGTCGACAGCGGGTTCGGTGCGGCGGTCGTGTTCTTGCCGCGGGAAAAGCAGCTGGTTCGCCTGCTGCTCCGCATGAGCGCCGCGTGCTTGAAACCGGGGAGCGTCCTGTGGGTGATCGGCGAGAACCGGGCCGGGGCCAAATCAGCCGGTCGGCTGATCGCCGAGGTCTGTCCGGAGTGGGAGAAGGTCGACGCAGCGAGGCATTGCTCGCTGTTTCGGGCAGTGGTGGACCCGGTTCCGAAGGCGATCGATCCGAGCGACTGGGTCCGCTCCTGGAGCGTCGATGTCTCCGGAATGCAGTTGCAGCTGCGCTCGTTGCCTGGGGTGTTCAGCCATGGGGAACTCGACCCCGCCACTCGCATGCTCCTGGAGCATCTGCCGCCCCTCTCCGGGGATGTCCTGGACTTCGGCTGCGGCTGCGGCGTCATCGGGTTGTTCGCCGCACTCCGCGACGAACCGCGCGTCCACTTCAGCGATGACAGCGCGCTGGCCATCGAGGCGACCCGCCTGACGCTCGCCGCTAACGGCCTGGAGCCGGCCGGGCTGGTCGCATCCGATGCCTTCGACGAGATCGATGGACCCTACGACGCCATCCTGTCCAACCCCCCGTTTCATCGCGGCGTCGGCACCCACTACGAAGCCGCGCAAGAATTGATCGAATGCGCGCCCGACTTTCTCAGGCCCGGCGGCCAGCTGGTGGTCGTCGCCAACGCGTTCCTGGACTACCCGCGGCGCATCGAACAGCGCTTCGGCGAGTGCGAGACGCTGGTCAAGGACCGACGTTTTGGCGTGTACCTGGGCCGAACACCCTGAAGGACCGATGAAGACGCGGCCAGTTTGATGCGATTTTTGCCGGGTATTGAAATATCCCGCCTGGATCGCGGGTCTGTGTTCAGCGATGGCTCGCCGCACGTGCTGCGGCAGAGTCTTGTATTTGGCATTAAGCTGAGTATCGTTATGGCTCGGGAGGGGTGCGGTCACTGTTGATCTATCCCATCGAGCCAAGCAAAAGCGGGATAACCCGCAAATTGGAGGAGTAACTCATGTCGAGCAAGTCAAAGAACATCTGTATGAAGCCCCTGTCTGTTGCAGTCGGCGCGGCTTTTGTTTCCACTTTCGCCCTCGGTACCGCAGCAGCGGCCGAGAATCCTTTCGACCTTAGTGACATGGACGCGGGCTACATGCTGGCCGGCGGCGACAAGGGTGAAGAAGGCAAGTGCGGCGAAGGCAAGTGCGGCGGCGACAAAGGCGAAGAAGGGAAGTGCGGCGAAGGGAAGTGCGGCGGCGATAAAGGCGAAGAAGGGAAGTGCGGCGAAGGGAAGTGCGGCGGCG
>JAWVZU010000242.1:0-6112 GCA_033722075.1 Lysobacterales bacterium
ACTGTCCATCAGAAGAACGAATGATTCGCCTAGCCCTGAACGGCTTTGAGGAGATTCGGGCGCTGTCCTTCGACTTGTCGAACCGCCGGTTGAAGGTCGTGCATGACGGCGCGGTCGAGCCCGTCACCTCGAAACTGAAGACCTTGGGGCTAGGCGCCTCGCTTCAGGAAACCGTCGCTGCAAATCCGGAGACCATCAAGGCCGCCGAGTTTTCGGCAGCTTCTGCTAAGCAAGAATCCGGGACCCTGCGCTGGTTGCTCGGCATCAATGCACTTCTGTTCGTGGTGGAAATGACTGCCGGTCTGATCGCCCAGTCCACCGGCCTGATTGGCGAGTCCCTGGACAATTTTGCCGATGCGGCGGTCTACGGGCTCGCCCTTTACGCCGTTGGGCATAGCGTGAAAATGCAGGTACGTGCCGCGCATCTGGCGGGTGTACTCCAGCTGATACTGGCTATTGGCGTACTCGCAGAGGTGATGAGGCGCTTTGTATTCGGTAGTGAACCCGAATCGCTGATGATGATGGTTGTCGCATTCGTCGCGTTGATTGCCAATACCAGTTGCCTGCTGCTGATAGCAAAACATCGAAAGGGCGGGGCGCACATGAAGGCAAGCTGGATATTCTCGGCCAATGACGTGGTGATCAACGTGGGCGTCATCACCGCCGGCGCACTGGTCGCGTGGACCGGATCCAATTATCCGGATCTGATTATCGGCACCATCGCGGGGGTTGTCGTGCTCAACGGCGCCAGGCGCATCCTGGCGCTCAAGGGTTGAACAACTCCGCAACGGCCGGCCCGCCTGCGAGCACAAGGAACGCTTCTACGGTATCTGGGGCTCCACCACCTGCGCCCAGGCAGAAGCCGCCCTGGGCGCATGGATAGCCGCCATGGCGACGAGCCCAGTGCTCTATTTGGACTCCGGGACCCGACACCTAGGGGTTGAAGCCATCAGATAGCGTTTTCATAAAGGCCACGATGGCATCTTCTTCCGCTTCCGAGAGTCCCAGATCGCCCAATTCCTCGGTATTGATGTTCACGTCCACTTCGGGCTCGGGCCAGCAGTCGGCCATGATCGCCATTTCGACCGGCGTGAACGGGTCAGGACAGATCGGCTTGATATCTCGCGTGTTGTAGAAATGGACGATCTGCTTGAGCGTTTTGAAATAGCCATTGTGCCCGAAAGCCTTGACCGAACCTGGGAAGGGGCGCCGGTCCACGTTACGCAGCGTCGGTACCTTGTGTTTGCCGTTACTCTCGGCAGCGTAATGCTGGTAATCGATTCTTGAGTCCAGGAACCCTCCCAGTCCCAAATCGATCCAGTCTGGGCCCAAGGGGTTGAAAGCGAGCATGTCGTACCATGGATTGTCGGGGTTGCGGGGCAGGCCCAGGTTGTCGTAGGTGAAATCGGTGAACAATGCCCCTTGCCGGGGGTTCATGGTATGGCAACGCGCGCACTTGGCTTTGCCGAGGAACAGGTTCCGACCCCACCGCTCCTGCGCAGTGAGTTTCACCATGCTCCGCTGGGCATAATCGAACTTGGAGGTAAATGCATTCGATTCGGGTGAGGCTTCGTACATGGCGATAGCCAGTGCGATCGTGTCGTAGGCCTCGCCGACCCGGCTGCGATCCTCGGGATCCAGCCCGACGATCCCGCCTTCTGTGGCGCAGTTCGTCTCGATATCCGCCGGCCAGTCTATCGCGCAAAGTTCAGGACCTGCGACCTCGGTCAGGGTGACGGGATAGCTGTCATCCGGATCGCAGATCCGGTAGATCACGCAGGCACTGTCAGGCAGGGCTTGCTCGACCGGATTGAGAAACGGTCCCTGAGCCTGATCGGCGGCCGGGTTGCCGAGCTTCTCGCCGGTCGCCCGCCCGTCCCAGAAGTTGCCACCGACGAAGCTGGGATTCTTGGCCTGGGGTCCTGCAGCATCGAGATGGAAAATCGGGCTGAAGGTCGCATAAGCCGAACTCGGCGGCTTGCGATTACCGAAACGGCCCGCGATCGACCCCTCGTAAACCGAGCCCAGTGCGTTGGTGTTCGAATCCGGTCCGGTCCAGCCCCAGTCGGGGTCATGGCAAGCGGCGCAGGATTGGTTGCCGTTGAGCGACAGTCGCGGGTCGAAGAAGATCGACTTGCCGAGTTGTTCGACGTCTGACAGACCGGGTACGGGCTGGGCCATGACTGGCGATGCCAGGTGAAACTGCAGCGCACCCAGCAACAGGGTCACGATCGGGGAGTAACGGCGTCGGTTTGACGGGCGCATCGCTGTATCTCCGGGGGTGGTTCAGGAGATTGGATCAATCATCAGTTGTATTTTAATTAAGTATATACAAGATATTTTAATAAAAATTATCCTAATATTTGGGGTTTGATCGAGCGATTACCTTGATCTGGATCAACAAAACAGCAAGTAGCCGTATCCCGACCTGGCACCTGACTGACCCGATAGATGATCAGGCGAACGTGCTGGCTCGAGCATCTTCTGGTAGGGGGCGGCCCCTGGCATGTACCTGCCCCTGGCCAGTGCGGGCAATCGCCGCAGCGGACCAGACCGGCGGCCACCGGATCGAAACGCTCGATCGTGCCGGGGATGATCTGCCGTCGCGCACCTCGGCCAAAACCATCGCCTGTGACAACGGCCCCGCGTTCACCTCCAGGGCGATGTTTCCCTCAGGGCGATGTTTCCCTGGGCCGAAAACGAAGCAGGCCGCCTGAGTCGGGAAAAACGGAAATCCGGATTTACACCACTTGCCGGGGCACCCCCTGAATGCCTGCTGGAAAACCCACGGGGCTAGCGAAGACGGGAGGACGAAAGAAGGGCACCCGGAACAAGACAGCCCCGGACATCAAGCAGCTTGCCGCGCCCTACGGACCGGATGCGCTCGAGGCCCTGGCCGGAATCATGGCTGATCCCGACGCGCCCGCCGCCGCGCGGGTAGCCGCCTGCCGCGAAATCCTGTACTGGGCCTTCGGCAGACCCGCGTCCGCGGTGGAACAGCCCAGTGAGCCGAGCGCGGCCGAGAAGCTGCTGGAAGCACTGGCGGAGCTGATGGCGCTTTCCCCGCCGTTGACGCCGCAGCAGTAGCGCGAACTGGCGCGCTGATATCCGCTGCGCGACATCCCGCAACAGGTCGCCCTGGTCCGGGATCGGGTGCGATTCAAGGTGGTGCCGGCCGGGCGTCGTTCCGGCAAGACCGAGCGGGCCAAGCGGTTCGTGGCCAAGGCCGCGATGCGCCAGCCCGGGCTGTACTTCATCGGCGCGCCGACCCATGGTCAGGTCAAGCGCATCTACTGGAACGACATGAAGCTGCTGTGCTTCGCCTCGATCTGCCGCAAGCGGCCGTCGGAATCGGAGCTGCAGATCACCCTGGACAACGGCTTGGTGGTGCAGCTGGCCTGTCTGGATCAGCCCAGCCGGTTCGAGGGCGTGCCCTGGGACGGCGGCGTCATCGACGAGATCGCCGACGTCAAGGCGGGAGTGGCGGCTGGACGGGCAGAAATCGGCATACCCGAACCGGGCCGATGGGTCATTCTGCTGCAGTCAAACTGAATCGCTAGCGATCGCTGCTAAATTTGGGACCACCCGGCGTCGTCAAAAGTTGCGGACTACCCTTTCGATACCATCGGGATTTTTGCGGGAGCGAGTTATGCACGGTGGTGCAGGGTAGGGGCTACTTGCAACGGGCGCCCGGATTAAATATGAACGAATACAATTACCTAGAATTTGGCTGCCGATCTGTTAACCAGCGGGTCGGCGGTTCGAGCCCGTCCCGGGGAGCCAGACACAGCGGGGCCTCCAGCGTGATCACGCGGAGGCCCTTTTTTGTGCCTGGGGCAAATTTGGGACAGTAATCGCCTCGGCAGCGGCCTGCAGGTGCTGACCGCCGAGGTGAGCGTGGCGCGGGACCATACTGTAGTTCGACCAGCCGTCCAGCTACAGCAGGCGCTCGGCTTTCACGACTTAGGCGTATCCTCGTTCGGAATCAGCGGTGTCAGCGCCGTGAACAACGACCCGAGACGTGACTGCACGAGCGTCCAGACGAGATCGAGGCGCACCTCGGCATAACCGTGGATCAGCCGGTGGCGCATGCCGGTGATCTCCCGCCACGGAATCTCGGGGTGCGCCGTCTGGGTGGCGGACGAAACCCTGCCGGCCGCCTCGCCGATCACTTCCAGCGAGCGGATCACGGCATTCTGGTGCAGACGGCTGGAACGAAAGCCGGTCTCGTCCAGCCCCTCGACGAAGCTCAGCGCATCCCGCGCGGCCATCACCCTGTCGAGCAGCAGTGCCGCGTCGCGTTCGGGTATGGTCTCAGCCATGAACCGTCTCGGCCTGGGCCAGGATGCGGCGGCGGCGGATGTAGTTGCGGCTGGCCGTGATGGCGTCGCGCTCCACCAGATCGACCCGGCGTCCGAGCAACGCTTCCAGTGCCTCCTTGAAATCCACGAAGGCGGCGAGGTCGTCGCGGGTCGAGGGCGCGAAGGTGACCAGGAAGTCGGCGTCACTACGGGCCGGGTCGAAGTCGCCGTCACGCATGGCCGAACCGAACACATCGAGGCGCACGATGCCGTGCCGGTGCCAGGCTGAACACGCCCACCCGAATTCCGGATGAACCATATTTGCTTATTCACGCGCGACGGTATAGCGCTTGGAGTCAGTAAGCCTATCTCAAAATGGGCAATGAACCGCCCCGGGATTCCCGGGGCGGTTCACTACACCAGCCAGAATCTCGATCACCTCGGACTGGTGGCGGGGAGGTGCGACGAGTTGGAAATCGTAAAAAATTAATTGAATTTCAGATAATTACGAGGAATATTGTGATCGCCCTGGGCCAGCGCTTCATCGACGGGAATGGTCGTGATCTGCGCGTTGGTCTCGGCCAGCAGTTGCTCCACACCCTTAGTGATGTTCCGTGCCACGGTCAGATCCCTAGGTGCAGCTTCGGCTTCCAGAACGGGCGGAATAGCTCGATCTTCGGGCAGCGGTCCATCACCACCTTCAATCCGCCGTCCTCGGCGATGCGGGCTGCCTCGTCGTTGCGCACCCCGAGCTGGCCCCAGAGCACCTTGGCGCCGATCGCCACCGCCTCCTCGGCGATGCCCGGGAGTTCGTCCGGTGACCGGAACACCTGCACCATGTCGACCGGGCGGTCGATGGATTTCAGCGAGGGATACACCTTGAGCCCGCGGATCTCCTCCAGGCCGGGGCGCGGGTTCACTGGGATCATGTCGTAGCCGGTCTCGCTCAGGACCCGCAGCACGCCGTAGCTGAACTTGGTCTTGTCCGGGCTGGCGCCGACCATGGCGATGGTCTTGACCGACTTGAGGATGCCCTGCAGGTACGCCTCGGAGTAGGGCTCGTCGTGGTTCATGTGTGTCATTCTTCCTTCTCCCGCGGCGTGGCGATGTCGGCCTTCAGTTCGTGATCCGCGAGCGGATCGAGGAACGGGTTGCGGTACAGCCTGTCGTGGCTCTCCACGCCGATCTCGAGCGTGCAGTCCGAATCCGGCCGCGCGACGCAGAGCACCACATAGCCGTCGTTGATCTGCCGATTGTTGAGCGCGACCTGCGCCTTCTGGTCCACCTGGCCGCGGATCAGTTTCGCGGCGCAGGTGATGCAGCCGCCGTAGCGGCAGCCGTAGGGCAGGTCGACGCCCTGTTGGCGCAGTGAATCCAGCAGGGGGATGCGCGAATCGACCCGGTAGGTCGCGCCCCCGCGGTTCGCGATGGTGATCGTGTGCATCATATCCAGATGTCGCTCGTGCAATCGCCGCCCGGGTAGCGGGTTTCGTGGCAACGCGAGGGACCGTTGGGTTCCTTGCCGAAATCGACCACGAAGTCCGGATCGATTTCCATGCCGCCGTTCTCGGTGTCGCAGTTGATCATCAGCATGCAGCCACCGTTGGTGCGAATCTCGGGATAGAACTGATTGTCCCAGGTCGAGAACAGCGAGGTCGTGACATACAGGCGTTTGCCGTCCAGCGAAAGCTGGATCATCTGCGGGCCGCCGGTGACCTTGACCCCGTTGACCTCGGGCGCGCGTCCCAGCAGGCCGCCCATCCAGACCTGGCCGGTCCATTTCGGATTGTGCGGGTCGGAGATGTCGTACT
>JAWVZU010000243.1:0-6105 GCA_033722075.1 Lysobacterales bacterium
GGTCTGCCATTCGTCCTCTTCCGAATCGCGATACCAGACCTCGTTATAGAGCTTGTCCTGGGTGAATGCGCCGCGGATCTTGCCGTCGTGGTCGGTGATCCAGCCGGCGACGGTGCCCGGGTTGCGCTCGACCATCTTCATCCCGCCGTTGTGGACGTTGACCTGATACACGTCGGGAGAACCGACCTTGCGCTCGTCATAGGACACCAGGATGTGCTTGGGGTCGTCCTTCAGCACGTCCAGGATATTCGGCGAGGGCAGCTGGCTGGTGGACCCGTCCAACCAGTCGGCCAGGGGATCGATCAGGGTCTTGATCCGGCCGCCGGTGCGGTCGACGGCGTAGATGGCGATGGCCTCGGCGCCGTCGGCGTTGATGCCGAACAGCAGACGGTCGTTGTTCTCGGCCCAGGTGTACCAGGCGATGTCCTGGTCCTCGAGACCGGTGATGAACTTGGACTTGCTGCGGTCCTTGAGATTGATGATTGCGAGGTTCTGACGCCCCTTGGCGGGGGCGACGGCGGCCAGGTACTTGCCGTTTGGCGAGACGCTTACCTGGGTGTACTGTGGATCCTTGAAAAAGTCCTCCACCGTGTAGGAGGCCGCCGAGGCAACGCTGGTAATCAGCAGCGAAAGTGCCCCGAACAGTCCGATTCCAAACCGTTTGGTCATGTTGTTTCTCCCTTGAGATTCAAAGCTGGAGGCGGGCAAGCATAGCGAAACCCGCGCCCATTTCGCGAGCGCTCCTATTATAGTTGCACTTTTTGCGGTTGCTTGGGTCGATGGTCATGGATAGCGACCGCCGACGTAGGGCGGTACATCGACGATCTCTCCGGCTCGCAGCCGGCGCTGTGTTTCCTTCCAGAAGCGCGGGGTCAACAGGTCCGAGTGGTGCTTCCGGAAGACCTCCAGCGCCAGGCCGGTGAGCCCGAAGAACGACAGGAATTGTTCCGGGAACACGTCTTCCGGCGCAACTTCGAACCAGATCTCGCTGCTGAGCTCCTCTTCTGCGTAGCGTGGCTTGGGCATCCGCCGGAAGCGGCATTCGGTCACCCGGCACAGTTCGTCGTAGTCGTAGAAGATCACCCGCCCGTGGCGCGACACGCCGAAATTCTTCAGCAGCATGTCGCCGGTGAAGATGTCGGTTCGGGCCAGGTCCTTGATGGCATTGCCGTAGTCGATGGCCACCCGCCGTGTCTCCCATTCGTCGATGTCCCGCAGGTACAGGTTCAGCGGGCGGAGCTGCCGTTCGATATACAGGTGATGGATGATCAGCTGGTTCCCGTCTCTGCTGACGCTGTTCGCACACTCGCTGACCAGTTCCTCGAGCACCTCCGGATCGAAGCGACGACGGTCGAAGATGAGGTTCTTGAACTCCTGCGCATCGACCAGCCGGCCGGCCCGGTTGTGATTGAAGACCATCCGGTAGTTGTCCAGCACGTCCTGGTGGGTCACCGTCTTGGGGTGGGCAAAATGATCGCGGATTACCTTGAACACCACGTCGTAGTCGCGGAGCGTGAACACCGCCATGACCATGCCCTTGGCGCCCGGCGCGGTGACGAACCGATCGTGGCTGCGGTTCAGGTGGCGGTAGAGCCCCCGATAACGCTCGGTCTTGCCCTGTTTGGCCCGCCCCAGGGCCGCGTAGATTTCCTCGATCGGCTTGCTGGGGAGGATCTTGCGCAGGAAGACGACCGTGTCGCCGACCGTCTCCAGATCGGCGTGAAAATAGGACCGGGAGTAGCTGAACAGGATGCTCGCGGCGTCCGGCGAGGTCAGCACCCGATCCACCGCCACGCCGGCTTCCGTGTGAACCAGCGCGATCATCAGCGGCACCTGGCCCTCGACCAGTTCGATCCGGCCGACGATGAAGGCCCGGGTGTGTCTGAAGAACAGGGGTTCGACCAGTTCGAAGTGTTCGATGGCGCCGGTCCCGCCGTGAGCCGCCAACTGTCGGCGCAGCTCCTGGTGCACGTAGGCGGCGCAGTCCCCGAGATCCTGCCAAGGCGCATTGACCGAGTAGTCCTCGAGGAGGCGTCGGCAGGTGGCGCCCAGCGCACCGTCGAAGGGATAGCGGTTGATGCTGACCTGCTGGTGCACATGGTCGACGGGCCCGAGGTCCACGGCGACGAACTCGATGTCCGGGTTGACGCCGACGGTTCCGAAGATCCGCCGGCTCAGGGAGTTGAAATAGGTCTTGAACAGTTCGCGGTCGATGGCCTCGCCGAGCATTTCCGCATAGCGCTTCTTCGCCGCTGACCAGACGGTCGTGTCCTTGAGGGCGTCGCCGAGGAGTGCCTGCAGATCGGCGATGCACTGGGCGATGTCCTGGTCGTAGAGGTCGATCCGGGCGATCGCATCGTGCCGCGCGCCGTGCCAGTCGCGGGTTTCGAAGCGGCGCCGGGAACTTGCAGTGATCTCCCGAAAAGCCGCGTTGTAGCGCTCGAATCCGGCATAGATCGTCTCAGCGGCGGTGTGGGCAATGGGTCTGTCGTCAATCAATCGCTGGGTCCGATCCGAATACGGTATGCTCTGGCCACTGACTTCTAGGGGTTCCGATGATGATACGACGAGTTCCGCTTCTTGTGGTTGCCTGTCTGCTGTCCGTTGCAGTGGGAGCGGCCGACGAAGCCGATCCTGCCAAGACCTATGCCGGTTTGACAATCCGGGATATCGGTCCGGCCGTCACCTCCGGGCGAATCACCGACTTCGCTTTTGTGCCGGGGCAGTACCGGGTCTATTACGCGGCGACGGCGTCGGGTGGCCTGTGGAAGACGGTCAACGCCGGAATCACCTGGGATCCGATCTTCGACGGCGAGGACTCCTATTCGATCGGCGTGGTGGAGCTGGATCCGCGCAATCCGAACGTGGTCTGGGTCGGCACCGGAGAGAACAACAGTCAGCGCTCTGTGGCTTACGGGGATGGTGTCTACAAGTCCCTGGACGGCGGCAAGAGCTGGGAGAACGTCGGGCTCGAGGAATCCGAGCACATCGGCATGATTGCCATCGATCCGCGAGACTCCGATGTCGTGTACGTCGCGGCCCAGGGGCCGCTGTGGCGCGCCGGGGGCGACCGGGGCCTGTACAAGTCGCGGGACGGCGGGAAGAACTGGGAACGAGTGCTCCATGTCGACGAGCACACCGGGGCGAACGAGGTGCTGATCCACCCGGAGCACCCCGACACGCTCCTCGTATCCACCTACCAGCGCCGGCGTCACGTGTGGACGCTGATCAACGGCGGGCCCGGCAGCGGCGTCCATCGGTCCACCGATGGGGGGCAGAACTGGCAGGAGATCACCAGCGGACTGCCGCCCCACGAGATGGGGCGGATCGGCCTGGCCTATGCGCCATCCAAGCCGGACACGGTTTACGCCCTCGTCGAGACGGAAGACGAGCACCAGGGCACCTACCGGTCCACCGACTTCGGCGTGACCTGGGAGAAACGCTCGGACTACGTGGCCGGCAGCCCGCAGTATTACAACGAGCTGGTGGTCGACCCGCACAACCCGGATCGCGTCTATTCCATGGACACGTTCATGCACGTGAGCGAAGACGGCGGCAAGAACTGGTCCCGGGTGGGCTACGAGCACAAGCACGTCGACGAACACGCGCTGTGGATCGACCCCGACGACACCGACCACCTCATCGCCGGCAACGATGGCGGAATCTACGAATCCTGGGATCGCGGGGCCAACTGGCGGCACGTGCGCAACCTGCCGATCACGCAGTTCTACCGAGCGACGCCGGACAACGACGAGCCCTTCTACAACGTCTACGGTGGCACCCAGGACAATTCCAGTCTCGGCGCACCGTCCCGCACGACCTTCAACTACGGTATCGCCAACCACGACTGGGTCATCACCCTAGGCGGGGACGGCTTCAAGACCCAGATCGATCCGACCAACCCGGACACGGTCTATTCCCAGCTCCAGTACGGCATGCTGGCCCGTTACGATCGGCAAAGTCGGGAGCGGGTGCTGATCACCCCGATGCCGCCGGCGGGAGTCAACGACTACAAGTGGAACTGGAATTCGGCATTCATCATCAGCCCGCACGACCCGAAGCGGGTCTATTTCGCCGGGGAGAAAGTGCTGCGCAGCGATGACGGGGGCAACCGGTGGCGAGTGGTCTGTCCGGACCTGACCCGGGGGCTGGATCGCAACGAGATGGAGGTCTTGGGAGGGGTCTGGAGCGTCGACGGGGTCGCAAAGAACGACTCGACCTCGATTTACGGCAGCATAATCTCGCTTTCCGAGAGCCCGCTGGAAGAGGGCCTTCTCTACGTCGGCACCGACGATGGCCTGATCCAGGTCAGCGAAGACGGCGGAGAGAGCTGGCAACGCCACGACGGGTTTGGCGATGTGCCGGACATGAGCTACGTGTCCGACGTCGAGGCTTCGCTGCACGACGTGAACGTGGTGTTCGCAACCTTCGACAATCACAAGCGGGGCGACTTCAGGCCCTATGTCTTCAGGAGCGACGACCGGGGCCGGAAGTGGCGCAGCATCAGCAGCGATCTGCCGGAGCGGGGCAGCGCCCACACCATCGTGCAGGACCACGACGATCCGAACCTGCTGTTCGTGGGAACGGAGTTCGGGGTCTTCTTCACGCAGAATGGCGGCCGGAACTGGATCGAGCTGACCGGCGGCATGCCGACGATCGCCGTGCGTGACCTGGAGATCCAGCGCCGGGAGAACGATCTCGTCATCGGCACCTTCGGGCGCGGCATTCGAATCCTCGACGACTACCGCGCGCTGCGGACGGCTCATGCCGACCTCGGCGACCGGGAAGCGACCTTGTTTCAGGTGCGGGATCCGTGGCTTTACGTCGAGGCTGACGTGTGGGGTTACGGCACCAAGGGATTCCAGGGTGTCACCTATTTCACGGCGCCCAATCCGCCCTATGGCGCGGTCTTTACCTACTACCTGCGTGACGGCTACAAGTCCTTGAAAGATGCGCGCCGCGAGACAGAGCGAGAGCGCCTGAAGTCGGGCGAGGACAACCCGTACCCGACCTGGGAGGACCTGCGTGCCGAGCAGCGGCAGGATGCGCCGGAAATATGGTTCGTGGTCACCGATTCGGATGGTGCCGTGGTGCGGCGGGTCAAGGGCGAGACCAAGGCCGGTTTCCACCGCACCGCCTGGGACCTGCGGCGGACGCCCCCGGACCCGGTCAGTCTCGAAAGCGCCGGGCCGACGGCGCCCTGGGACGAACCGCCTGCCGGTCCGCTGGTCGCGCCCGGAACCTACCAGGTGCAGATGGTCAGGCGCAGCGGTGATCAGTTTGCCGAGCTGGGTGAACCCCAGTCGTTCACGGTCAAGGAGCTGGACCGCGGCCAGTTCCGGCCCGATTCGCTGGATGCCTTTGCCGAGGAGCTGGCGGCCGCCGCGGACGTCATGCGGGCAGTCGAGGGCGCCCGGCGCAGCCTCGCCGAGCAACAGAATCGGGTTGCTCACCTGAAGGTGGCGCTGCGCGATACGCCCAGCGCGTCCGCAGCGGAGCACCGGCGCCTGGCTGCCATCGAGAACGCCCTCGATGAGGTCGATCTCGCACTGAACGGCGACCAGGCGGTTTCCGGGGCAAACGAACCCACGCCGCTGTCTCTGGCCGGGCGGGTTGGTCGCTTCGGATGGGCGCACTGGAATGCCCTGGCGGCAATCACCGACAACCAGCGCGAGTCACTCGATATTGCCCGGCAACAGCTTGATACGGTGCTGGAGGACCTGGCCGAATCGGCCGGGGAGATCGACGCGTTCCAGGAGGCGTTGGCCGGGGAAGCTCCGTGGACGCCTGGTACGGTGCCCGAGCGGTGAGACACCCGTGAAAGCGCCGTGGGTCATGCTGGTGGTCGTGGCCGCGGCGCTGGCCTGGTCAGCGGTCGGTCCCTACGATCGCCTGACCTGGTTTCTCGAGGTGGCGCCGGTGCTGATCGGCGTCCCCTTGCTGCTGCTCACGGGGCGCCGGTTTCCGCTGACGACGCTGCTCTATGTGCTGCTGGGCGTCCACGCCCTGATTCTCATCGTGGGTGGGCATTACACCTACGCCCGGGTACCGCTGGGCTTCTGGGCCGCCGACGCGTTCGACTGGTCGCGCAACCACTACGACCGA
>JAWVZU010000244.1:0-6026 GCA_033722075.1 Lysobacterales bacterium
AGAGAAGCCGGGCGTGGCGGACTACCTCGAGCACGTGCTGGTCATCCGCAACACGGGGAACCATGTCGGCTGGGACGAGGACCGCGATCACTGGTACCACGAGCGCGCCAATTTCGTAAGCACCGAGTGTCCGGCGGTCGAAATGAACGCCGAAGACCCCTTGTTCATCCTCTATACCAGCGGTTCAACCGGCAAGCCCAAGGGCGTGCTGCATACCTCCGGCGGCTACCTGGTGTACGCGTCGCTCACCCACGAGGTCGTCTTCGACTACCACCCGGGGGACATCTACTGGTGCACCGCCGACGTCGGCTGGATCACCGGCCACAGCTACATCGTGTACGGTCCGCTGGCCAACGGCGCAACCACGCTGATGTTCGAGGGTGTGCCGAATTATCCGGATCACAGCCGCTTCTGGCAGGTCTGCGACAAGCATGACGTCGACATCCTCTATACCGCCCCGACGGCCATCCGGGCCCTCATGCGCCAGGGCGAGGAACCGGTCAAGAAGACCTCGCGGAAATCCCTGCGAATTCTCGGAAGCGTCGGCGAGCCGATCAATCCGGAAGCGTGGGAGTGGTACTACAACGTTGTCGGCGACGGTCGTTGCCCGATCGTCGACACCTGGTGGCAGACCGAAACCGGGGGCATCCTGATCACGCCGCTGGCCGGCGCCCATGACCTCAAGCCGGGATCGGCCAGCAAGCCTTTCTTCGGCATCCAGCCCGCCATCGTCGACGGCGACGGCAATGTGCTCGAGGGCGAGACCGAGGGCAACCTGGTGATCACCGACTCCTGGCCCGGCCAGATGCGCACCGTTTACGGTGATCACCAGCGGTTCATCGACACCTATTTCTCGACCTTCCCGGGGCGCTATTTCACCGGGGACGGCGCGCGCCGCGATGCGGACGGTTACTACTGGATCACCGGTCGGGTCGATGACGTGCTCAACGTTTCCGGCCATCGCATGGGAACCGCCGAGGTCGAGAGCGCGCTGGTGGCTCACCCGGCCGTCGCGGAGGCAGCGGTCGTCGGCTACCCTCACGACGTCAAGGGCCAGGGCATCTACGTCTACGTCACCCTGGTCAGCGGGCGCAATCCCAGCGAGGAGCTGCGCCAGGAACTGCGCCAGTGGGTGCGCAAGGAGATCGGACCGATTGCCTCGCCAGACCTGATCCAGTGGGCGCCGGGCCTGCCCAAGACGCGCTCCGGCAAGATCATGCGCCGGATCCTGCGCAAGATCGCCGCCAACGATCACGAGAACCTGGGCGACACGTCGACGTTGGCCGATCCGGAAGTGGTCGGCGACCTGGTCGACAACCGGATGAACAAGTAGCTGCTGCTCCGACCGGTCAGTCCGAAAAGACTTCACGGCAGTCGGTTCTCGACCAGTCCCAGGCGAAGCGCCGGGACCCGTCGGCCAGACTGATCCAGACCTCCATCTCGTCGCCGATGCGCCGGTATCCGATCCGCTGCGGATAGTCGTGCGCATCATTGGCGAACAGCGCGTAGCCCTGGCTCGCCTGGAGCAAGGGAAATCGGGTCGGCGGTTGACCGCCCGGCTGGGCCACATACTCGGGCGTGCCGGCGGTGAGCTCGATTCGCAGATACTCGAACGCGACCCCATCGGCAGAGCTTCTGAAGTTCAGCCCGAAAAGGTGGTTCCCATCCGCTTGTGCCCAGGCTTCAACGGTCAGGTCTTCATCCGCACCATCGCTCCAGCAGCCGATCATCCAGGCCGGCAATTCCGCCGCCTCGGCGGTCATCACAAGCGTCAAGACTCCAAACAAGGGTGACATTCGGCAGCTCCTCCGGGCATCCTGTCGAATGCTATGCTAGCCGCGGGAATCCGCCCGGTCTTGTAAATTCGCGACGAGACGCCGTTGAATTACCGCGAATATATCCCCTCCGACCCGGTTCGTGCGGTGGTCGATCGCTTCTGGCTTCTGGATCATGCCGGTCCAGGCGTCGTGTGTCAGACGATCATTCCGGACACCCGCCCAGAACTGATCCTGCAGCTTGGCAATCGCCCCGGCAACGGCCTTCGCTCACAGCCTTTCGGGCTGCTGCACGGGCAGCTGCACGGGGCCATGCAAGTGCTCTTTCCGCCGGGTGTGCGCGCCTTCGGGATCCGCCTGTGGCCCTGGCGGCATGATCTGTTTCTGTCCGAGCCCGCCGATGGACTGGCTGAAACCAGTGCGGCCCTGGCGGATTTCGACCCGAACCTGGAGCGCGCGCTGGCCGACCGCCTGGGCCCGGAGATACCCTTCGAACAGTTGATCAATGCGGTCCAGCCGCTGATCATCGAGCGCTTCCGAAAACAGGCGCCCACGGGCCGGAGCCGAAGCCACCTCGAGCGTGCTGCCGCACACTGCCTGAAACAGGGGAACGTGGACCAGCTCCGATCGGATTTCCCCTTTTCCTCCCGCCAGCTGCTGCGCGACATGCGCCGGGTGGTCGGCCTGTCGCCGAAACGATATGCCAACATCCTGCGCTTTCGGCGGGCCTACCGCATGATTCGCGAGGAAGGCCGTGATCTCACCGAGACCGCTCTCGCCTGCGGCTACTACGACCTGCCACACCTCGCCAAGGACGCTCGCCGCTACGCCGGCGTCAGTGTCGGGAAGCTGGCCGACGGCGACCCGCTGGGGTTGAGCCGACCGGCTTCCTGACCCCTACAATTCGATCAGCGCGGATGTTCCCAACCCGGGCCCATAGATCACCGCATTGAAGAACAGGCGCTGCATGCCCAGGGTCGCCCCGCGGAAGGTCGGCGAAGAGGCGAAGAGGATGACCTGCCCCTTGCCTGAGCGCTCACGGGTGAGCCAGGCCGCATTGGCCAGGCGGTGGGTGGCTTCGGGCCAGACCAGTCCGCTCATCCGCAGGTGCAGCGTGCGCCCCTCGGGCAATCGCGCCCAGCCGACATAGCGAGCCGCGCTGCCGTCGCCATCCCCGAGCACGCCCAGGCGGACGGCCGTCTCGATCGGTGGTGCCGCCATGAGGACCGGAATGTCAGCCACCAGCGTCGGTAGCACCGGCTCCACGCCAAAGGTCAGCCAGTGATGTTGATCGACCCGGCCGGCGACGAATGCCCCCTGCGGCATGAACAGGGACTGCCACTCATCCCGCCGCTTCAGCGCGTTCTCGTCCGGGAGCTTGGGTTCTTCGTCGCGCCCATTGTCCCAGGGGTAGCTCACCTCGGGAACCGTATTCGCCCACAGGTCCTCGGCACCCGGCACCTGCCCTGCGGCCGCCCACCACTCCCGGTAGAGGCCCGTCTGATAACGCTCGAGCTCACCGAGGACATCGGGCAGGCGCCGCACTGTGCTGAGTTTCGACTTTTCCTCGGCGAGGTCACCGGCGGCCGAGCCCACCGCGATCAGCGTCCCGCCCTGCTCGACCCAGGTCTCGATCTCCCCAGCCAGCGACTCGGGCAACTCTCCGAGCCAGCGTGACGGCAGGATCAGTACGTTGTAGCGCCGCAGGTCTGCGCCGACCGCGAGGTTGGCATCCAGCAGCGAAACGGGCACCCGCAGACGATGATCCAGCGCATGCCACATGGATCCGACGTCATAGGGGCTGTGAAGACCGCGGCTGAGCATCGCGATCCGCGGCCGCTCCAGCAGCCGGAAGTGCTCCCCGCCGATGTCCGGAAGATCACCCTCGCCCTGCCCTTTGCGGACCGGCATGACGGTCAGTTCCAGTTCCTCGGCTGTGCTGCGGATCGTCGCGTTCAGGTCGCCGGCAAAATGCCGGTTGTCGATATTGCTGATGATCACCGCACCGCGCTTGAGCTCGGCTTCACCAAGGCGCGTGTCCTTGTCCACGATGCGGACTTCCACGCCCTGGTGCATCAGGCGGGCAGCAAAGGCCACGGACGCATCATCCCGCCCGTCGACCGCATGGGCGATCGCCTCGCCTGCGCCGGCGGCCTCTTCGACCGTCGGCCGCTCATAACGTTTCACGTCTGTCGGGAGATCCCCATCCAGGGTCAAGGCCGGAAGACCGAGCATCATGGTCAGGTTCCAGGCGGTGGTGTCATACATCAGCGAACTCTCGTTCCGGAGGATGCGCTCGCGCTCTTCGCGGATGACCTCGGGCAGGATCTCGGCATCGAACTCGAGCATCGTCGCCAGGAGCCGCCCTTCGGGCTGCCGGTTTGGAATCAAAACGGTGCCGGCGGGCAAGGTCCGGCGCTCGGTCTGCCCGAGCTGGTTCAACGCGCCGCGCACACTGATTTCGTCGGTTGCCTGATAAACCTCGATGTCCTGCAGCTCGAGCATGTCGATCAGCGCGGCCATGCGCGAGTGGTTGGCCGTTGGCAGCACAGCGAAGGTCCGATCGCTGTAAGGCCCGCTGGACGACAGGACACGCTGCCGGTCCTCGACGAACTCCGCGAGCATCTTGCGGCCGTACTTGCGGAGACTCTCCAGGTTGGCCAGGCTGCTGGTGAATTGATGGTGGACCGCTTCCGTGTAGGTTTCGACCCGGCCTTCAGGGCGCATCACACCGTCTTCGATGATGTTGGGCTGCTCGTAGAGGATGTGCACGGCGCCCCGAAACTCCGCGTAGGACGAGTAACCGGGGTAGAGATTCTCGAACCATTCCCCGGTGTAGAAAGGCCACTCGTAGGCATCGAAAGCCGCCGCCTGGTCGCTTGAGAACACCTCGGACCAGCGCTTCTGGCGCTCCGGGACATGGCGATTCACCGGCTCCCGGGGCGGTCCGAAGAGGTAGTTTTCCTGCGATCCCTGCTCGTGCGCGTCCACGATCAGCATCGGTCGCCAGCGGTTGATGGCCCGAACCCGGCCGCGGGTCTCCGGGTGGATCCCGTAGATGAAATCCCGGTTGAGGTCGAAGAAGTAGTGGTTGGTCCGGCCGTAGGGCCAGTACCCCTCATGGAAAAGGGACTGGTCGTCGAGATTGGGTACCTTGCCCCGCGCCTGCTGCGTCTGGTGCGCGGTACGGTTGCGACCGTCCGGGTTCATGTAGGGATCGATCATCACCACGATCTCGTCGAGCATTTGCGCGACCGACGGATCTTCCGCTGCGAGCAGGTGGTAGGCCACCGCCAGCGCCGCATCGGCGCCCGAAGTCTCGTTGCCGTGGATCGAATAGGCCATCCAGGCGATCGGCGGAGTCTCGGCGAGCGCCTCGTCCAGTGCTTCCGAACCGACGCCGCGCGGGTCGCCGAGGCGCCGGAGATTCTCCTCGATCGCTTCCATGCGCGCGTGGTTGTCTGGCGAGGTAATGACCAGGTAGATCAGCGGCCGGTCCTCGTGGCTGCGTGCATATTCGAAGAGCTTCGCCCGATCGCTTTCCTCCGCCCAGGTCTGGAAGCTGCGGTAGATCTCATCCGGGTGAGCCATGCGCTGCCCGACGGGGAAACCCAGCAATGTTTCAATCGTGCTGATCGAGTCGTCGTAGCTCTCCGCCGGCTTCAGGTCGTGAGGATAGGAAAGGAGCTGCTGGTAGGTGGGCGTCAACTTCTGTGCGGACAAGGTGGCGCTGACAAGAACGCCGCAGAGCAAAATGAGAATC
This sequence comes from Lysobacterales bacterium, assembly GCA_033722075.1. Taxonomy (GTDB): domain Bacteria; phylum Pseudomonadota; class Gammaproteobacteria; order Xanthomonadales; family SZUA-38; genus JAWVZU01. Next base: position 5,539 of record JAWVZU010000244.1, read on the forward strand.
TTGCGCATGAGGAGGTACCCGTAACCCGAAAACGACGCAGTATACCGGCTGAAAACGTTAAGATCAGGTCAGAAATCGACCAGTCAGGACTGTTCTGGATCCTCCTCGGGATCAGGCTTGTCCTGTCCGCGGCGCCGATCCCCCTTGCGGCGCTCGTCCTCGCGCAGAATGGGCAGCTGTTTCTGGCGGCGATCGATGAACTGACGCCGGTTGCGCCAGTCCTCGTCGGATCGGTCTTTCTCCTCGCTCATGCGACGATGATAGCAGGCCAGGCGGTGCTCCCGTCAGGGTCGGTCGAACGCCGAGCACACCCCGTCGGGGACAAAGGCCCGCTCCGTGAAGTCGGCAATCTGCTCTCCAAATTCGAGTACGCGGAACCGGTCTAGCGGCAGATCGACGGCAATGAAATCACCGTCGGGCAGCAGTCCCTGATACGGGTTGCCGCTGACTGAATCCGGATCAACCGCGTACAGGCCGATCGGATCGGC
>JAWVZU010000245.1:0-6013 GCA_033722075.1 Lysobacterales bacterium
CCCGGCACGAGCAGGCCGATCATCCCGGCGGCGAACAGCGCGATCCCGAGGACGACGAAGTGCGCGCCCGGGACCACCGCCTCCGCTATCCCGAGGCCGATCCCGGCGATCACGAGCAAGAGCGGGAGCGACAGCCCGGCGGCACGCGAGCAGTACGCAATACCAGCCCGGCAGTACCCCGGCACAAACCCTGGAAACCTACTTCGCAGCGATGCAGGCCCGCATGTCCGATCCCGGTCTGGCGCTGTACACCGAGGAAACCCGTCGGCAGGCAGCCGGCTGGACACTGACGCCGGCCCAGATGGACACGGTGGTCGAGAGCTACCGCTCCTGTTCCGGCGAGACCCGCTTCAGCGCTGACGGCAGACGCGCGGTCATCCGCTATCCGGTCGCGACCCGGCACTGCGCGCCCTGGTTCCTGGTGCGGGGAACGCCGGGGTGGCTGCTGGATCTCGCCACCATGCACCAAGTCATCGGTTTCGGCCGGAACAATGCCTGGCGTCTGGCTGGTGATGCTGGCGACTATGCCTTTGCGTTCGCCGATTGGCGTTTCGACCGCCATGGGTTTCCGGTCGTGGCTCCCTGAAACCTGGCGCGGCAGGTTAGCCAGTTCGGCAACCGGCCGGCGCTCGCCGGTTTCTTCACCGAAGTATCAGTGCCTCGCGGTCCCGATCTCGCCGCGCAAGTTACTCCCCATGTAGTCGCTGATCCGCGACTTCGACAGACCGAGTGCGGACAAGTAGTGCAATTTCGTGTAGGCAGCTTCACGGGTCATCTCCATACCACTGAGCACGCCGTAATCCACCAGAACACGGCCGGTCGCATAGCGCTCGAGACTCGCACCGCCGGTCAGACACTGAGTCAGCGCGACCACTACCGTATCCGATCGCGAAACTTCCGCCAGCGCTTCGAGTAACTTACGATCATGCCCCGGAAATGTCCCGCTGCCATAACATTCAAGGATCAGTCCTTCCGGTCGCAGGTTGGCGATCGACCGGAGCAGGCCTTCCTCGAGCCCGGGATAGACCGGCATCACGATGATATTCACTGTGCGATAGGCAGCCTTGGATACCAATCCGTCAGGTAGCAAGGGTGGCGGGTCGATACCACGGTAGCGAACCTCCGTGCCAACGCTGGCCAGATCAGGAAAATTCGGCGATACGAACGCGTCAAACGATTCGCTCCGTATCTTGGTAACACGATTGCCACGCATCACCCGGTGGCCGAAGCATACGGCGACCTCGCGTATGCGCCCCGCTTCAGCGACCTCCAGCGCAGTCAAGAGATTGGTCTTCGCGTCGCTGCGCAGCTCACCCAGGGGAAGCTGCGAGCCCGTGAGAATGACCGGCACCTGGACATCACCCAGAAGATACGACAGTGCCGACGCTGTGTAGGCCATGGTGTCGGTACCTTGGATGACGACGCAACCGTTGCCGGCTGAAGTCTGTTCGCGCAATACGGCAGCCAGCTCATACCAGGTGCATGGCACGAAATCGGCGCTGTCGGCGGCGTCACCGAATGTAATCAGATCGAACGACGGGACCAGATCGGAACCGAGTTCCGGAATCTTGGCATCGAGCAGTTGCCGCAGATTCGGCGATGGCGTCAATCCGCGCTCCGAACGGACCATGCCAAGAGTGCCTCCGGTATAGACCAGCTTAATCCGATTCGCGCTCACCGCTGGCTTGCCTCCCATACGGTTTCACGGTCCTCGCCGCGGGTCAGCGACGCAGGCCAACAATGGTCTCCCTCCGATGGCGAGGACCGAAAGGTTCAGGATCCCGCACGCGCTGCCGTAAGATTACGATTTCCCGTCAGGTGGACCGCAACCAGGAACCGTACCCGGCTGCGGCAAACCGCTCCGCTCGGTCCAGGCCCTGTCTAGCGCTTCGGCGCCACGTCAACGGCATCCAGCTTCCAGGCTTCCGGGTCGATATCCAGATCCGGAAATTTCGCGGGATCGAATACCGGATGCTCGATGCCTTGCTGTAGCTGATTCCTGTAGTCATCCAGCACTCTCATGCCGATGGGAAACAACATGATGATCGCCAGGAGATTGACTATGGCCAAGACACCCATCATGGGATCGGAGAAGAAGAACACTGCCGTGGCACCCGGCGCCGAGGAACCAATGAACACCAGTCCAATCACGAGCAGGCGCAGGATGTGGCGCGACGCACTCGTTTCGGTGAACACCGACAAGGCGTTCTCTCCCAGGTAGTAATTGTAGATTATCGAGCTGAAGGCAAATAGCAGGATCGCGAACGAGAGAAAATACTGTCCCCATTGGCCGACATGGGAGACCAGCGATTGCTGGGTCAATGCCACACCGTTGACATCTGCCGCGCCGGGCACGTAGACATTGCCCAGCAGGATGATGAAGGCAGTGCAGGAGCAGATCAGGATGGTATCGATAAACACCGACAGCGACTGGACGATTCCCTGGCTCATCGGATGGCGCACGTAGGCCACTGCCGCCACGTTCGGTGCACTGCCGAGGCCCGCCTCATTGGAGAACAGACCGCGCCGCACGCCCTGGGCGATCGCCGCCCCCATACCGCCGCCGACCGCCTCCTCGAAGCCGAACGCGTTCTTCACGATCATCGCCAGCACCGCAGGCAGGTCGGCGATGTTGAGCAGGATGATGACCAGTGCCATGCCGATGTAGCCGAAGGCCATGATCGGCACGATGACGTCGGCAACCTTGGCGATGCGCTTGATGCCACCGTAGACCACGATGCCGGTCAATATGGCGAACGCAGTGCCGGTCCAGACCCTGTCGAAACCGAGACTGTCCTGCACCGCGCCGGCTACCGTATTGCCCTGAAAGGCATTGAATCCCAGTGCAAACGCGGCGATAAGACATACCGCATACACAGTGGCGAGCCATTGGTACTTGTGGCCCAGGCCGTGGATGATGTAGCGGGCAGGTCCGCCGCGATACGTCCCGTCCGGATAAGCACGCTTGAAGGTCTGCGCCAACGAGCATTCGAACAGACTGGTGGCCATGCCGATCAGCGCAATCATCCACATCCAGAACACGGCCCCGGGGCCACCGAGCGTAATGGCGACGGCAACACCGGCGATGTTGCCGCCGCCGACCCGTCCGCCGACGCTGACCAGCAGCGCCTCGCGCGAACTGACATGTCCTTCCCCCTTCGGCTGAGTGCCGGGAAACAAGACGCCGAACATACGCTTGAAGAATCGGAACTGAACGAATCCCGAGGCCAGCGTGAAGAACACGCCGAGCACGACCAGGAACGGGATTAGCGCCCACCCCCAGGTGGCAGCACCGATAAAGCCGAACAGATCTTCCAGAAAGGTCATTTCTTATCCTCGTTGTGGTTATCGTCACGCAGATTGGTACATCGCTGTTCAATGGCAACACCGACGGTGAACGGATTCTACGGCCTTAACACCCGGAAACAAATCAGGCATCGGAGTTTCAAGCCCACTTCGGAAGTAAGGGCACCAGGCACGTAGACATTCGTGATGCGCCCCTGCGGGGGAGAATGAGAAACCGGCGACCCGCAGGTCCTGATTCTGGACGATTTCGTCCGAGGTCCTGAACATCTGGCCCGAGGGGCCCGACGCGAGCAGGAACTGCCACTGACCCCACCGATGCCTCTACTCGGCCTGCTCGGCCTGCTCGGCTCGTTCCGGCACGACACGGCAGACAGAGTCGGCATTCGGCGTTGCAGTGCCTTCATTTCGGCCTCTCAGGTCACTCGTGCCCCTGAAGCATACTGTCTGTGAACTTGATCACGGTCACCGCTTGTCTTAATCAATGGGGTCGACGCTGAGCCTTTAAGGCTTGTCGACGTTACCCATCGCGGGCTCGGGGGCACGCCGATGCCCGCGCGCGACACCGCATGAGGGGAGGTCCACAATGTCTGATCCCGCTTTCTGTTCCCCCAACGATCCGGTACCCGGTCTGGATGCTGGTCGCAGTGCCCACCGAGGCCTGGAACAGGCGCTGCAACTGGCCGGTATCCAGCTATCCCTGAAACACTGCAGTCGAGTCACTCAGGGACCGAGACGCATTCACGGTCTGGATGTCCGCCAAGGCAACCGCCTCGATCAGGATCTGAAGCTGAGCATTGGCGGTCAGGACTGGAAGGGCTTCGTCGGGCTGTCGCTGGCGATGGCCCCCTTCAGTCCGCTGGCCGAGCTGGAGAACAATCTTTACGGACGCTTTGGGCTGTCGTTCAAAGGGTATTCGGTGTATTTCAGCAACGATGTGTTCGCCCAGTTCGCGCACCAGAATGACCAGAGCTACACTGGCACCTTGGGTTTTGAGTTCCCGCTGCCGGGGGCAGGGTCGTTGGCGCCGGCAGAGATTCGCTTTGATGTCGCACGCCTGCGCCTCGGCGGCACCACCGGCATCCCCGAACGCGAGGGCCCGATCATTGAGCGCGACGGGCGACGTTTCTACGGCGATGTGGCGTTTGAAGAGGCCGCCGCCGGTTTCGCCGCGCTGGAGGTGTCCGGCACGTTCGGAGCCGACGATCCGGTGCCCTTCACCCTCGGGGTGACGCTGATCAAGGACGAGATCCGCCAACAGGGTCAGGGAATCATCCACCGCCTGATCGAGGTCCCTGAATTCCAGCAGGTCAAGGACGAGACCGGCGCTTTCGTGCTGTTTCGGATCACACCTTGATCGGCTGAGTCGCCCGCCACGGGTGATGCCAGTGGCTGCCTCGCGCCACACGTGGCCCGCCCTGGGCTGCAAGTGTCATCCCCGGCGGAGGCGAGAACAGTCGCTCACCCTGCCCCGGGGGCGCGATCGGGCCGGCGGAGGGTGGGCGGCCGACCGGCCCCGGGCGATCCGGGAGCGAATGCCTGCTCTATCGCCAACATGGTGATCAGCATGAGGCGCAATCCGGAATTCCGAGTGGTGGCTGAACGCTTCTAGGCCGCCCACTGCTCGGCCAGCGCCTCGGCCTGGCGTAGCACCGTCTGCACGGCGGCGTCCTGAAGGTCCGGCGGATAACCGTACTTGCGCAGTATGCGTTTCACCAGAATGCGCATCCGGGCGCGCGCCGTCTCCCGGTGCTGCCAATCGACAGACGCATTGCTTTTCAGATTACTCAACAACTCGTGGGCGATGACCCGTAGCTGATCATTGCCCATGACCTCGACCGCACTCTCGTTCGCAGCCAGCGCGTCATAGAACGAGATCTCTTCGTCGCTGAGCCCTTCTTCCTCGCCCCGTTTGTGCGCCGCGCGGATGTCCTTGGCGAGTCGGATCAACTCCTGAATGACCCCCGCGGTCGTTATAGCGTTGGAGTGATAGCGAGCGATCGCCTCCTCCAGCCGCTCGGAGAAGGCGCGGGTCTGGACGACGTTGACCCGGCTCTGTGAGCGGATCTCGCCATTGATCAGTTTGCGCAGCGCTTCCATGGCGAGGTTCTTCTTTTCCATCCCTTGCACCTCGGCGAGGAACTCGTCGGAAAGGATGGAGATGTCCGGCGTCTCCAGCCCTGCGGCTTCGAGAATATCGACGATCTCCGTCGAGACGACGGCGCGGCTGACAATCTGCTGCACGGCTAGGTCCCGCTCGGCGGAGGTCTTGCCCCGACCGGAGACACTCTTCGCCAACGCCGCCCGCACAGTCTGGAAGAACCCGACCTCGTCACGGATCTCCCGCGCCTCGTCGCTGGCGGCGGCGAGGGCAAACGCCTTGGTCAGCGCCAGTACGGCGTCGTTGAAGCGCCGGTGCGCGCGCTTCTTGCCGTCTTCAGTCGTTTCCTTGGCCGCCTCGTGCTGCTGCAGGGCCAGGATCCAGTCGATCGCCCCGGCGAGCGCTTCGAGGCGTTGCTGCGGCGTGCCGGTGAGCCCGGCCCGGTAGTCGAAGCCGTGGAACATGGCCGCGACGATCTCGTACTTCTCCTGCATCACGGCGACCGCCTCGGCCTCATCGATGCCGGCGTGCTTGCGATCATCGCGCGAATACTGGCCGAGCGCCGCTTTCAGGTTCTGGGCGATGCCGATGTAGTCGACGACCAGTCCG
>JAWVZU010000246.1:0-5910 GCA_033722075.1 Lysobacterales bacterium
GAGTGCCCACGATGCGCCGAGCCTCATGCGGGGCAGGATCTAATCTCGGCCGGTCGGCACGCGCGCTTGCGGGCCACAAATTGGGTTCGGGATCGCAAGTTGGGCAAGTTGCGCATTTGCCGTCACTGCGAACGCTTGTGGCTGGAATGCTTCGATACGCGCGAGCACTACACCTGGTATCGCGACCTGGGCCACGGAACGGTGGATGTTCTGACCGCCGGGACATCTCCGTTGGACGTGGTCGATTGGGCTGCCCGGGAGCTGCCCGAGTCGGCTGTTTTCTGGTGTCAGCTACTGCTGGCCGCGTGGTTGCGGAAACGCCCGGATACCGGGCAGGCTACGTTGGACCGGGTAGTCGAGATCCTCGCGGGCAGGGTTCGTGAACCCGGAGAGCTTGCTGCCCTGCGACGGCTGGCGGTGTTGCAGTTTGCCCTGGCGGCCGTGAAGCAGCGGTCCCGCGCCCAAGGCCGGTCGGCCGACGGCGGCGTAAAGCCCGACCCCAAGGAAATCAGGCGAGTCTGTGCCGCTCATCAGCCGAATCCGGGTCGAGCGGTCGCCTACCTCGGAAAGAGTGCGACGGTAGTTCGCCGGATCGCCCGAACGGTTGCCTTGCGCGCTCCACCAAGGCATTCCGACGGCGCTCTTGAACTCGAGGATCCGACCCCACTGGTCGCTGCTGCGCTCGCTAATCCGATGCCGGGCGAAAAACGAGGCTACCCCCGCGGCCAGCGGCTTCGGCGCGGGCTCGAGTGCCTGCTTGCTCTGCGCCGAATCGGCGGTCGCTGGTCGGCCACGGCACCCACGCTGTCGATGCCTCCGGAAGGATGGAGGACGCTTGACGCCGCTATGGACCCTGTATCGCTGCTGGCAACTGCTGTGAGCTCGCTGCTGGACCTGCGCGGCGGGCCCGCAGAGCGTCGCCGCGATCAGATCCTCGAGTGTGCCGAATATCTGCCGCTCGCCGGCGACCTGGGCGGGCGAATCGGTCCGCACGCCCTGGCGGCCCTGGATGCCCTGGCGAAACAGATGGAAGAATCGTCCGCCCATCCGGATCGCGCCGCGCATCCGTCGCTGGTCCGGCTCGTAGCCCGCTTCAGGCGGCTGGCTGCAAGTGACTGCACTGCGGTCGATGGGGCGTGCGCGAGCTGATTTCGGCCGCCCGCCACCGCAGGGGGCTCGCTTCAGGCATCAGGCTTATTCCGTGGTTCGACAACTCTGTCGAGGTGTGAGACTGGTGTAGTCGCCGGCAAACTCATCGGAAAACTGTGCGCGGTTGCGACACCACCATTCGACCGCGCCCGGCGACGACTGGGCATGAGCCTTCCAGGCTGCCCGCTGCTTCAGAAACTCGTCCGGTTCGTAGAGACCGTTGCGGGACTGGTAGTGGACATTCTCCCAGTAGCGGAAAAGCCCCCTGGTGAACGCCGCATAACGTTAGGCCTCGTCGGCACTGAGCTCTTCACCGGCATCTCCGCGACGCCTGATGCTTGCCAGTTCTCCGTCCTGAGCAAGCAGCTTCATGAAGTCCACGAACTCGGTCGACACCTCGTGCCGGGTCTGGGCGCGGACCGAGGTCAGATTCTGCCTGAGCTCAGCCGCCACCAGGACGATGCCGAGAAGAACGCCCAGGTTGGCCCCGAGGGTAAGCCACCGATGGAGACTTTCATGCTTCATGGGTGAGTCTCATACGGTCGCTGGGTGGGAGGCCGTTCTGATCACGACTGCTCAGAGTCACTCGCAGGAGAGACGTCCGATTCCAGGCGGGTGATCTGCAGGCGACCCGAGCGACCGGCCCGGACGCAAATGGCGCAACGCCAGTGGCGCATGCGGCTTCGGGTGGCCCGTTCCACGGCGCACACCGGGCAGCGGTGGAGGAACCCGGCGCGCGGTCGCATGCCGGACTTCACTTCGGCTGAGACTTCCATGCGTACGGTGGGCCGCAGCCCGGCCTCGCGCATCAGGCGCTGCCATTGAGGGCCATGCGGTTGGGCGCGGCGGCCGTGGCGGCGCCGGATGACCAGGTGAGCCAGTTCGTGGGTCAGTACCTCCTTGAGCGCGACGGGATCGGCCTGAAGGGCGGCATTGAGGCGGACCAGGTCGCGTTGCGGGTACGCCAGGCCCAGCGAGGTGGTCATGCGGGTCGAATATTCGATCTGCGCTTCAACCAGGGATGGCTCGTCCCAGAGCCGGGAAAGCCGCCGAATTTCCTCACTTAGCTCTTCAATGCTCAAGACGGAATGCCGAAGTCGGTCTGCTCGGCAAGATAGCGGCGCATGGTTTCGGCGACCCTGGCTTCGGCTTCACGCCGCTCGACCATGGCGGCCTGGATGCGTGGGTCCGCAACCAAGTCGGCCAGGTGGGGCTGGTCAAAGATACTGTCCCAGGACGTGAAGCGCGTCGGCGGCTCGGTGAACAGATCATCCAGGGCGATCTGTATGGCTTCCTGGGGATCGCCGGCCAGGGCTTCGAACTGGATCCGAAGGAGCGGGTTGTTTGCAAAATCAACGCCGAACTGAGAGAAAACCTCGACCAGCCCCTCGATCATGCCGGCCATCTCTGCCTCGGTGAGCACGCTGGACAAAGCGCCCAGTGCGGACAATCTCGTAGCGAGTGCTTCGAAGGGGACATCGAACTGGCCGACGGCCCGGAATCCCGGCCGGTTTTTCTCGACGAAGGCCAGCGCCTCCTGGACGTGATCGTTCCGGACCGCAATGTCGAACAGGGCGCCGAATGATGCGTCTTCGGAGCCGTGGCGATTGTCCATGTCGGAGCTGATCATCTCGCGTGCAAGCTTATTCGCCTGCTCGGTCTCCCCCCGGCTCAGGGCGCGCTCGAGCCGCGCGTGGTAGACGGCGGGTGCGGTCGGTTCGATGGCTTCGGCCCGCGCCAGAAACCAGTCGGCCTGATCCGAGAGCCCGAACTGATAGAGGAAGATCGCAATGCCCGCAGGCAGTTCGTGATCCTGCGGGTCCAGCTCCATGGCCCGGATATAGTGCTCGAGAAAGCTGACCGCGTCGCCGGTGTGGGTGGCGAAATGGGCCAGCCTGGCTTCCGTACTGGATTGTCCGGGTTCGATCTCCAGTGATCGCCGTAGTGCCTCGCTGGCAGCGTGAAACTCATCCAGGTCGTGATAGACATCACCCAGGTCATTGATGAACGCGGTATTGAGGGGGTCAAGTTCAAGCAGTTGCTGGATCTCCGCCAGGGCTTCCGATTCCTGCCCGGTGCGGCGGAGCACCGTGGCAAGCCATTTCCGAGGCTCCGTGTTGTTCGGCTCCCGGTCGATCAGGGCCCGAAGATTCTCGAGTAATTCCGGAAGGATCCCCGTGTTCCCGCTTTCGAAGTCGCGGATCGCCTGGATCATGAGTTGATTCGTCCGGGCCGTGATGTCATCGGGCCGGGCGGCAAGAACCTGGTCGAAAAGGGCCATGGCGCGCTGGTTCGCCTCGTCCGAAGAGAGCATTCCGGTTCTTGCCTGCAGGCCGTAGACAATGCCCAGTTGGGTTTTGGCATCAATGAAGCCCGGGTCTTCCGACAAGGCCTGCTTCAGGAGTTGCTCGGCCTGCTGAAGGCTGCCAAAGGATCCAACCGCAATCTCCGATAGCGCTCTCAGAAAGAGGTCGTAGGCAGACAGGTCGGTCGTCCCCGCATCAACCAGGCTTTCTGCGTTCTGCTCGATGTTCAGCCCAAGGGAAACGGAAAGGGCTCGGCCGACCTCGGCGGCAATCTCGTCCTGGATCGCGAAGATGTCGTCCAGGGTGCGGTCGAAATTCTCGGTCCACACGTGGAATCCGTCGGAAGCACGAATGAGCTGTGCGGTAATCCGAACCCGGTCACCGGACCGTTGGACGCTGCCCTCCAGCACGTGGGCCACCCCGAGTGCGCCGGCGATCTCCCGGATATCCGAGTCCTTGCCTTTGAAGGCAAAACTCGAAGTGCGCGCGGCAACCTGCAGGTCGGGGATCTTGGCCAGGCCGTGCAGGAGGGTCTCGGTCAATCCGTCCGAGAAGTACTCGTTCTCGTCGCTGCCGGACAGGTTGGCAAAGGGCAGCACGGCGATCGAAGCGGGGGCCGCATCGGTCGTGACGGCCGCGTTCTGGGCAGGCGCGGACTCTCCGGCGGGTGTAGATGGACCCGGAGGCCTGAAGAACTGCTGGTAGCTGACCAGCGCAATCGCGACGAGGCCGACCACCAGCGTGATGTGATTCAGTTTTCGACCCGTGTGCGGCGTGATCGACTGGTCGCGGGGCACCTGCGATTCCCGCTTGAGACCCTCCGGGGTCAGTTCGTAGAGCCAGGAAAATGCGAGTGCCACGGGCAGGCCGACGATCAACAGCGCAAGCACCATGCGCAGTGCCCAGTCCGGCACACCCATGAGGTCGAACAGCAGGTCGGCGACCTGCAGGATCAGCCAGCCGCTGACGATGTACAGGATCGCCATACGGAAGACGTTGCGTCGTCGCAGTTCGGCCCAGAAGCTCATGCCGAGCAGGTCCTCCTCAAAATATTGGCGCATCGTAGCGCATTCCGGGGCAGGTGGCGCTTCCCGTTCAACAGCTCAGGACCGCATCACGACCGTACGCTGGCCGAGCACGAAGATCCGGTGCTCTGCATGCCAGCGAACTGCACGGTTCAATACGGCTGCCTCCAGATCATGGCCGATCTCGATCATGCTTTCGGGCACGACCGTGTGGTCTACACGCTCGACGCCCTGCTCGATGATTGGACCCTCGTCCAGGTCGGGCGTGACGTAATGGGCGGTGGCGCCGATGATCTTGACGCCGCGCGCGTAGGCCTGGTGGTACGGCCGCGCCCCCTTGAAGCCCGGCAGAAAGGAATGGTGGATGTTGATGCAGCGGCGCCTGAGCCGTTCGCAGGCCGCGTCCGACAAGATCTGCATGTATCGTGCAAGAACGAGCAGTTCGGCATTCGTTTCCTCGAATACCTCGAGCAGCCGCGCTTCCTGGGCCGCCTTTCCGTCCGCCTCGATCGGGAGATGAAAGAAGGGCAACTCGTACCACGCCGCCAGACGTCCCTGATCGGGATGATTGGAAACGACTCCGACCACCTCGATCGGCAGCGCCCCGATGCTTGCCCGGTGCAACATGCTGTTGAGACAATGCCCCTCACGCGAGACTGCGATCAGGACCCGACAGGGCTGGTTGCCCTCGAAAAGGGACCAGCGGGAAGCCAGGCGGGCCGCGAGGGGCCGGAATGCCCGCTCGAATTCCTCCGGTGGCGGCAGATCCCCCTCGAATTCCGCCCGCATCAATGAACGCGCATCGATCGGATCGCGAAAATGCGCCGCTTCGGTAATCAGGCCGCCGAAATCGGCAATGAGGCCGGTCAACGCGGCCACGATGCCCGTCGCGTCGGGGCAGGAGTGTTTCAGGATGTAATGGCGCATCGTCATGCGGAGTTCTCCCGGCGGTCGGTATTCTCGCGGTTCCGCCCGGGGTCCGCCGCCCTGGCGGGGATTGTTGCATAATCGGCCCTGCCAGTTGCCTGGCCATCGAAGACCCGCTTTCAAAGGAACGAGAACGGATGACCCAGAGCCCAGGAACCAACCCGAGCGTCGGAGCTTCCGCCGGAAAGCCCCGGATTGCCTTCTGGGCCCTGCAGGCGGGAATCGCGTTGCTCTGGCTGCTGGTCTGGCATCTCGCCGCGCTGCTCGAGTATGCGCCACACGCAAGCCTTTGGTATCCACCCGCGGCGGTCAGCTACGCAGCGTTCCGGCTTTACGCCTGGCGCGGTATTCCTGCCGTGTTCCTGGCCAACGTCACGGCAACCTGGCTGACCAACGAGGCAATGGGTGGCGGCCTTGCGGGCAGCGACCTGATCGTGGGCTGTCTGCTCGTCTTCCTGGCGCATGCCACTCCTTACTACCTGGCGGCGCGCCTGATGGACGAA
>JAWVZU010000247.1:0-5882 GCA_033722075.1 Lysobacterales bacterium
CAATCCCGCCAAGAGCGAAAAGAACGGCGTGGGCCGGGTCGACGTGCCGGTGACCTTCGGGGGAATCACCATCAATCCCGGAGACTGGGTCTATTGCGACGAGGACGGCATCCTGGTCAGTCCCGACAAGATCGCCTGAGTCCGGTTTCTCTCTGCGGGTAGCAGGCTCCGATCCTTCGAATCCGAGCCTGGACAACACACAAGGAACCCCTTTGTAGTGAGAATTGCCCGCGGCAGGTGCCCGGACGTTTCGACAGAACCTCGGAAGCCCTTGATGTGATTTGAAAGGGACGGACTGCCGGTTGCAATCGGCGCTCCCGAATGGACAGCGGTCATGGCATGGTGTAATGAAGTCGTGAAGCGCCGCATACGTGCCATCCAGTGACCGGCGCCGGGAGGCTGAAATGATCGGACCAACCCTGCCCGGATCGATTCTGCAACGGAAACGATCGACCTGGGGGTGTTGGACGGCGGCCCTGGCCCTGGCAGCGGGCATGCCGGCTGGTTCCCTGGCCGCCCCGCAGCTGGACTTCCTCTTGTTTCCGGCCGTCGAGTGGCGCGACGACAGCGACGTCAAACCGGCCGGCGCAGCCTTGGACGATCATCTGTTCGCTTCCGTAAATCTGTTCGCCACGATCAGCGCCGATCATTTCCAGTTTCTGGGCGAGTGGTTTTTTACCGAAGACGGTGATGAGATCCAGCGGCTCCAGTTCGGTTGGAAGTTCGGGAGTCGGGACACCATCTGGTTGGGTCGCTACCACACCCCGATCAGCTATTGGAACAGCGCCTACCATCACGGGACCTATCTGCAAACCAGTGTTTCGAGGCCCGGGATCATCGAATTCGAAGGCGGTGAAGGCCCGCTGCCCACCCATTACACCGGACTGCTCTGGGAAGGATCGAGGAGTCTGTCCCGGGGCGCCGTCCACTATGCGGTGGCACTAGGTGCCGGGCCCACCCTGAATGGCAAGCTCGACCCCCTGGATGTCGCCGACCCGGAGGACGACCATGACGCCGGTCTGATGGTCAACCTCAACTGGCGGCCCAGGTCCCATGACCGGAACATGATCGGGGTGTTCGGCGCGAAAACGCAGATCGAAGACGAAGCGCGACTGTTCGACCACATTGACCAATGGGTGTTTGGCGCCTATGTGAACTGGCACTGGCCCCACTGGCGCCTGCTTGGCGCGTGGATTGACGTGAACAATGAAATCGATCGCCTCGGCGATGATGATTTCTCCGCCGGTTATCTGCAGGCAGAATTCTCGCCGGGGGAGCACTGGACCCCCTATGCGCGCTACGAGACAACCCGCGGAGAGAACCCCGATGCGCCATTCCTTGGTCGGCTCGACGGTTTCATCCTGGAGCGGGCTCTGGCCGGGATTCGCTTTGAGCTCACCAGTCATCAGGCATTGACCCTGGAGATCTCGAGTCTGGAGACGGTTGCCGGCGAGTCGGACCGGATCGTGCTCCAGTGGAGTGCCTACTTCCCATGAGCCTGGCACCGTGGATTCTGCTGGCGACGCTTCTCGCGCTTCCGAACGAAGTGGAGCGCACGCCGGACGGTGAGCGCACGCTGGTGGTCGTCGCATCGGCCGCATCGCGGGCCGAAACATTGAGTCCTTCGGAAGTCCGGCTGTCCTATCTGGCGGTGCCGGTGGAACTTGACGGCAGCCCCGTCCGACCGGTGCTCAATCAAAGCGACGAGCTGCTGTTCGAGGTGTTTCTGCAGAAGGTGATGTTTCTGTCCGCGGATCATTACCGCCGGCAACTCGTGGCACGAGTATTCCAAAGCGGCGGTGCCCGGCCCCCGGTGGTTCGAGAGCTGGGCGAAGTGGTCAGCATGCTCGAGGAAGATCCTCGCCGGATCAGCTACATGTGGCAGAGTGACGCGGCCGAGCTCGCCGGTCTCAAGACGATTGCGGTGCTATGGCACGGCAATCCGCAATAACGCGGGTATTCGGATCGCTCCGGGGGCAGACCCTGCTCTCGGTGCTGGGCATCCATGCATTGATCATCCCGTTGTTCTTCACCGGCCTGGTGTTTTTTGTCAAGCAGGCCCTGACTCAGCAATTCGTAAACGAGATCCGCTCCGAGGCACGGCTGCTGGCCATGATGACCAACGACGCGGAGAATGAAGCCGAGCTCGACGCCCTGTTCTTCGAAGCGCAGCTCAGTGGCGAGCTTCTCTATACAGCCGTGGCGGACGCGACCGGGGCGGTGATCTGGGAGATGCGGGATGCCTTGCTGGGTTCCCGCGATCCGGAGTTCCGCGAAGACTTCTTTTTTGGCCAGCACGGCGACGACGTCTATTTCATCTCCACCGGGCTGTCTGCCGAATCAGGCCTCGCGCGACAGCTGCGCCTCGGTTTCGATGAGCGCCCCACCGTCAACCAGATTCACGCACTGTATCTCCGGGCCGGACTGCTGACCCTGGGCTACCTGGTGCTGACCCTGTTTCTGGCCGGCCTGTGGTTCGATCGGCTGGATCGGCCGATCAGGGAATTGCGCGCCCAGTCCCGGCGCGTCGCGACCGGCGAGGTGCGCGACCCGATCGATGTCCGGACCGGGCTGCTGGAGCTTCGGGATCTCGCCGACGACATCAACCACATGCGTGACGAGCTCCTGAAAAAGACCGATTCGATGGAGCACCTGGCCATGCACGATGCCCTGACCGGGTTACCGAACCGGGCGCTGCTCATGGATCGCCTCCAGCAGTCCCTGAAAAAGGCGCAACGAGTCGACAGCCCGCTGGCTTTGCTGCTCATGGACCTGGATCATTTCAAGGAGATCAATGACACGCTGGGCCACAACGTGGGCGATCAGGTCTTGCGCATGCTGCCGGAACGGCTGCAGCCCTGTTTGCGCGAAACGGACACCATGGCTCGCCTTGGCGGCGATGAGTTTGCCTTTCTGCTGCCCGACTGTGACATGGTCGATGCCGCGCACGTGGTCCATCGACTCTCCGACGCGATGCGCAAGCCGTTCCAACTCGAAGGACAGAACCTGCATCTGGGATTGAGCATCGGGGTAGCCCTGTACCCGGATCACGGCAAGGAGCCGGATACGCTGCTGCGCCAGGTCGACATTGCCATGTACTCGGCCAAGTCCAACAAGCGCGAGTATGTGCTTTACAGCCCAGACATCGACCCGCACAGCAAGGATCGCCTGGCGCTGGCCTCCGAACTGCGCCGCGACATCGAGACCGGGCGGATCGAGGTCCATTTCCAGCCCCAGATCCGGGTCAGTGAGCGAACCCTGTGCGCTGTCGAGGCCCTGTGTCGTTGGCGGCACAATGGCGACTACGTACCGACCGAGCAGTTCATCCCCATGGCGGACCGCCTTGGTCTCAGCGACCTGCTTTGCCGGGAAGTGGTCCACCAGTCACTCGAGGCGTTCTCCGGCCACTCGATCTTCGACGGGCTGCAACTTTGCCTGAACCTGTCGGTGAACAACCTGCGGGATGCCGACCTGCCAAAGCTGCTCCTCGATGAACTGAAGCTGTTTGGCGTGGCTCCGGAATCGGTTGTGCTCGAGATTACCGAACATGAGTACATGGCCGAGCCCGGCGAGGCGTTGCGGCGGCTGAAGCAATTCCGGCAGATGGGCTTTGGCATAGCCATCGATGATTTCGGTACCGGCCATTCGTCCTTCAGCTACCTCAAGAACCTGCCGGCCACGGAGGTCAAGATCGACAAGTCCTTCGTCACCCACATGGCGCGCGATCATCACGATTACGCTCTGGTTGCGGCCGTCATCGCCCTGGGTCAGAAGCTGGGCCTGTGCGTGGTGGCCGAAGGCGTGGAGGACGTGGAATGTCTGGATCAGCTCGACGAACTGGGCTGTGACCGAGCGCAGGGTTTCTACCTGTCCGAGGCGCGCGGGGTCGATGACCTCCAGCGCTGGATCAGCGACTACGAAAAGCCGGCGCTGCGCAAGACGGTTCCAAAGGCATGAGCGACGCCGGGTCGCGCTTCTGACCGGTCCTTTAAGACGGCGCGAGCTGAACCGACAAATCCGGAAATCGGTGCAACATTCGGGTTGACTGCGGCTTGAGGCGATGCCAGTCCCGGGAGCCGTCGATCTGTGAAGCTTGTTGCCTTTTTTTGCTCCCCGGATGCGGATGTTTGCGGGAACTGCTACCTTGACGGCGAGGTTCTTCTGCGGAGTCTTCCATGGGCGCGCTTCGTTTCCTTCTTGTCCTCGTTTTCCTCCTGCCGGCGACTGTCGGTCACACCGCCGAGCGGCTCAGTAACGGCTACACCCAACACCCGGAAGCATTCTTTCGCGCCGGCTTCTGGTACGACCCGCAGGACCCGGGCTGGGGCATCGACCTGCACCGCTCCGGCGGGCGACTGGTGGCGACCTGGGCGACCTACGATGCGGAAGGTCATCCGGTCTGGTACCTCGGTATCGGCGAGCCGGGCGCTGAGACCTGGACCCTGCCCCTGACCCGTTACACCCGAGACGGAGAGTCCGTGTCCGGTGAGGCGGTCGGTCAGCTGGAAATCGAGTTCGACTCGGGGTACCAGGCCACCATGGCCTGGACGCTCGGTGAGCACTCGGGAAGCTACCGGATCGAACCGCTGGTCGTCGGTGATGCCCCGATCGCCGAGGATCGGACCGGCTACTGGTACGAGGCCGATCGGCCGGGCTACGGCATGAGCATTTCGACCCAGGCCGATTGGGTCCTGTCGGTCTTCCTCTTCTACAACGACGCTGGCGAACCACGCTGGGTCTGGGCCGACAATATCGAGACCGATGAGTCCACGAGACTTCGCGCGCTCACCTTCAGCGGCCCCTGCCCGGGGTGCGAGTCCTCACCCGTCGCTGCCACGCCTGCGGGCAACCTGAACCTGCGCTTTCGGGCGGAGAACTACGCCGAGCTAGATACCAACCTGGTCGTCGAGACGGACCAGGAATCGTTCACCTGGCTAACGAGCAACCGGGTGATCAACTTGCTCTCCGACCGGGCATCGGGCCGCGAACAGGCGTTCCGTCTGGCTCAGTTCACCAACGAGGAAACGCTGCTGAGCTACCTGCGTATCGGGATGATCGATCCCGGCCCGTATTCCTATGCTGCCGCCGACGCGGTTTTTTCACCGGCACCGGTCGCTGCCGAGGTGAGTTCGACCAACCTCCAGGTTGCCGGAGTGGACGAAGCCGACGTCGTCAAGACCGATGGCGCCCACGTCTACGCGCTCGACCAATTCACGCCGGAGCCGCCAACTGTGCGCGTGCTGGCGATGGGCGACGCCGGCGAGCTGGTCGAGATCAATCGCCTGGCGGCGCCCGAGGACCGGTTCATCAACGGCCTTTATCTGGTCAACGATCGACCCGATGATCGACCGGATCTTCTGATCATGACCTTTGGGCGCTGGGACTATCACATCTTCAGCGAATGGTTCTCGCCCTATCCCTGGGCCACCACGGACAGTGGCTTCCGGGCCTTCGATGTCAGCGATCCGGCCCAGCCCGAGCTGGTCGCGGATGTCGTCCTGGAGGGCGGTACGGTGGAGACCCGGCGTATCGGGGAGACCCTTTACATCGTGTCCCGCGCGCATATCCATGATCCGGCCGTAGCCGCGGCCGGATCGGCAGATCAGGCGGTCGTGGCGCAAGCGCTGGGCCCCGATGACCTTCTACCGGCCATTCGCGTCAACGACCAGGAGGCGTTGCTGGTCAACGCGGAAACGACATTCCTGCCACCCCAGCCGCCGGGTTTTCGCTATCCCGAACTGCTCACGGTCAGCGCCTTCGATCTCAGTCGGCCGGATGATCTCCCGGTGACCGTCACCATGGCCAGATTGGCCGAAGCGGTTCACGTTTCGCGCGAAAACCTCTACGTCGCCACCAGCCGCTTTGCCTCGAGCATCGATCCC
>JAWVZU010000248.1:0-5877 GCA_033722075.1 Lysobacterales bacterium
GACGGGCGTCGCTTTCGCTGGCGCATGGTGATGACCTGGCCGGACCAGTTTCCGATCTTCGGGACCAGCGCGGTGCGCCTCGCGGAATCCATCCAGGCTGCGAGCGCCGGCCGCCTGCAGATCGACCTCTTCGGTGCAGGTGACCTCGTGCCCGCTTTCGAAACCTTCGATGCCGTCTCCAGCGGGCTCGCCGAGATGGGTCACAGTTCACCGGTCTACTGGCGGGGCAAGATTCCGGCCGCCCAGCTGTTCTCGGGCATCCCCTTCGGCATGACCGCCCAGGAGCTGAACGCCTGGCTGGATTTTGGCGACGGCGCGGCGCTGTGGGAATCGGTCTATGCGCCATTCGATGTCCTGCCCCTGGCCGCAGGCAATACCGGCGTGCAAATGGGCGGCTGGTATCGGCGACCGATCCGCTCCAACGAGGACCTGCAGGGCATGAAGATCCGCATCGCGGGCCTCGGTGCAGAAGTCCTCCGCGCCGCTGGCGCGACGACCGTGGTCATCCCCGGCGGAGAACTGTTCACCGCCCTCCAGACCGGCGTCATCGACGGCGCCGAGTTCACCGGACCCTTCAACGACCGCGCCTGGGGCCTGAACCAGCTCGCCGACCACTACTACTATCCCGGCTGGCATGAGCCGGCCGGCATGCTCGAATGCCTGGTCAATCGGGATGCCTTCAACGAGCTCCCGGACGACCTCCAGGCCATTGTGCGCCTGGCCTGTCGCGCCCAGAACGACGCGGCCACCGCCGAGTTTGCGGCTCGCAACCAGGGTGCCCTGGCGGACTTGAGGAAAGACGGCATCGAACCCAGCCCCTTTCCCACGGATGTCCTCGCGCGCCTGCGCGAGCTGACGCCCACGGTCCTGGACCAGGTCGCGTCAACCGATTCGGTCTTCGCCGACGTCCTGGCGGAATTCAGGAGCTTCCAGGCGCAGATCAGCCACTGGACCCGGATCGCCGACCAGTCATACTACAGCGTCCGGTCCGCCCCGGATTGATCCTGTAGAATGCGCTTATCGACCCGAGGCATGGTCCGTGAGCAGCTCCGACAACCCAACCGACATACCGGACCGACAAGATTCAGCGAGTTCCGCCACCACGCACTGGTCTCGCGCACGCCTGCAGGCCGAGGTCGAAATCCTGCGCAAGCATCTCGAAACGCTGCTCCGGGGGCGGGGCGGCAACGATGCCGGACCCCGGGATGCAGACCGGAAACACCTGAATGTCAGCGTTCCGGAAGGGTTCAAGGAGCCCTTCCGGAATGCCCAGGGTTACGTCGAACGCTATTTCAGCGGGGTCGTCCGAGAACCGGAGCAGGCGACCATCTCGATTGCCGGAGAGCGCTACATCCTGGTCCGGGCCGCCTCCATGTCGGTGGAATTCGTGGACCTGGTCGCGTCGCTCTACGCAAACCGGGGAGAGGCGGAGGCTCGCCGGGTCGCCGATGACCTCCTGTTCGATTTCGCCCACTCGGTGGGCAAGGCGGACGCGCTGAGCTTTCACGAGAAGATGGACGTCACCGACCCCATCGCCAAGCTCTCGGCCGGGCCGATCCACTTCGCCTACTCGGGATGGGCTTTCGTGAAGATCCTTCCCGAATCCAGTCCGAGCGCGGACGAGGATTTCTTCCTCATCTACGATCATCCCTACTCCTTCGAGTCCCATGCCTGGATGACCAAGGGCCGTCGCAGCCGCCAGCCGGTGTGCGTCATGAACGCCGGCTACTCGTCGGGCTGGTGCGAAGAGAGTTTCGGTGTCCCCCTGGTGGCCGCCGAGGTGGAGTGCGTAGCAGCCGGCGACAAGCAGTGCCGCTTCATCATGGCCCCCCCATCGCGGATCGAGGACCACCTGACCCGCCACGGCTACCTCGCGCCCGGCCGCGAGGAGCGCACCGGCGACGAGCCGGGTACGCGCAAGACCGTGGCGGTGCCCGAGTTCTTCCAGCGTCGCCGCTGGGAGGAGGATCTCCGGGCGGCCAACGCGATGCTGGAAGAACGGGTGGACGCGCGAACCGCGGAGCTGCAGGAAGCGACCCAACAGCTGCGGCTGCTGGGCAAAGCGGTCGAGCATGCCGACGAAGGCATCGTCATCCTCTCGTCCCAGGGCGACGCAGCGCTGGCCATCGAAACCGTCAACCAGGGCTTCATCAAGGTCAGCGGCATCCCCGGCAGCGAGGCGGTCGGCCGGTCACTGGACATCCTGGGCGTCGTATCCAGCGATCAGCAGCGGCTGGAGAACCTGCTCGGGCACATCAGCCAGGGCAAACCTTTCGAAACCGTGGTCAATGCAACCCGTCCGGACGGCACCGAGTACACGCTGGAGATCCATGTCATGCCGGCCGGGGGACGCCAGTCGGACACCCGCTACTGGATTGGTCTCTTCCGGGATGTGACGCGCCGCCACCAGCACCTGGCGGAACTCCGACGCCAGGCCACCTACGATGCGCTGACTGACCTCCCCAACCGGGTACTGCTTTTCGAGCGGCTGGAAGAAGCCGTCCGCCGTACCCGCACGGAAGGCGGTACGGTCGGCCTGCTGGTGATCGACCTGGACGGATTCAAGGAAGTCAACGACACCTTCGGCCATCACGCCGGCGACGTCCTGCTGGAACAGGTCGGGCCACGCCTGCAGAGCAAGGTCAGAGGGGTGGACACGGTTTCCCGCCTCGGCGGTGACGAGTTCGGAGTTCTGCTTCCGGAGATCGGCGCCCTGGCCAATGCGGTCAAGCAGGCCGAGGAGATCCTGGAAGCCCTGCACGACCCCTTCCTCGTCGAAGGCCAGGAACTGGCCATCGGAGCCAGTATCGGCATCGTGCTGTGCCCCAAGCACGGCACCGACGCCTCCACACTGCTGCGGAGAGCGGACGTGGCCATGTACGTCGCCAAGGAAGCCCGCAAGGGTCTGGAAGTCTACCGCTCGGAGGACGACACACATTCCCCCGAGCGGCTGGCGCTGGTCGGTGAGCTGCGCGGCGGAATCGAACGCAACGAACTTGCGGTCCATTACCAGGCCCAGGTGTCGCTGGCCGATCGCCGCCCCAAGTCCGCGGAAGCCCTGGTGCGTTGGCGACATCCCAAGCTCGGAATGCTGCTTCCCCAGGAATTCGTCCCCTACATCGAACTGGGGAATCTGGTCGAACGGCTCACCGACTGGGTACTGCAACAGGCCATCCGGGACTGTGCATCGTGGCGCGCCAACGGCAGCGATATCGGGATCTCGGTCAATGTGGCCCCGCGCAGCTTTCGCAACCCGGAGTTCCCGGAACGGGTGGCGTCTTTCCTCAAGCGTGGGGGACTGCCGCCGGAACTGCTGACGCTGGAGGTCACCGAGGGCGGATTGCTCACTGATCCCGAGGCCACGCTGCCGGTTTTCCAGCATCTGCGGACGCTCGGCATCCGGCTCGCCATCGACGATTTCGGCACCGGCTACAGCTCCTTTGCGCACCTCAAGGAACTGCCCATCGACGAGATCAAGATCGACCGCACTTTCGTATTCAACATGATCGAGGACGAGCAGGATTCGGCCATAGTCCGCTCGACCATCCAGCTGGGAAAGAGCGTCGGCCGAACGGTTGTGGCGGAAGGCGTCGAAGACGAAGCGGTCATGGCCGAACTCGCGGCCCTGGGCTGCGATTACGCCCAGGGCTATCTGGTCCACGCACCACTCGAACGGGAGCGTTTTGTCGAATGGCTGGCCGAACAGGCGTCTCCTTGAGTCGAACAGGGAACCGAATGGCGCAATCTGCATCAAAGCTCCCCGTCATGAACCGACCGATCCTCTTGCTCGTCCTGATCGCAGCCCTGGGCTTCGGACTGCCGTTCGCGACTCTTGCGACCGACCCGGCGGCGGTTGCAGGTGAATTGCCGGCGCGACACGAACTGCCCTGGAACCTGCGCCGCGAGTTGCCCGAGCTGGACCTGACCGTGTTCTATTGGAACGAAGATCCGGACCAGCGCTTCGTCAAGATCAACGGCGAGAAATACGTCGAATCGGATCAGCCGGCACCGGAAGTATGGCTGCGGGAGATTCGCCCCGACAGCCTGGTCTTCGAATTCCGGGGGCAGCGGTTTCAGATCAGGGCGTATTAGAATAGGTTCGGGATTGGCCGTCCGGCCTCGCAAGCCCAAGCAGCCCGTCAAATGCAGTGCCAATCGCAGTGCCCTCCGCATCAGACTGCGCTTACCTCAGCCCTGATCACGAGCGCCTGTGTCTTCGGCACCGTCGGCGTGTGCCTGGCCAACCCGAACAAGCAGTTTGAATTTTGCGAAATCCAAACCGCTCCATTTCCCACCGGAAATGCCAGCCCCTCCCTGGACCGGAAATGATCACCTCAGGCGGAAATCCGGGGCTCCATGTGTTGTTTCCTGGATGCCCGGGTCGACGCAGTCGCCCGAGGATGACGGGCGGTGCGGCCTGAAGGTTGATTTTGTGCGGGCGGTCAACCACATTGCGGCGGTGACCCGCGAAACCAGAATTCCGTTGGAGATCCGTTTCATCCGGCTGCTGGCCCGGCGGCTGCACGAGTACGGTACCGCGGCACACCGTCTCGAGAACGCCGTGACGTCGGCTTCCCTGAGGCTGGGACTGCATTGTGAGATCTTCTCGACTCCCACGTCGATCCTGCTGGCCTTCCGCGATGTCGACGACCCGAACTCCGACAGCTACGGCACGACACTGATCCGTCTCCAGCCGGGCAGCATCGACCTGGAGAAGCTGTGCGCCGTCGATGCGATTGCCGACGATGTCGCCGCCGGAAAGATCACTCTCGCCGAGGGGGCCGACCGGCTGCTCGAGGTACCGGGCACGCCGCCGGTCGCGCCGCTCGCCGGTCAGCTGATCGCCTGGGGCGTGGTGGGCGCTACCGTCGCGTCCCTGCTCGGCAGCACCTGGACCGACGCGGCCATCGCGGCGGCCATGGCCATGTTGACCGGATTGTTCACCCTGCGCCTCGGCGCGCGCTGGAAGGAGGCGGGCAGCTTCGAGCCGATCGTTGCCTTTCTGATCACCGTCGGCGCCTACGGTCTCGCCGCAGCCTTCGGCGGCGGCATGGTGCCCAACGTGGTGATCGGGGCGCTGATCATCCTCATGCCCGGCCTGGATCTCACGATCGCCATCACCGAACTGTCGACCGGCCATCTGGCTTCCGGAACGGCCCGTTTTGCCGGGGCGACGGTCGTGCTGCTGAAGCTCGCCCTGGGCGTCATGCTCGGCACCCAGGTCATGCTCTGGCTCGGCTTCGTCGGCGACCAGCCCGTGGACCCCAGCCAACTGTCTCCCGGCTGGTTCACCTGGCTGGCCCTGTTTGCCACGGGAATTGCCTTCGGGCCGCTGTTCAACGCGCACCTGCGCGACTGGCCTGCCGTCGTGGTCGCGGCCGTAGCAGCCTACGCGTCCAGTTATTTTGCCACCCAGGCCTTCGGGTCCGAGATCGGCGTCTTCCTGGCCGCCCTGACCATCGGCGCGCTGAGTAATCTCTATGCCCGCCTCATCAATCGGCCGGCCGCGGTCATGCGTATGCCCGGCATCATCCTGCTCGTTCCCGGGAGCCTAGGCTACCGGGCCCTGAACTTCCTCTTTTCCAAGAACGTCGACGAAGGCATCAACGCCGCGATCTCGGTGGTCGTGGTGCTGGCAGTACTCGTGGGCGGCCTGCTTCTCGGCAATACGCTGATTTCTCCGAGACGCAACCTGTAGGACGGCCTACCCTAGTCTGGTGGCGCTGCGAACCCACCGCTGAGTTGCTCCAGGCGCGCGGCGACAGCCAGGAGCCGTTCATCCTGCCAGCGGCGCCCCACGAGCTGGATCCCGACCGGGAGACCGGCCTCCGTGCGCCCGGCCGGCAGGACCACGACCGGATGCCCGCTTAGATTGAA
>JAWVZU010000249.1:0-5864 GCA_033722075.1 Lysobacterales bacterium
CAGGCCCGGGAGCCCATGGACGAACCGGTAGACCGCCCAGTCATCCTCCTCTCGCCATTTGGGAAACGTCTCATCCATCCGGGCGGGAATCTGCTCGCTCCAGATCTTCAGACCCTCCTCCGAAAAGCCGACGAGGTCGCGGAATCGAATGCGAACCTGAAGCCCGAAGACGTCTTCTGCCCAGTAGGCCGGATCGGTCGTGGCCCCCGGAGCAAGGGCCTCGAAGAACGCCAGCGCTTCTTCCAGCCGGTCCCGCTCGCGCATCTCCAGGCCGTAAATGAGTGAGGCGACGGAGTAGACGCCGCGACGATTCGATTCCTTTTCCTCCAGCACCTCCTTCGAAAGCGCGAGGGCATCGTCGCGATCACCGGTCAGATAAAGGAAGAGCATCTTCGCGTGGCGCGTTGCCCCGCCATCGGCTTGCAACAGCTCGGCACGCTCCAGCCACGGCTTGCTTTGCTCCAGCAGGCCCATGTCAATCAGTCCCATGGCGACGAAGGCCACCAGTTCATGATCCTGTCGATCTACGGCTGCGGCCCTGGCATAAGCCTGTATCGCCCGCGCATACTCGCCGCGCTGAGCGTAGATGAATCCGGGGAATGCGTGCCCGTTCGGATTGTCCGGATCAACCTCCTGAAGCGTCAGGAATGCATCCAGGGCCTCATCGGGCCGGTCCAGTTCGAACCCCAGGATTCGCCCTTTCCAGACATACAGAGAACCAGATAGCGGATCGACCTCAAGCCCCCGATTGACAAAGGCCAACTGTTCCTCGGCGCGGCCGGTGACATTGTCGAGCACCTCCGCGACCATGATGTAGAGCGCCGGTTCGTTGGGCGCTCGGGCGATCGAGGCGGCGATTCGACCGAAGTAAGCGATGCGCTCAGGGTCGTCGATGAAGCGCCTGGATTGTTCCTCGAGGAATTCGACATACGCATCGTAGGCCGCCACGACCGGGTCTGTCGGGTTGGACTCGACCAGCGGATCGATTGCGGTCCGCGCATTCCGGATCGCCGCATCACCTGGCAGCAGGGCCGTGTCCCCCATCGTGAGATAGGTCTCGGTCAGCGCCAGGCGGGCCTCCCGAAAATCGGGATCAAGCAGCAGCGCTTCCTTGAACGCCCGTTCCGCTTCCGGCAGGGACCCATGCGAATCCTCCGCAAGTGGCCCGAGGCCGCGAAGATAATGATCGTAAGCCTCCATGCTGCGAGTGCCGACGTTGGCAATCTCGGCACCCGGTACCGCCTGCTCGTTCCCCTCGTCCACGCCAAGCAGCGAAGACTTCAGCGCGCTTGCCACGGTGGTCGCGATTTCATCCTGGATGGCGAAAATATCGTCCAGGTCGCGGTCGAAGTTCTGCGACCAGAGGTGGCTGCCGTCGGCCGCGTCCACCAGCTGCGCCGTGATGCGCACCCGCTCGCCGGAGCGCTGCACGGAGCCCTCGAGGACGGTGGCGACATTCAACTTGGCGGCGATTTCGCGGATGTCCGTGTTTGTATCCTTGAAGGCAAACGCCGAAGTGCGCGCGGCCACCCGCAACCCGTCGACCTGGGCCAGCATGTGCAACAGGGTCTCGGTCAATCCGTCGCTGAAGTATTCGTTGTCGGTGTTGCCCGACATGTTGACGAAGGGAAGGACTGCGATCGAGGCGTCGCCGATCTGGCCTTGCGGCGCCGGGGCGGTGGCATGGGACGCTGGCCTCGGACCCGCAAACCGATCATAGGCGAACATGCCGATGGCCAGCACCAGCAGCGCGATGACCACCAGGTCCAGTTTCTTGGCGGTATGCGCGGTGATGGACTCTTCCCGCCGGATGTCCTTTTCCCGCTTCAGCCCCTCCGGCGTCATCTCGAATACCCAGGAGAAGACCAGTATCGGCACAAATCCGAGGGCCAGGAGAATGACGATGAACTTGTTGTACTCCCCGGGCAGGTCGAGCGCGTCGATGAGTACGTCACCGACCTGCAGCACCAGCCAGGCGAGCACCAGGTAGGCCAGCGCCACCCGAAAAACGTTGCGACGCTTCAGTTCGGAGATGAAGCTCACGGCAACAGGGCCACCAGGTCAGCGCGGCCCTGGGCCTCGGCCAGGTCCTTCGCCGTCTGTCCAGACTGGTTTCTGAGTGCCGGATCAGCGCCGGCTTCGAGCAGGATTTTCACCAGCTCAGCATAGCCTCGGTCGACCGCCATATGAAGGGGTGATCCTTTCGAGGATTCGGTGGCATTGACCGCAGCGCCATGCGCGATCAGGACCCGGGCGAGTTCCGGTTGTCCGTTGAAGACCGCGTTCATGAGCGGGGTCCAGTTCTGGTTGTCGCGCAGGTTCACGTCCAGGTCATACTCCATCAGCAACTCGCCCATTTCGCCGGTGGTCGCGACGTGCAGCAGTGACCAGCCCCATTCATTGCGGGTGGTCGGATCGGCGCCCTTCTCCAGCAGGGTTTGGACGGCATCGGTGTTGTTCATCTGGACGGCCGAGTAGAGCGCCGTCTCGCTGGCCGTGTCCGCGACGTCGACATTTCCGCCCTGGTCGGCGAAAAGCGCAATCAACTCGGCATCGCCGGTCAGGGCCGCCATGTTGGACGCGTTGTCGCCCTTGTGCGACCGGGCATCGACATCTGCCCCGGCGGCCACCAGCACCCGGGCATTGTCGGGCTTGTGTCCGAGGATCGCGGCGTGCAATGCCGTGAACTGCTTCTTGTCGCGGGCGTTCACTTGCGCACCGCCCTCCAGCAAGGCCGATACGGTTTCGGAATTACTCTCGGAAGCGGCATGAAACAAAGCTGTCTGGCCATAGACGTCGGCTGCTTCCAGGTCGGCCCCTGCGGTCAGCAGCGCGTCGATGGCGTCCATCCGGTCGTGGCGGGCCGCCACGATCAGGGGTGTGAGACCGTCCTTGTTGGCCACGTTCACGGAGAATCCCTGGCCGATGAGGTTTGTGATCTCGGCAATCTCCCCATTCCTGGCCGCGTCGTGCAGGGGCGTCCAGCCGCCCAGGTGCCGTTCGCCGGCAACCCCTTCCCCTTCGATCCAGTCCGCAAAGGCGACCTGGTTCTGACGGCCGGCGACCTGGAGTGGCGTCTGGTCGTAGTCATCTTTCAACGCGGGATCGGCCCCCGCTTCGAGAAGCACCCGGGCCAGGTCGATGTGGCCCTCGCGAGCCGCGGCATGCAGGGGCGTCCGATTTCGCTCGACCCGGCCGTTGACGTCGGCGCCCGCCGCAATGAGCATGCGAGCGGCATCAACGAGATTCTGCTGTGCGGCGACATAGAGCGGCTTGCGCCCGTCCCGGTTGGCTGCTTCCGTATCGGCGCCGATGGCGAGCAGGATTTCGACCCGGTCCAGCTTCCCAAGCGAAACCGAGCCCGCGAGACGGGTCCACCCGTCGTCTTCCCGGGCATTCAGCGTAGTGCCGTTTTCAGCAATGATCCGGGCCACCTCCCGATGACCGTTGCGGACCGCAAGGTCCAGGGGCGTCGTGTCTTCCCAGGTGCTGCTGTCGGCATTGGCGCCGGCCTCGATCAGGATCCGCACAACCGCCAGGTGCCCGTTCTGGGCCGCGAGGTGCAAAGGCGTCCAGCGATCTCGGTCGGAAGCATTCGGATCGGCTCCAGCGGCCAGAAGCAGGTCGGCGACCTGCCCATGGCCATTGAAAGCCGCGGTGTGTAGCGGCGTACGCCGTTTGTCGCTGGTGGTGTAGTCGACCGGTTCGCCGCGGCGGAGCAGCCTCTCGACCGCTTGGGCATCGCCCTCCTGGGCCGCGTTGTAAAGGGCTGCACCGGGCTTGGCGATTGCCGCTCCCAGCCCCAGCGCGAGGCCCATAAAAACCACCAAGATTCGCCACATGACATGCGCCAAGCTTGTAGATGCCGCCCAAGTATAGGGGAACTTCCAGTGATCCCAACGGTTTGAGCTTCTGCGGGCAACTGGGCGTCGGTTTCTACGCCTGGGACTTCGATTTCAGCATGGGGGTCGGCGGTTCGCCGGGACTTGCTGCTTCATGTGGTGGCCCCCTCCGGCAGTTCATCCATCAGGAAGCGGCTGGCCCACAGGTAGAGGCAGGCGCCGACCACACCTGAAGCGCACGCGATGATCATGGCCCAGCGCAGCGAATCGACGCCCAGACTGGCCGAGAGGCCGTCACTGAGCAGGCCGACGCTGACGGGCCCCAGGCCCAGCCCGATCAGGTTCAGCACGAAGAACAGGACGGAAGACGCGAGAGCTCGCCTGGACGCACCGACCAGTCCGTGGGAAATCGCAATGGACGGGGCCAGGAAGGTCGAAAAAGTGATCCAGTAGGCGAAGTTCAGGGCGATGACCAGTTCCACCGCGTCGACCAGCAGCGACAGGGCCATCAGCGGAACCGCCACGAAATTTCCGACGGCCGGAATCCACAAATACCAGCAGGGCGTACGCTCGCCGAGCTTGTCCGAAAGCCAGCCCCCGAGATAGGTCCCCGCGGCGCCGCCAATGCCCGCGGTCAATGCCAGGTAGGTCCCGACCTCGCCCACGGTCAGCCCATGCGAGCGGATCAGGAAGGACGGTACAAAGTTTCCGACCCCGTAGCTCACGAAGGTGAGCATGCCGGCGCCCAGGCTGGCATAGCGGAAACTCTTGAGTGACCAGAGCTTCTTCACTGCGCCGAACATGTTCTCGTCGGTCCGGACCTCGGCCACCGTGTCGGACTGGCCTCGGGTGGGCTCCCGGATGGTCAGGCGGACCACGATCGCGAGCAGGATGCCCGGAACGCCTACCACCAGGAACGCGGTTCGCCAGCCGAAGAACTCATCCAGCCAGCCCCCTGCCAGAAAACCGACGAGGATGCCGAGGAACACGCCCATGGAATAGATCGAGAGCGCCCTGCCCCGCTCGGCGAACGGGTAGTAGTCGGAGATGATCGAGTGCGCCGGGGGGCTTCCGCCGGCCTCCCCCACACCGACACCGATTCGCGCCAACACAAGTTGGAGATAGTTCTGGGCAAGCCCGCACAACGCGGTCATCCCGCTCCACACCGCCAGCGCCAGGGCGACAATATTGCGCCGGTTGCCCACGTCTGCCCAGCGGGCAATGGGAATGCCGAAACTCACGTAGAAGATCGCGAAGGCAAAACCGGACAGTATGCCCAGCTGGGCATCGGAGAGACCCATATCGGCCTTGATCGACTCCTGGAGGATGACCAGGATCTGGCGGTCGATGAAATTGAAGATGTAGACCACCATCAAGAGGACCAGGACATAGGTCCGCTGCCAGCGTGTGTTGCCGCCCATGAGCACCCCCTCCGAACACTCTGCACCCTGGATTGTACCGGTTCAGCCCTCGCAGGTGCCAAGACCGACCGGCAGGGTCAGCGGAATGAGCTCGAGTGAACCGGAACCGAATGCCGCCGGACCGGCGTAATCCGCGCTCAGGTTTCCGCACTCGAAGCGAAAAGTGATCGTGCCCCAATCCGTGAGCGCCACCTCGTCGGGATCGAATTCGTCATCGAAACGGCCGCCCACCGGTCGCGCGGCAGCAATCTCGATCGACCGGCCGTCGCCGATGGTACCTTCACCGACCAGCCAGGCCTGCTCTCCGTCGGCGTCGTAGGTGAACCAGGTCATGAAGAGCCGCCCGTCGTCCAGCGCTTCGAGGACAAACCCCTCTCCCGCACGCTGCGGATCGTACCAGGAGCCGGTGAGGTGCCGGCCAGCCTTCGACGAGACGCCGCGAGAACAGCCAAGCCCGGCCAGATTGGTGAGCCGGACCAGGTCACGACGCAAGATCCTGCCCGGGGTTGCATAGCGCATGCTGGCTGCATCGCAGCCGGAAAAGAGCAGACTGAGCCGCCCTGAGGGAATCAACTCCACGTCCTCGGGATCGAAGTCCGGA
>JAWVZU010000250.1:0-5803 GCA_033722075.1 Lysobacterales bacterium
GCCTCACGAAGTTCGCTGTCAACCAGCTCGTCGTCTTCAGGTTGTTCGTCTTCGTCGTCATCCGCGCTGGACCGCTTCAGGAACGACCAATCCGGCTGGAACTTGATCCAGTAGGCCAGGACGCCCAAACCCAGGCCGAACAGAAGCAGCGCGATGGCGCCGACACGGCTGTCCATCAACAGACCGAAAGGGCGGTCGTAGCCGTAACCGACTCCGATGTTCCGGGTGGCTTGAACATGCGGCAGGGAGTCGACCAGACCACCCGACAGACTGCCACGGTAGTCGACGACCTCCGAACCGCCCGACTTGCGCAGAATTCGGATATCCAGGTAGCCAGGCGCCCGTGCCAGCGCTTCGCTCAATGGACGTGCCGAAAACGTCGCCACCAATTCACCCACCAGCGTATCGCCGTCCAGGATGGGTGCCGCCCAGTTAAGGCGGGTATTTTCGCCCTGGCCGCCGACGATGGGACCGGCAACCGACAGGTCCTTCTTTGCCAGCAGCGCCACGGCGATCGCCGAATAGTTGGTGCCCGGATACGCCTCGGGAGTGATCAGTTCGACTCTCGGCTCGAGCAGCAGGGCGCGCTCCAGACCTGCGTTCTCGGCCAATTTTCGCTCGGCGTCGGAAATCGCGGCTTCACTGGACCGCAGGACGGCAGCAAGTCCCGGATCCTCCGCATAGGACTGCACGGACTGGGCCTGCCCATCGAGAATATTCTTGATCGCAACTGCGACCCGGTTCGCAGCCGCTTCATTGGCGGCCACCCCGGATTCAAAACGCCATTGCGAGAAGAGCTGATAGCCGGCGATGAGCATGGTAACCAGGGCCAGCGTCCCGAAAATCGGAGCCGCCACGGTCCGCCCGCTCTTGATCAGCACCCGGGCGGTTTGCCGCCGCCTCTGGGCTCGCTCGAGCGCCGAAGTTTCTCTTTTCATGCAACCCCCGAATGACCGAATCCACCGGCGCCGCGGTCGGTGGGTTCAAAGCGCTCAACGATATCGAAATGCGCCCGGACCACCGGCACGAACACCAGCTGCGCGAGCCGCAAACCCGGCTCAATGGCAAACGCCGTTTTCGATCGATTCCAGCAGGACACCATCAGCGGCCCCTGGTAATCCGAGTCGATGAGGCCGACGAGATTTCCCAGCACCAGTCCATGCTTGTGGCCCAGCCCGGAACGGGGAATGATGACTGCGGCGAGGGCCGGATCTCCAATGTGAATCGACATGCCCGTAGGGATGAGCTCCGTCTTCCCTGGCTCGATGCGCATTTCTCCATCGACCATGGCCCGCAGGTCCAG
This sequence comes from Lysobacterales bacterium, assembly GCA_033722075.1. Taxonomy (GTDB): domain Bacteria; phylum Pseudomonadota; class Gammaproteobacteria; order Xanthomonadales; family SZUA-38; genus JAWVZU01. Next base: position 1,304 of record JAWVZU010000250.1, read on the forward strand.
CCCCGCCGAACCGTCAGTGGCGTAGGCCGGAAACGGAAAGTCGTTGCCCAGACGATCATCCAGAATGCGTAGGCTGATCCTGCGCTCCATGCGACTCGTTCCCCCGATAACTGTTGGTAATCAGAGCGGCGAGCTGACGCGCCAACGTCAACTTGTCCGCTCTGGCGAGTTCCTGCTGGCCGTCCGGGCCCAGCACCGTCAAGGCGTTATCTTCCGCATCGAACGCGCAGCCGCAACCCCCAACCGCATTGGCCGCGATGAGATCGACCCGCTTGTCGTTCAGTTTCTTGCGGGCGTTTTCGACCAGATTCTCGGTTTCTGCGGCGAATCCGACGGTAAATGGTCGCTTCTTGCGCGCAGCCACGTCGGCCAGGATATCCGGGTTGCGCACCAGCTCGACGGTCAGCGTCGATGCGGATCCTTTCTTGATCTTCTCCGGCGCCGGCTGCTCCGGGCGGAAGTCCGCCACCGCCGCAGCGCCGACGAAGATATCCTGCCGGTCGATCCGCTTCATCACCGCCGCGTGCATCTGGGAAGCGGAGCGGACATCCACGCGGGTCACCCCGGCCGGCGTCGCCAGCTGGACAGGTCCGGCCACCACGGTCACCTCCGCACCCTGTTCGGCAAAGGCACGGGCCAGGGCAAACCCCATTTTTCCCGAGCTCCGGTTGCCGACGAAACGCACCGGATCGAGATCCTCGTAGGTTGGTCCGGCGGTCAGCAACACCCGAAGACCGGCGCCCTGCCCAGGCACCAGCATGCGCGCCAGCTCGGCGGCAATTTCCGGGGGCTCCATCATCCGGCCGGGACCGATTTCGCCGCACGCCTGATCGCCCTCGTCCGGGCCGAGAAAAGTGACACCGCGCTCGGTCAGCAGCGAAGCATTGCTCCGGGTTGCCGTATGCGCCCACATGATCCGGTTCATGGCGGGCGCCAGCACCACCGGCGCCTCGCTGGCGAGGCAGACCGTGGTCAGCAGATCGTCCGCCATCCCGGCAGCCAGGCGCGCCATCAGATCGGCCGTCGCCGGCGCCACGACAATCAGCTCAGCCCAGCGCGCCAGCTCGATATGACCCATGCCCGACTCGGCCTCTGCGTCCAGCAGCTGACTGTGAACCGGGTGCCCGGAGACGGCCTGAAAGGTCAGCGGCGTCACGAACTCCATGGCACCGCCGGTCATGGCGACCCGAACATCAGCCCCGTATTCGCGAAGACGCCTGACCAGCTGGGGCGCCTTGTACGCCGCGATACCGCCCGCTACGCCCACGAGAATCCGGCGACCATGCAGCTTTGGGGTGTTTTCCGAAGCGTCCATCGGCGATAGCTTACAAAGATTGTCGACGAATGTCCGTTCCTCACACGCTCCGGGACTGGCAAGCTGGGTCACGTCCAATTCGGAGACTCAAGGATGAGCATCTGCCATTGGCCTCGGGAGGAGAGGCCCCGAGAGCGCCTGCTGGCCGAAGGCACGGCTGCGCTTTCCGACGCTGAACTCCTGGCCGTCCTCCTCGGCTCCGGCATCCGCGGTCAGTCGGCGGTCGAACTGGCCCGGCGGCTGGTGGCGGAGTTCGGCGACCTGCGCCGGGTACTGGTCGCCAGGCCGGCGGAGCTGAGCCAGGTGTCGGGGCTTGGCCCGGCCCGCTGTGCTCGTCTTCTGTGCGTCATGGAACTGGCACGGCGCAGCCTGCTCCAGCAATTGCCCCAGCGAACGGTACTCGCCAGCCCCGGCGACACCAAGCGCTATTTCCGCGCCTGGTTGCGCGATCGGAAGCAGGAGGTGTTTGCGGGCTTGTTCCTGGACAACCGCCATCGGGTCATCCGCTGCGAAGCCCTCTCGAAGGGCACCATAGACGGCGCCAGCATCTACCCCCGGGAAATCGTGAGCCGTTGCCTCGAAATCGGCGCCGCCGCGGTCATCTTCGCCCACAATCATCCATCGGGCATTGCGGAGCCTTCCGATGCCGACCGCCGCATCACCCGAAGGCTGCGTGATGCCCTCGCCCTCATTGACGTACGGGTGCTGGACCACCTGGTGGTGGGCGACGGGGAAGTCGTGTCGTTTGCGGAGCGGGGGTTGGTGTAGCCGCTGCGCGGCGTGGAAAGTGGGAAGTGGAAAGTGAAACGTGCACAAAAAAGCCCGCGCGAGGCGGGCTTTTTCAGAATACGTCCAAGCGTCGCTTACTTGATCTTCGCTTCCTTGAAGATCACGTGCTTGCGAACGACCGGATCATACTTCTTGAATTCGAGCTTGTCCGGGGTGTTCTTCTTGTTCTTGTCGGTCGTGTAAAAATAACCGGTGCCGGCGCTGGATACGAGGCGAATCTTGTCACGCATGATCGTACTCCTCAGACTTTCCCGCCGCGGGAACGGATGTCGGCCAGAACCGCATCGATCCCCTTGCGATCAATGATTCTCATGCCCTTGGTGGAGACCCGCAGGGACACCCAGCGCTTCTCACTTTCCACCCAGAAGCGGTGCTGTTTCAGGTTGGGCAGGAACCGCCGACGCGTCTTGTTGTTCGCGTGGGAGACGTTGTTACCCGTCATCGGCCGCTTGCCCGTCACTTGGCATACTCTGGCCATGGCAAACCTCTTGTTCTGTTCAGTCGATTCACGTCCGGCCGGTCCCACAGTCACTATCGCGCCCGCGAAGGCGCCGACCCGGCGGCCAGAGAACGCGGCATTCTAGCGGATGGCCATGGTGGTTTGCAATCCCCCGGACACGCTCGCTGCGATCCGCTCGGCCAGCAGGCGGTTTCCCTCCGGCCCGAGATGGACGAAATCCAGGAAGAGCGTTTCCCGGTGCCCCGCGAACACATCGCTGAGATCCCGGATCGCCCCCGCCTGCCGGACCGCTTGGTCAGCCGCCAGCTGCAGATCCCGGTGCCAGGCGAGACTCGCCGCAATGACCCGCCGTTCATGGTCGCTGACCAACGGCTTGGAGAACACGGTCGGTTGCCAGAAATAATAGACCTGGAAATCGAACTCGCGGGCCAGGGCTTGCGCGACCCTGAGATTATGGCCAACCCGTTCCACGACTTCGCGGGCCAGCGCCGTCTCGTCGATCGGTTCCGGGTCCACCCGGGACAGGCGTTTGAGGCCTTCGAACAGGTGGATTGCGCCGGCGAGGTAGTTGTCCAGCCCCGAGGTCAGGCGAAACTCGGCCTGCCGGCTGGCCTCGTTCTGCGGCCACCCGGCGCGGCGTGCCTGGAGGGCCGCATAGACATCATTGGCCCCACCCAGGAACACGACCAGGTCGGGCGGCGGCCGTTCCGCGAGCGACTGCTGAAGGGTGAGCAGCGATTGGGTCGATACGTAACCGCTCTCTCCGAAGTTGAGCACCCGTACCGGTCGACCGGGCTCGCTGAGCGTCCGTGCCAGCTGCGAAGGCACGGTAGATTCATCGGCTACGCCGGTACCCCAGACGGACGAACCGCCAAAGGCCCAAATGACCGCCGCGGGCTGCGAGGCCGGCTGCCAGGTCGAGCGCAATCCCTCGCCGTCCACATTGATGGTCTGCCCCGAGAACGCGTCCCGCCGCCAGTAGACGTAGGGCTCCCAGCGCATGTTCTTGGCGGCCCCATGTTCCGACCAGTAGATCTCCACCCGAGCGTCATCCCCGTCGACATCCGCCGACTCGCGATCCGGCGCCCTGGCGTTTGGATCCACCTGGGCCAGTCCGTGTTCGTCGAGGGTCACCTTGAGGGCTGCGTCCAGAATCAGGACCAGCAACAGCGTCAAACCCAGGATGACCCACGCGTCCCGTAACCAGCGCAATAGCCTCATTCACTCGTTCCTGCGCAAAAGTCCCTATCCTGACGCCCCGGTTGCCGCTTGAACAGTCCCGCCATTTGGGCGCAGTGCAGCGTTCCGGTGCTACAATTCGGCCCTTTTTTCGATGTGGACTCCACCTTGCCAGCAGCACCCATGAATGCGAAGGCACTCTTCGCGCCGGCCGTCGTCGTCGGCGTGCTCGCACTGCTGCCGCTCGCGCGCCTGGTGGAATTGCCCGTCCTGGTGATGCTCGTCGCCGGACTTCATCTGCTCTGGCGTCATCGGGAACGGGCCCTGTTCGTCGGCGGCGGACTCACGGCCGCGCTGTTTGCCGCCTACTGGTCGCCCGCGCTCCTTGCCGGCGTCGATGCAGTCAATCCCGCCAAGTCCTGGGCTACCACGCTCGCGGTGGTCCGCTTTCTGCCGATGGCGCTCTGGATCGCCTGGGCACTCGACGAAGAACAGCGAACCCTGGTCCTCTACGCCAGCGGCGCAATCGTCGCTTTCTGGGCAGCCGACGCGCTGTTCCAGGCCGCGGTCGGATTCAACCTGCTCGGCATGCCGCTGAGTGACGAGCGGCTGAATGGAGTCTTCGGCACGACCAACATCAAGCTGGGCCATGTGCTGGCCGTGCTGTCCCCGCTGGCCATCGAGGCCGGCCGGCGCAGCGGCCGCCGCTGGCTGCTCGCCGGCGTCTATGGACTGTTGCTGGCGGCAATCATCCTCA
>JAWVZU010000251.1:0-5762 GCA_033722075.1 Lysobacterales bacterium
CCCGACCGTCCCCGAGGAATATGGTGGGCCGGGGCTGGACTTCCGATGCAACATCGTGGTGACCGAGGAGATTGCCCGCTTCGGTTTGAGCGGGATCGGTTGGGGCCTGCACTCGGATATCGCCGTGCCCTACATCATCCGCTACGGCACCGAAGAACAGAAGCAAAAATATCTGCCGGGCTGTGTATCGGGCGAATACATCACCGCACTGGCCATGACCGAACCCGGTACCGGTTCCGATCTGCAGGCAATCAAGACCAGCGCCCGGCGGGATAATGATGGCTGGATCCTGAACGGTTCCAAGACCTTCATCACCAACGGCCAGCTGGCCAACCTGATCATCGTTGCAGCCAAGACCGACCCGGCTGCCGGCGCCAAGGGCACCAGCCTGTTCCTGCTGGAGACCGACGGTTGCGAGGGCTTCGAGCGCGGGAGAAACCTCGAGAAGATCGGCATGAAGGCCCAGGACACCTCGGAGCTCTTTTTCAACAACGTCCGTCTCCCGGAAGATGCGCTTCTTGGCGGGGAAGGGCGGGGCTTCGCTCACATGATGGATGAGCTGCCGCAGGAGCGCCTCAGCGTATCCTGCAATGCCGTGGCCAGCGCCGAGGCCGCGCTGGAATGGACCAAAGACTATGTCCGCGAGCGCACGGCCTTCGGTCGGCCGATCGCGGGATTCCAGAACACCCAGTTCGTGATGGCGGAGCTGGCCACCGAGGTCCAGGTCACCCGCGCCTTCATCGATCGCTGCGCCGAGCTGCATCTGGAGGGGAAGCTCGATACGGTCACCGCTTCCATGGCCAAGCTGAAGTGCACCGATCTGCAGTGCAAGGTGCTGGATGAATGCGTCCAGCTGCACGGCGGTTACGGCTACATGTGGGAATACCCGATCGCCCGGGCCTTCGTCGACGCGCGGGTGCAGCGGATCTATGCGGGGACCAACGAGATCATGAAGCTGATCATCGCCCGGTCGATCCTCGGCTAGCCGAAGCTCTCTCGCAACTGGTATTTGAGGATCTTGCCGGTGGCGTTGCGTGGCAGCGCTTCGACGAATTCCACCCGGCCTGGATGCTTGTAGCGGGCCAGGTGTTCCCGGCAGTGTTCGAGCACGGCCGCCGCCGTCAGGCTCTCGTCCCCGGCGATCACCGCGCAACCGGTCTCGCCCCAGTCCGGATCGGGCAGCCCGATCACCGCCACTTCGCGCACGCCGGGCAACTGGGCCAGCACGTGCTCGACCTCGGCCGGATAGACGTTTTCTCCGCCGGAGATGTACATGTCCTTCAGGCGGTCCTCGACGTAGACGTAGCCGTCGGCATCGATGCGCGCCATGTCGCCGGTGCGCAGCCAGCCGTCGACGATCGCGGCGGCCGTCTCCTCCGGACGCCGCCAGTACTCGCGCAGGATATTGGGCCCCCGGGCCCACAGTTCGCCGATCTCCCCCGGCTCAGCTTCGCTTCCATCCAGCCGCATGGTCTTCAGCTCCGTGAGCATCAGCGCCTTGCCTGCAGAACCCGCCTTCTCCGGCACCTCGTGACCCTTGATGACGCAGGCTCCGCCACAGGTCTCGGTCATGCCGTAGACCTCCCGAATCGGCAGGCCGGCGTCGTACCACCATTGGACCAGGGCCGGGGCAAGGGGCTCTGCGCCGCCATAGGCCGCCCGGATGCCCGAGTAATCGGTGGTCTGTGCCCGCGGGTGTTGACGCAGTGCGGACCACAGGGCGGGAACGAGCATGAAGTGGGTGATGCCGAGATCGGGATCGCCGAGTGCATCGAAGATCCGGTCCGGCTCGAGCTGACGTTCCACCACGGCGGTTCCCCCAGCGAACAGCACGGTCAGGGAAAAGCCCATCATCGCTGCGATGTGGAACAACGGCAGCACCGCGTAGCTGACGGACCCGGAGTGGAGGTCGAAGGCCGGCACGCCGCTGACGAGCTGAGCGAGGATCATGCCGTGGGTGATAACCACCCCTTTCGGCGTGCCCGTGGTGCCCGATGAGTACATCAGCATGCAGCGGTCCTCGGGCCCGTTGTCGACGCCGTCCAGTAGGGGCCTGGCCGCCGCAATTCGATCTTCCAATTCGCCTTGACCGGTGCCGTCCATGGCAATCCATTGTGGCCCCTCCTCGGCACGCAATTTGTCCACGACTTCACCAAAGGCGGTGTCGAAGAAGAGCACCGTCGGCTCCGCGTCTTCGACAATGAAGCGCAGCTCCGAGGCGGTCAGCCGGAAATTGAGGGCCAGGTGAGTGGCGCCGACACGCCAGACGGCGAAGAGAATGTCGAGGACGTCGGTCGAATTCTGGGAGAGGACGCCGACGCGATCGCCCGGTCCGACGCCGGCCTCGCGCAGGAGCGTCGCAATCCTGCCGACCCGCTCGTGCATCTCTCCGAAGGTCTGTCGGCGACCGCTGAACAGGTCGACGGTTGCGAGGCCCTTGCCATGGGCGTGCGCGTGATAGCGAATCCAGTCGGTAACACAGTCCTGCATGACCCTTGCCCCCCAAGGTGAGACGTTGGAGGCAATAGATTAGCCGCTGTCGAGCTTTTCGGCGACCCGCTCCAGACGTTGGGTGATGCGCTCGAGGTCCGATGGTCGGTCGGGCCGACCGGGGCTGCGTTCCATTCCCCGGCGCAGGAGACCGATCGCGTGGGCCACGACGTCGTCCAGGTCTTCTTGTGCCTGGTCCCGGAGCATCAGCGTCCGTGCCGAATACTCGAGCATGCCGTAGAACAGGTCGCGCACCTGCCACAGCGGCACGTCCTCACGCAGTTCTCCTCGCGCGATTCCCTCCCTCAGCACGCCGTCGAACACGGCCACGTAGGTGCGGTTCAGCGCCCGGTAGCCGCGGTCCTCGTAGTCGGGCAGGGATCGGTAGGAACCGATGAGCAGTTCCAGGATACGCCACTCCGCCAGGCACTCGGCAAGGTGGTAGCGGGCCAGGAATTCCAGCCGATCGAAGGTCTCCCCGTGATCCGCCACGCCTGCGGCTGCACCCGCCGTCAGGGTCTCGTAGAAGCGCGCAATGACGGCCTGCAGCAGCGCCTGCTTGTTCTTGAAGTAAAGATAAAGGGTGCCTTCGGCGACGCCGGCGCGCTGGGCGATCTGGGCGACCTTGGCGCCCTCGAAGCCATGCTCGGAGAACTCGCGATGGGCCGCTTCCAGGATCGCGCTCTCCCGTGCCTCCACCTTTTCCCGGCGGGTCGGGATCGCCCGGTTCACAGGCCCATCTGGCGGGCGGCCAGATCGCGCATGATTTCTTCCGATCCGCCTCCGATGGCCATCACCTTGACTTCCCGGTAGATGCGCTCCACCGGATTGCCGCGCAGGTAGCCCGCACCACCCAGCACCTGCATCGCCTCGCTGGCGCAGAATTCCAGCGCCTTGGTGGCAAAGAACTTCGCCTTGCAGATTTCCGCGATCGGCATCTCGCCCTCGTTGATCAGCCAGCAGATGTGGTTCTGCGTGCTCTCTACAGCGTCGATCCGCGCCGACATTTCGGCGAATTTGTGGCGAATCACCTGGTGCTCGATGAGGCGCTTCCCGAAGGTCTCTCGCTCCCGTGCCCAGGTCAGGGCAACCTCGAAGCAGTCCTTCATCATGCCCAGGGACTGGGCGATCAGCGCCACCCGCTCGAGGTTGAAGTTCTCCATGATGGCGATGAAACCGCGATCTTCGGCGCCTAGGAGGTGATCGGCGGGCACCCGGCAGTCTTCGAAATAGAGCGTGGCCTGGTCGGCGCACCACCAGCCCATTTTTCGCTCCAGCGGGGTGCGCGTGAAACCGGGCATATCGGCTTCGACCAGGAACAGGGAGATGCCGGTCAGCCCGGTTCCGCCGGTCCGTGCGCCGACCACGAAGAAATCGGCCTGCATGCCGCCGGTAATGAAGGTCTTGGTGCCGTTGATCAGATAGCTGTCGCCGTCGCGACGGGCGGTGCTGCCGAGGTTGGCCACGTCCGACCCGCCCGACGGCTCGGTGATGGCCAGGCAGGATCCTTTTTCGCCGGCCACGACGGGTGGCAGCACTCGCGTCTTGATCTCGTCATTGGCCAGGAGCTGGATCGGGCCCAGGGAAATGGAGCGGCCGCCGAGACTGGCCGGAATGCCGGTTGCGCCGCAACGTCCCATCTCCTCACTGAATGCCGCGCGCATGAAGGCGTCGTCGAAACCGAGGCCGCCGTAGCGTTCCTCGATGCCGAAGCCGAAAACCCCGAGTTCGGCGATCCTCGCATGCAGCTCCCAGGGCACTTCACCTGCCTCGTCCCAGGCATCGGCGTGCGGTTTGATTTCCCGAGCTATGAAACGTCGGACGGTTTCCCGGAAGCTGCGTCGTTCCTCGGTCTCGAAGGGGTTCCGCATGGTGCCTGGCCCGATTAAAATGAGTTTGACTCAGTTATAATGATTTGCTTTCATAAGTCAATTCGCGATGGCTGCTTATCAATCCACAATCGACCCGGCCGGAGAGACCTTCCAGAGCAACCGCGCCGACATGCTGGAGCTGGTCGCGCGGCTGCGCGAGCTGGAGCAGCGGGCCGTTGCCAAGTCCGAAAAGCGCCGCCCCCGCTTCGAGGAGCGCGGGCAGCTCACGCCGCGCGAGCGCCTGGCCGGCCTGCTGGATCCGGGAATGCCTTTCCTGGAGCTCTACAACCTGTGCAACTACCTGGCCGATGATCCGGACCCGGAAACGAGCATTCCCGGCGGCAACATGATCGCCGGCATCGGCTTCGTCAGCGGAGTTCGGTCCATGGTGTTCGTGGACGACAGCGGTATCAGCGCCGGCGCTTCCACCAGCCAGTCGGTGCAGAAAGCCCTGGGAATCCTCGAGATAGCAAGGCGCCAGAAATTGCCGCTGATTCACCTCGTGGAGAGCGCCGGGGCCAACCTCATGAACTACACGGTCGAGCTGTGGGCCCACGGCGGTGGCATGTTCTACGGTCTGGCCCGCCTGAGCGCGGAGGGGATACCCACTTTCGTGGTGCTGCATGGCCCCTCGACTGCCGGTGGCGCCTACCAGCCCGGCATGAGCGATTACGTCATCGGGGTGAAGAAGAACGGGATGGCGGCGCTGGCCGGCGCCGCGCTGGTCAAGGCAGCGACCGGTGAGGTCGCCGACGAGCGCGAACTCGGCGGTTCCGAAATGCATGCCTCCGTTTCGGGGCTGGTCGAATATCTGGCCGACGATGATGCGCACGGAATTGCCATCGCCCGTGACCTGTTCACGCGCCTGGACTGGAACAAGAACTGCGAGCCAACGGCCGTTCGGGATTTCTCCGAGCCGGGGTACGATGCGGACGAGATTGCCGGGGTGGTTCCCGTCGACTACCGCAAGCCGTATGACGTGCGCGAGGTGCTTGCACGAGTGGTGGACGGCTCCGACTTCGCCGAGTTCAAGCCGGGCTTCGGGGTCTCGACGGTCTGCGCGCAGGCGAGCATCTATGGCCATGCCTGCGGCATCCTCGGCAACAATGGTCCGATCGATCCGGACGGCGCCGCCAAGGCCGGCCAGTTCGTGCAGCTTTGCGACCAGGCTGACCTGCCCCTGATCTTCCTCAGCAATACCACCGGTTACATGGTCGGCACGGAGTACGAGCAGGCCGGCATGATCAAGCACGGCGCCAAGATGATCCAGGCCGTTTCCAATGCCCGGGTTCCGCGGATCACGCTCTACGTCGGAGCGAGCTTCGGCGCCGGCAATTACGGGATGTGCGGCTACGCCTACGAACCGGACTTTCTGTTTGCCTGGCCCAACGCGATGACCGG
>JAWVZU010000252.1:0-5723 GCA_033722075.1 Lysobacterales bacterium
CAGGAGAGTCTGGATGCCATGCTGGGCCTGTTCCTGCTGGGGCTTGGCCTGATCTACCTTATCCTCGCCACCCAGTTCCGAAGCTACTTCCAGCCGCTGCTGATCCTGGTCACGGTGCCGATGGCTTTCACCGGAGTCGTCTTCGGGCTGATCATCACCGGAAACCCGTTGAGCCTCTACACGCTGTATGGCGTGATTGCGCTGACCGGCATCGCCGTCAACGCCGCCATCGTGCTGATCGATGCGGCCAACGCCCGTATCGCCGCGGGCATGCGGCCCCTGCACGCGACCGTCTACGCGGCCCGGCGGCGGGTGATCCCGATCCTGATGACCACGACGACGACCATTGCCGGGTTGTTCTCCCTGGCGGTGGGGCTGGGCGGAAAGTCTCTCCTCTGGGGGCCGGTGGCGTCCTCCATCGTGGCCGGCCTGGCGGTGGCCACGGTGCTAACGCTCTTCGTCGTTCCGACCCTGTATCGCCTGTTCATGCGCGGCCATGCGAGCGCTCACTACGACCCGGAGGCCGAAGCCGCCTATTGACCGGCCGACGGGCGTTCTACGCTCGGGGAATCTTGCGGGCTTTGCAGGGTCAAATGTTCTTCGGTAGTGGCGTTGCTTCGGGGTGCAGGGGGTCGCGCTGTGAGCTGGCAGATCGGGATCGCACTGGCGGTCACCAGCATCGTCTTCTTTGGTTTCGTTCGCGAGAAGTGGCCGCCGGAGGTCACCGCCTTCGCCGGGGTGAGTCTGCTCCTGGCCACCGGCACCTTGCCCAGCGATTCGCTGCTCGCGGTCTTTTCCAACAGCGCCCCCATGACCATCGCTGCGATGTTCGTCCTCAGTGCGGCGCTCGAACGGACCGGGGTGATCACGCTCCTGGGCCGCTGGGCGACCCGTCTTGCGCGCGGGTCCTGGCTTCGCGCGATCCTGATCATCCTCGTGCCGGTGATCGGGATGTCGGCCTTCATCAACAACACCCCGGTGGTGGTCATTCTCACCCCGGTGCTGATTGCCCTGGCGCGAAGCTCCGCCATGCCGGCTTCCAAACTGCTCATCCCCCTGTCCTTCCTCAGCATTTTCGGGGGCACCTGCACGCTGCTCGGCACCTCGACCAATCTCCTGGTGGACGGGCTGGTCCGGGCGCAGGGCCTGCCGGGCTTCGGCCTCTTCGAGATCAGCTCGGTCGGCCTCATCATGGCGCTGGCCGGCTCCCTGTACCTGGTGCTGTTCGGCTGGTGGCTGCTGCCGAACCGGAACCCGCCGGTAGATGCCGAACAGTTGCTGCGACAGCGCCGCTTCATGACCGATTTCCTGGTCCCCGTGGGGTCTTCCCTGCGCGGCAAGCGGCTGGCGGAGACGCCGCTGGCCAGGGTGCCTGGCGCACGGGTGCTGGACGTGCTGCGGGGCAACTACTCCCTCAAGCGCTCCCTGGATTCGCTTCAGCTGACCGAGGCGGATCGCCTGATCATCGAATGTTCGGCCGATGACGTCCCGGCCCTGCGCGCGCTCGCGCTGGAAAGCCGGAGCGCTTCGCCGGGTCTGCAGGCCGTGAGCACCACCGAGAATCAGATCATCGAGGCCATTGTCGGTCCCGAATCCCGGATCACCGGCAGCGCGATCTCGGAACTGGACCTCCCGGGACGTTTCGGTGTGTACCCGATCGCGGTGCATCGGCACAAGCGACCCCTGGCCCGCAATTTCGATCAGCTGCGCCTCAAGGTTGGCGACATTCTCCTCCTGGAAGGGTCCGGCGCGGCGCTGGCCAGGCTGGCCGACAGTCCGCAATTCATCAACGTCTCGACGCCGAAACTGCGACCGGTGCACACGGACAAGGCTTCGCTGGCCATGGCGATCATGGTGGGTGTGGTCGTGGTGGCGACCGTCTCCAGCCTGCCTCTGGTCGCCGTGGCGGTGGTGGGTGCCACGCTGGCGATCCTGACCCGCTGTATCGACCCGGACGACATCTACGAAGCCATCCAATGGCCGATCCTGATGTTGATCTACGGCATGCTCGCGATCGGCAAGGCGTTGGAGAACACGGGCGCCATGGCCTATCTGGTCGAGCTGCTTTTTGTCCTCGTAAAGGACATGGGGCCGGTGGCGGTGCTGGCCGTGCTGTACATCCTGACCTCGATCCTGACCGAGGTGATGAGCAACAATGCCGCGGCCATCCTCATCACGCCGATCGCCATCGGTCTGGCGGATTCGCTGGGAATCGATGCACGGCCTCTGGTGGTGGCGGTCATGCTGGCGGGCAGCGCGAGCTTCGCGACGCCGATCGGCTACCAGACCAACACCTTCGTCTACCGGGCCGGCAACTATCGGTTCGTCGACTTCGCGCGGATCGGCATTCCCCTCAACCTGCTGCTGTGGGCGATCGCGGTGTATTTCGTGCCCCGCATCTGGCCGTTCCATGCGGGATGACTGCCGGTCTCGTTGGCTGCTGTCCAGCTAGCGCTTTCCCGCACTCAGGAAGCTGGCCGCGGCTGCTGCGGCCCGGCTGGACGCCCCTTCCGTTTCGATCTTCAGCAGGCGCGAGCACAACCCCATGACGAGCATCCAGGGAACGGCCAGGGCGCTGATCCAGACCGGCCAAGGGTAGCCAAAGGCGGCGGCACCCCATACTTCGGCGGCAATCCAGTAGGACAGCGGCCCGAAGATCGCGCCCAGGAGCATGGCGATCCACGCATTCGCCAGCAGCATTCGCAACGAATGCGCCACCGTAAGGGCGAACGCGAACCACAGGGACAGGATCCACACCGGCGCCAGACTCGAGGACGGCACCGGGGAGGCATAAATGACCACTCCGGTGGCCGCGTAGAGCGAATCCAGGACCAGCCCCAGCGGCATCAGGACCAGCAGGGCCAGCGCATCCATGCGCTTGAAGAAAGGCCAGTGGATCAGCATGAAGATCGCGGCTGCGGCCGGACCCGCCCACCAGAGCCCGCGGGCGGCCCCGCCGACGGCGGCCATCCAGACCAGGTTCAGCACGATCGCATTGACGATGTTGTAGCGGGTCGCGGTCATCGAGGCAGCAGCCGGGGAAAGAAGGCCGGCGTGGATTCCACGTAATCGGCGTATTTCGGCTTGGTTTCCTTCAGTCCGTCCTCGAGCATGGCGACGCCGGAAAAGCGCATCAGCATCCAGGTGATGAGGACCGGGCCGACGATGAAGAGGCCGCCGCCGATATCCAGGCTGGCGACGTAGATGCCCCACCAGAGGACCGCTTCGCCGAAGTAGTTGGGATGGCGCGTCAGCCCCCACAAACCACTGTCCAGGACCTCGCCCTGGTTGTCGGGATCCGCCTTGAAGGCCCGAAGCTGGGCATCGGCCACCCATTCGAAGGCGAACCCGAACAGGAAGATCGCCGCGCCGACATACTGGAGCAGCCCCAGAGACGCTTCGGAAGCGCTCGCGGCATGGCCGATCAGGGGCGCCGCAACGACCCAGGCCAGGGCGGCCTGCAACCAGAAGATCGTGACCAGGGACCGGAGCCAGAAACCCCTGCCGGCCTGGCGCCGGAATGCCGCGTAGCGAAAATCCTCAGGCGCCCCGATGTTGCGCCGGGCGAGATGGATCGCCAGCCGCAGGGCCCAGGCGGTGACGAGCGCGAGCAGCAGCCAGGTCGGCGCGGAGAATGGCCGTTCGTAGGCGAGCACCGAGACCCAGGCCACCAGGGCGATGGCCGGTCCCCAGAAGATGTCGATCACGCCGGCATTCTTCAGCGGCAGGCTGATCAGCCAGGCGATCGTCAGCAGACCCGCTGCGGCAACCAGCGGCTGCCAGGAAGGACCTTCGAGCAGTGCCAGCTGGATGACGCCGGCCAGGGCCAGGAGGGCTGTGATGAGGGCGGCGTTTTTCATCCCTCCACTGTAGCGCTTCCCGACGTGATGGTGCGGTCGAGGCTCAGGCGACCTGGCGGGACGTTTTCTTGAGATGCACCAGCAGCAGGGAGATCGCGGCCGGTGTGACGCCGGGGATGCGACCTGCCTGGCCGATGGTTGCCGGTCCGATGCGACTGAGCTTCTCGCGCACCTCGGCCGACAGGCCGGGCACCGTCGCATAGTCCAGATTCTCGGGAATCGCCTTGGACTCGGCTCGCCTGAGCTTTTCGATTTCCTCCGTCTGGCGGGCGAGATAGCCCGCATAGCGGGTCTGGATCTCCACCTGCTCGGCGACCTTGGGATCGGGCACGGGCGGTCCGAGCCCGTCGATGGCGGTCAGGTCCCGATAGCTCAGTTTTGGGCGCTTGAGCAGATCGAGCGCGCGGACTTCCTTGGTGATCGGTTCACCGGTCTCGGCGCTGACCCGCTGTCCCAGCTCGTTCTGCGGCGACACCCAGATCGCCTCCAGCCGCGCCTGTTCCGTGGCAACGGCCTCGCGCTTCGATGCGAAGGCGTCCCAGCGCCTGTCGCCGACCAACCCGAGCTCGCGGCCGTGCTCGGTCAGGCGCAGGTCCGCGTTGTCCTCCCGCAGGAGAAGACGGTATTCGGCACGCGAGGTGAACATCCGGTAGGGCTCACGGGTGCCGAGCGTCACCAGGTCATCGATGAGCACGCCCAGGTAGGCCTGGTCGCGGGTCGGGTGCCACGGATCCTGGTCCTGAGCCTGGCGCGCGGCGTTCAATCCGGCGATCAGGCCCTGGGCGGCCGCTTCCTCGTAGCCGGTGGTGCCGTTGATCTGACCGGCAAAGAACAGCCCGTTGATGAAGCGCGTTTCCAGGCTGTGCTGCAGGCCGCGCGGATCGAAGAAGTCATACTCGATGGCATAGCCTGGCCGGGTGATGTGCGCGTTTTCGAAGCCGCGAATGGACTGGACCAGTGCGACCTGCGCGTCGAAGGGCAGGCTGGTCGAAATTCCGTTCGGATAGAGTTCGGTGGTCTGCAGCCCCTCCGGCTCGACGAAGATCTGGTGCGCGGTCCTGTCGGCGAACCGGACCACCTTGTCCTCGATGGAGGGACAGTAGCGCGGTCCCGTGCCCTCGATGGCGCCGGAGTACATGGGCGACTGGTCCAGCGCCCCGCGGATGATCTCGTGGGTGTGTTCGTTGGTCTGGGCGATGTGGCAGGACACCTGCTCCGGGTGGTCGGCGGGCTGGCCCAGGTAGGAGAACACCGGCAGCGGCGAATCACCGGGCTGTTCCTCCATCACCGAGAAATCCACCGTCTTTCCGTCGATGCGCGGCGGCGTTCCGGTCTTGAGCCGGTCGACCTCGAAGGGCAGCTCCCGCAGGCGCGTCGCCAGCGCATTGGCCGGCGGGTCGCCGGCTCGCCCGCCGGCAAAATTGGACCGACCGATATGGATCTTGCCGCCGAGAAAGGTGCCGACGGTCAGGACCACGGTCTTGCCTCGGAACTCGAGACCCATCTGCGTGACGACGCCCTCGACGCGGTCTCCTCGAACGATCAGGTCATCCACCCCCTGCTGAAAAACGGTCAGGTTCGGCTGGTTCTCGACCGCATGGCGGATAGCCGCCTTGTACAGCTCGCGATCGCACTGAGCCCGCGTGGCGCGGACGGCAGGACCCTTGCTGGCGTTCAGCGTTCGCAGCTGGATTCCGGCGCGGTCGGCAGCCTGCGCCATGATGCCGCCCAGAGCGTCGATTTCGCGTACCAGGTGCCCCTTGCCGATGCCGCCGATGGCCGGATTGCAGCTCATCTGGCCGATCGTCTCGATGTTGTGGGTGAGCAGTAGCGTGCGCACGCCGACGCGCGCGGCGGCGAGGG
>JAWVZU010000253.1:0-5593 GCA_033722075.1 Lysobacterales bacterium
AATGCGTCCCATGCGGCTGCCGTGTCAATGCTGTCACGCTGCGCGTCGGAGAAATCCGCAAATAGCGCTGACCAGGGCCCCGGCCCGGCGTCGAAGTTGAACTCGACCACGCGATGGAAGGTCTCCGCAGCGCCGCAGCTGAGACCGTCGATGGCGGTCAAGCGGCTCAGCTCCGTGCTGCCCGAGTTGAAGCCGCTCGCTTCCGGTGACCAGCTGAGCTGCGCGGTATCGCAATCCTGGAACTCGACGTTGATCTCTCCCCACCGTTCGCCGACGACCGCGGCGGGATCAAGGCCTGGTGGGAACGTGCCACCTCGAAAGCTCATCAGGGAGGCGTTGATGGTCATCGCCCGGATCTCGCCGACGCCGAAAAGCCAAAGCGGATTGCCGTTCTGGTCATAGGCATACCAGCCAATCACGGCCTCGCGGGGATTGATGATCTCGACCTGGAGCCCGTAGCCGGGCCGTTCGGCATCGAACCAGAGCCCGGAGATCGCACCGTGGATGCTGGTTTCCTGGGCGTTTGCCGGTGAGCCCAAGGAAAACAACAACACTAGGGTGCCGGTTAGCAGCAGCTTGAGTGAGCGCATCTTGATTGGGTCCTCTTGTATGAAGTGTCATGAAATCCGTCTCGGATTCCGCTATCGGCGATTGATGCAACAACCGTTCCGTTGGCCGCAGGGACGGCGCGGTCGTTCGCCATGAAAAGAGCGCCATTGGCACAGAGTTTGCTTCTTATTTTGCTAGACCGATCGGGTTTGAAAAGGAACTGGAGGCGCTGTGAGACTTCGAAATCAGCTGCTCATCTGCCTGCTGGCGGTGCTCCCGCTGGCGGCCTGTCAAAATTACCAGCCAACGCGAGGCGTCGAACCCGGTGCAGTCGAACGGGACCCTGGCGTCTGCTACGACTGCGGCAGTGTTCAGGATGTGCGCCGGGTGAGCCTCAGCGACGATGGCATCGGTCTCGGGGCGGTCGTCGGTGCGGTCATCGGCGCCGCCGCCGGCAGCCAGGTCGGTAGCGGCACAGGCCAGGACATCGCGACCGCCGCCGGCGCAGTGGGTGGCGCGGCAGCCGGTCATGAGATCGAAAAAAGAAACCGCGAGGCCGACATTGCCTACCAGTTCAGTGTGAAACTCGACGACGGTCGATTTGCAACGGTGACCCAGCGAGAGCATTACGGACTTGACGTCGGCGACCGTGTCCGCCTCGAGAACGATCGCATCCTGCCGATCTGACGTGTGGAGGCCCCATGCAGCGACTTTTCATACTCAGCCCGACAACTGGCGCCACCAGTGCGCTGGTAGAGGGTTTTCGCCTGGCCGACGGGCTGGGAAGGCGGATCCGCGTGGTTGCGCCGGAACATATTGCAGACGAGCTCGAGGTGCCGGCCGCGACTCTGGAGCAACTCACGGATGTCCGGAACGCCCGCGGGCGGGCTCTGCTGGTCGGTATGCTCACCGGCCTCGCTGTCGTGCTGGTGCTCGTCGGCCTGGGCTTCGATGCCGGTCTGCCGACCAGTGGACTCCTCCTTGCGGGCGCCGTCGGAGGCGGAGCACTGGGGGTTGCGATCGGTACTCTGATCGGACCTACGGAACCACATCCGATCTTTGAGGCTCACCAGGAAGACATCGATTCCGGCGCCGTGCTGCTTGCCATCGACAGCCCCGAGGATCGGGTGGAGGAAGCGGTCCTGCTGGCCCGGCGGATCGAGCCGAAGGTACAAATCGAGGTTCGAACGCTCACCGATGTCGAGGCAAGGTAGCTTGCGAAAAGCCCGTCCGAGACACGCCGGGAAACGAAAGGAGGAAAGACATGCTTTATCTGAAGATCGATGGGACACGGATTCCAAAACTCGGTTTCGGAACCTGGGAACTCAACGACGAGGCCGCGACCGAGTCGGTCCTGGACGCGCTTTCGATGGGCTATCGACACATCGATACCGCGCAGGCCTATGGCAATCATCGGGCTGTCGGGAAAGCACTCGCGCAAAGCGGCGTGCCGCGCAAGGACATCTTCCTGACAACCAAGATCTGGATGGACAACTTCCGGCCTCAGGCACTGCACGACTCACTGGATGACAGTCTGGAGCAGCTGGGCACGGACCGGGTGGACCTCTTGCTGCTGCACTGGCCGAACCCCGAAGTACCCTTGGCGCAGACCCTGGAGGCCCTGGCCAAGGCCCGTGACGACGGCAAGACATGGCTGATCGGGGTGAGCAATTTTACCACCGACCTGCTCGACGAGGCCGTCGAAAAGTCACCGGTACGTTTGGTGACGAACCAGGTGGAGTATCACCCGTACCTGAATCAGGAGCCAGTGCTGGAACGAGTCCGGCGCTACGACATGTCGCTCACCGCGTATAGCCCCCTGGGGCATGGCGAGGTCGTCGGAGATTCTCTCCTGAGCCGCATCGGCGGGAAATACGGCAAGTCGCCCTGCCAGGTGGCGCTGCGCTGGCTGATTCAGCAACCCGAGGTATTGGCGATCCCGAAGGCCGAGAATCGGGAACACGCCAAGGAAAATCTCGACATCTTCGACTTTGAACTGACCGAATCCGAGATGGAGGAGATCTTCGGCCTTGCCCGCCCGGATGGGCGTATCATCGATCCGGACCATGCGCCTCGCTGGGACAACGCGGCCTGAAGTGACAACTCGCCGTCACGGCGATGCTCGACTTCCCCCCGTCGCTTTGCCGCGGCGACGGACGTCAATTGCCTCTCCCGCCAGAGCGTCCTCGGCAAGGTTATCGGCTACATCGCAGAGCTGCGCCATCCTTCCCACACTGATGCCCAGATCGAGGACCAGGCACACGGCTCGCTGTAGTTCAGGATTGGACGACATCGGTGCCAGCAACTCGAGCGAACGTCCGGAAATCGTCATCACCTCATGCATGTGGCGGGCCTGTGCATCCTCCGGCGCCTCCGCACCCGCCTCGCAGGCGTGGCCGTTGGCGCGCAACCAGCTGGTCGCGAGGTTGTAGAGCCCGGTGAGCCGCCGGGTGCCGCTTGGCGTTTCGGATAGTCGTTGGTCGTTTTTCAAAGTGGGGTTCCTTAGTGCGGGAGGTGCGTATCGGTCCTGAGCGGACCGGTCTCGGCTCTCCCAGGCTGCGGGTGAAGCAGCCAGCCGGGTGACCCAGGGGGATGGGAGTTGTCACACGGTGAGAGCCGAGGCCGCTAAACTCCGAACGTCATCGCAGGTTCGTTGCAAATTGTTGACTGACAGCCACCAAGATAGTGGAGAGTCGGGGCCGGCGACATAACGTGGATCATGTCGACTTAACCTGGATTAACAGTCAAAGGCCGGGAACCGGCTATCATGAGGGACACGAGCAGGAAATCAGGGGGACCATTGTCGGATCCAATCAGCCATCTGGTCGGACCCTTCGGCCTCTATTCGAACCTGGATGAACGCGAGAAGAACATTCTGAACGCGATTCGGGAGAAAGATGTCGACGTGGCGGCGGGCGAGTGTTTTCAACATCGCGGCCAGCCGCTGGATTACCTGTTCTTTCTCGCTTCCGGTTGGGCCGCAAACCTGCGCCTGCTGGAAGAAGGCAAGACCCAGCTGGTGGACATCAAGCTGCCCGGCGCCATCTGTGGACTCGAAGAGATCTCTTTCAAGCGGGCCCTGACCGACTGGACCGCGCTGACCGATTGCCAGTTCTATCGCTTTCCGAAATCGCGCATTCGCGATCTTTTCAACGAATCTCCCAAATTGGCGGCCATCAGCCTGTTCCTGTGCTCACACGAGCGGGGTCTTCTGGTCGAGCGGGTCACCGAGGCTGGCCGACGGGATGCCCGCGCTGCGATCGCCAGTTTCCTCGTCGGGCTTGCAACCCGTCTGGAAAAGATGCAAGACACGCGGCAGGGATTCCTGTTCCCGCTGAAGCACCGTCATATCGCGGATGCGGTGGCCATGACGCCGGTCCACGTGTCGCGCACCCTGACGCAGCTCAAGGCGGACGGCATCGTCGAAATCAGCGACGGCTGGGCCCGGATCCTGGATCGTGAGGCCCTGATCGCCCTGGCCGACCGGGAAAAGAACTTCTTCGAGCCGGACCTGAGCTGGATCTGACTGCGCCGCAGCGGCTGCACATGATCCATGTTATCGCCCTGCGCTTCCGCCCCCGGGAGAATGCATGTGGTTCGTTGATCCAAGAAAGCTGGCGATGGTTGACCATGTCGACAATGCACTATTGCGCCGAATCGGCGCGGTGACCGCATTGAAAAGGTCCGACCGGGATCTCCTGGATTCACTCATCGGGGAGGCCCACCGTGTCCCGGCAGACAAATGCATGGCGAGACGGGGATCACATCCGCGGGAGGTCTTCATCGTCCTGGGGGGTTGGGCCTACACATCCTGGCCGGTGGATAGCGAAAGGCGCCAGATCCTGGAGATCAAGCTCGAAGGAGAAATGATCGGATTGACGGAGAACGCCCGGGACGGCGGGTGGCAATCCGATGTACACACCCTGACCGGTTGCACCATCGCAACCTTTCCTCGGGAACGTTTGAGGCGCATCTTCGATTCCTCTGCACGCCTTACCGAACTCCTGTTCCTCATGCTGCGGGAAGAACGCCGTGAGCTGGTGAACCACCTTGTCCTGATCGGCCGGCACGATGCCTATTCCGCGCTGGCCAACCTGATCCTGTCCCTGAACTGGCGGCTGGATATGGAGGGCGGCAAAGCCGAGCTCATGGAGTGGCCGCTCACCAACAGACATGTGGCGGATCTGCTGGGTATCACCCCGGTACACGTGTCGCGAACGCTGGGTCGCATGCGCGCGGATCGGGTGGTGGATGCAGGTCAGCGGCAGTTGAGGATCCTGGATCGGGCACACCTGGAAAAAGCTGCCGGTTGTCGTGTCCGGCGCCAGGAACCGGATCAAGACTAGCTGTGAACAACGTTGATCGAGTTCGCAGCTAGTCAGGCGACTCCCGAACGACATCGGTTGGATCCTTGTCATCCCGCAGGCCGATGAATCGGGGATGCCGCAGCTTGTGGTCTCGGGTCCATTCGGTGAACCCGACCTCGGCGACGAGTTCGGGGCGCACCCAGTGAATCGAGTCGTCGGAAGGTCTGTCGATCTCCACCGCGCTTTCCGGGGTCTCGAGCTGATCGAGCCGGTCCCGCAGTTGCCGGAGCTGGGCATCGCTGTAACCGGTTCCGACGCGTCCGGCATCCACCAGCTTTCCGTCGTGGTAGAAGCCCACGAGAAGTGCACCGAAGCCTTCCCGTGCCCCCGAGGGGTCGGTGAAGCCGGTCACCACCAGTTCCTGGCGATTCACACACTTGAACTTGAGCCACTTGCGGGAGCGCTTGGACAGGTAGGCGCCGGCGGCGTCCTTGGCGATCAGCCCCTCCCAGCCCTTGCTGCAGGCCTCGCCGAAGTAGGCCTCACCGGACTCGTTTCGGTGCTGGCTGAAGCGGAGTGGATCGTCGAAAGAGAAGGCCTTCCTGAGCAGGCTCTTGCGACGTCGCAAGGGCACTGGACGGACATCTATCCCACCGAGATTGAGCAGATCGAACACGTAGTAATAGATCCGGATGCCGCTGGCCCGGGCCTGCTCCGGGTCGGAGATGCCGATGCGC
>JAWVZU010000254.1:0-5580 GCA_033722075.1 Lysobacterales bacterium
GGTTTCTGGGTGGAAGACGGCGCCATTGCCCGACCGGTCGAAGGCATTACCATCGCCGGTCACCTCGGTGACATGTTCCGCAACATCGTTGCCGTCGGCCGGGACCTGGACTGCCGGTCCGGAATTCGCACCGGGCCGGTACTCATCGACACGATGACCGTCGCCGGCTCATGAGCGACGCCCGCATCGCCATCCATGGCGGCGCCGGCGTCATCGATCCCGAGAGTTTCGGCGATGACCGCGAGGCGCGCTACCGGCGGGCACTGGAAGACATTGTCGTTTCCGGCTGGAACCTTCTTCGCAGCGGTGCGAGCGCGCTGGATGCAGCGGAACACGCGGTCCGCCTGCTCGAGGAGTGCGAGTACTTCAACGCCGGACGGGGTTGCGTCCTCAACGCCGACGGCGTCGCAGAAATGGACGCGGCGGTCATGGACGGCGCCGGCCGGCGCTGTGGCGCGGTTGCCGCGGTACAACTGACGCGCAACCCGGTCTGCCTGGCTCGCCGGGTCATGGAGGCCAGCGAGCACGTTCTGCTCGCCGGGCCGAATGCGGACCGGTTTGGCGCCGAACACGACGTCGAACAGGTCTCCAGGGACTTCTTCGTGACCGAGGACCGTCGCCAGCAACTCGCCAGCGCCGCAGCCGCCGGGCGGGTCAGCCTGGACCACGACGAAAAGTACGGCACGGTCGGTGCCGTTGCCCGAGACCGCGAGGGTCACCTCGCAGCAGCGACGTCCACCGGCGGCATGACCAACAAGGTCCCCGGCCGGGTCGGCGACAGCCCGCTGATCGGCGCCGGCACCTGGGCGGACGATGCGACCTGCGCCGTCTCCGGGACCGGGCATGGCGAGTTCTTCATTCGTTCCATGCTGGGATACGATGTGCATTGTCGAATGGCTTACAGGGGATCGAGCCTCGAGGAGGCCTCACGGGATGCATTGGAATCCGTGGCGCGAATGGGCGGAAGCGGCGGCCTGATCGCGGTGGACCGCGAAGGACACATCGCCCTGCCCTTCAATTCTCCGGGCATGTACCGCGCCTGGATCGGCGCCGACGGCTCACCTCACGTTGCAATCTATCGGGACGATGACCTGGACACCTGACGAGGCCCGAGAACTCTACGGTATCGACCGCTGGTCGGAGGGTTTCTTCTGCATTCGGGACGACGGCCGACTGCACGTGCAGCCGCATGGTTCGGACGGTCCGACGATCGACCTCAACGAAGTGGTCGAGCAGGCCCGCACGCTGGGTCTTCCGTTGCCGCTGCTGCTCCGTTTCAGTGACATTCTCCGCAATCGGGTCACCGGTCTGAGCCAGGCTTTCGAGCAGGCCATGAAAGCCGAGGACTACTCCGGGGGCTATGGGGTGGTCTACCCGATCAAGGTCAACCAGCGCCGAGCCGTAGTCGAGGAGATTCTCGCTGCGGCACCCAACGTGGGGCTGGAAGCGGGGAGCAAACCCGAACTCCTGGCGGTCCTGGCGCTCAGCCGGCCCCGGGGGATTGTCATCTGCAACGGGTACAAGGACGAGGCGTATATCCGGATGGCACTGATCGGTCGACGCCTGGGGCTCAGGGTCTATCTGGTCGTGGAGAAGCTGGCGGAAGTCCGGGCCATCATCCGGATCTCCCGGGAGCTTGGAATTCGCCCATGGCTCGGCGTCCGCCTGCGTCTTTCCTCCATTGCCCACGGCAAATGGCAGAACACCGGCGGCGAGCGGGCCAAGTTCGGCCTCTCGGCCGGACAGGTCCTGGACATGATCGAGCAGCTTCGTGCAGCCGACCTGCTGGACAGTCTCAAACTGCTCCACTTCCACATGGGATCCCAGATCTCCAATATCCGTGATGTCCACCTCGGTGCGACGGAAGCCTGCCGCTACCTGGGCGAAGTCTCGCGCCTGGGCGTCAACGTGGAGGTCATGGATGTGGGCGGTGGACTCGCCGTCGACTATGAGGGCGCCGGGTCGCGCGGCTACTTCTCGATGAACTACAGGGTCGGTCAATATGCCGCCGAGATCGTGCGCAGCGTGAAGGCGATCTGCGGTGCCGAAGACCTGCCTCACCCCACCATCATCAGCGAATCGGGCCGGGCCCTGACGGCCCATCACGCGGTGCTGGTCGCCGACGTGTCGGCCGTCGAATGGTCACCTCAGGGCGGCAGCGACGCCGCACAACGCGAGCCACACCCGATCCTCGAGACCATGCGCCATCTGCTGGAGCAGGTGGATCGTCGGCCGGCTCGGGAGATCTTTCAGGAAGCCCTGTTCAATTTCGCGGAAGGCAAGGAGAAGTTCGTTCACGGAGTGCTCGGCCTCGAGGGGCGGGCGCGCCTCGAAGAACTGTTCTTCGAGATCTGCCACGCCGTGCGGGCGAAACTCAGGCCCGATCGCCGTGGCGACCGGGCCGTCGAGGACGAGCTTCGTCAATTGCTCGCCGACAAGTATTTCTGCAACTTTTCCATCTTCCAGTCACTGCCCGACATCTGGGCGATCGACCAGGTCTTTCCCATCGTGCCCCTGCAGGGGTTGGATCGCCGACCGGAACGACGGGCCATGCTGGAAGATCTCACCTGCGACTCGGATGGCCGGATCGACAACTACGTTGAAGCCGAAAGCCTGGAATCCACCCTGCCCGTCCACGACTTCGATCCTGACAGCCCCTACCGGCTCGGCGTGTTCATGGTTGGCGCCTACCAGGAGATCCTGGGCGACAACCACAATCTCTTCGGTCGCACCCATTCCGTCAACGTGGCAATCGACGGTGAAGGCTATCGGCTTTCAGACCCGATCCGGGGCGATGATGCGGCAACCGTTCTGGCGGAAGTCGGCTATGACGCAGAGTGGTTGACGGATGCGCTGAAACGGAAGATCGGCGAGGCCGAAGACCTGGAGCAGGGCCAGCGCGACACGCTGATGGAAACGGTCGGACAGAGCCTTGCGGCCTATACCTATCTCACCACCGACAGCGTCGAACAGGATCCCGACCTGCCGGACTGACGCACTGAACGACGAGAATCAGCTCCGCAATCCGCTGATCAGGGTCCAGAGGCCGATCACGATGAACCCGGCACCGGCCACGATGGCCAGGTTTTTTTCCGAGAAATAGCGCGCAACCAGGCCGCCAAGCAGCACGCTCACCCCGGTGACCGCGATGAGCGCCGAGGACGCGGCCGCGAAAACGACCCACCGGTTACGCTCCGGGTCTGCCGCGAACAGAAGCGTTGCCAACTGGGTCTTGTCGCCCAGCTCAGCGACAAATACCGCCGCGAATACAAGGAAGAATGCCTTCAGTGTCATTGAATCGAATCCGCCTTCCAGCCTTTCACAGGTTGATACCTCGCCAGATCATGTAACCGAAATAGACGCCCAGCAGCAGCCATCCTTCGAGCCTCGAGAGCCGCCTGCCCGTGATGACCAATCCCAGCAAGGCAACCGACAGCAGCACCATGAAGCCCAGGTCCGGGCGGGTGATCCCGCCAATTCCGATGGGCGTCACGATCGCGGTGAGTCCAAGGACGGCAAGCACGTTGAAGATATTCGAGCCCACGACGTTGCCGACGGCGATGTCCCCCTGCCCGCGCGCAGACGCAATCACCGATGCGGCGAGCTCGGGCAGACTGGTGCCGAGGGCGACCACGGTCAGGGCGATGAACGACTCGCTGAAGCCAAGGGCTTTCCCCAGAGACACGGCCCCATCGACGAAATAGCGCGCGCCGTAGGTCAAAGCGAAAAGTCCGGCGACAATCAGCACGATGCTCAGGACCAGCTTCGGCGGGCGACGCGAGAGGGCATCCCGATACTCGTCCTGGACCTCCCTGGATTCCATCCGGGCATCCCAGAGATTGAATCCGATGTAACCGATGAGACTCAGGGCCAGCACGACGCCGTCGAGGCGACCCACCTTGCCGTTGACCAGGAGAATGGGAATCAGGGCGCAGCAGGCGAGCATGATCGGCACATCGTGACGGATCAGCCGACTCTGGATGGTGATCGGTCTGACCACCGCGGCCAGTCCCAGGATCAGCGCGATATTGCAGATGTTGGAACCGACCACGTTGCCGAGAGCAATTTCCGACGAACCGCCTAGCGCGGCGCGCAGCGATACGGCCAGCTCCGGACTGCTCGTTCCAAGGGCAACGACCGTAAGACCGATGATCAACGGGGACACACCGAAGCGCAGCGACAATCGTGAACCACCGCTGACCAGCCACTCGCCGCCCAGGTACAGACCCAGGGAGCCAGCCAGGAGATACAGGAGCGTCTCGGTCAAGCGGAATCCTCGCGGAAACAAAAAAACCCCGCTCGCGGCGGGGTTTTCATATTACACGGTCTGGCGAGATTCAGTCGCTGGCCGGCACCACCGAGACGGTCCGGCGCTTGAGCGCACCGCCGGAGTCGAACTTGACCTGACCGTCCACCAGGGCGAACAGCGTGTGGTCGCGACCGATACCGACGTTCTCACCCGGATGAAATTTGGTACCGCGCTGGCGAACGATGATGTTTCCGGCGATGACGTTCTCGCCGCCAAAGCGCTTCACACCCAGATACTTCGGATTTGAATCGCGGCCGTTGCGAGTTGAACCGCCTGCTTTCTTATGGGCCATCTCGTTACTCCTTTAACCTTTCGCGATGTCGGTGATCTCGAGTTCGGTGAAGGCCTGACGATGGCCTTGCCGCTTCATATGATGCTTGCGGCGCTTGAACTTGATGATCTCAACCTTGTCGCCGCGACCGTGTCCACGCACGGTTGCGGTGACCTTGCCACCCTTCACCAGGGGCTCGCCGACCACGACATTATCGCCGTCCGAGACCAGCATCACCTGGTCGAGTTCAACGGTGGCACCTTCCTCGGCGTCCAGTTTTTCTACCTTGATCACGTCGCCGGTCGCGGCGCGATACTGCTTACCACCGGTAGCGAATACAGCGTACATGGTCTGCTCCGAAACCTTGTCCAAAAAGACGGGAAACTATACGCGTTCCGCCGCACAGGGTCAACCATTGTAACGATGCCCGTGAGGCGCCCGGAGCGGGCTGACACAGCAAGACCGGGAACCATGAAAGCCATGAAATACATGAAAAAAATGATTGGGGAGACCATGTTCGAACTCCTTGATCTCGCCCACGTCCGCATTGCTCCACCCCCCGAAAAGCGAAGAGGGGATGCGAACAAGCACTGTTCCTGTCCTACTGCCCTCCTGTTTATCGCTCGCCCGGGGCGAAAGCCACTTTCATGGGTTTCATGCGTTTCATGGTTCCGGCTTTAGTCCATCGCGTCGCGATTTGCCCACCATGACTTTCATGGTGTCGGGTTATCGCTCAGCACTGTCAAGGTCCTTCCTGGTCTTCCTTTGCCGCCGCAAAGTCGCCGGCGGAAATGATGCTCATTTCCTCCGTGGACAGGTATTTCCGCATGGTCTCGACGACCTCTTCCGGGGTGAGGGTCTCGATCCGGTCGATGAGGCGCTGGGTGTACTCCATGCCCCGGTCATAGAACATGTTGTTCTCCAGCAGGTTGGCCAGTGCGCCGTCCCGCGTGCGATCCACCCGCCAGCCGTCCAGCAGACCACGCTTGGCCCGTTCGAC
>JAWVZU010000255.1:0-5543 GCA_033722075.1 Lysobacterales bacterium
GGTTGCGAGCCATCCCCTGGGCGTTGCGATGGCCGTAGGTCCAGATTTCAGGCAGGGCGCCATCCGTGTCCACGAACGGGTTGTCGTCGGGAATGCGCCCATCGTCGTGCAACCTCACCACCACGCCGTGATGATTCGAGAGATCCTGCGCCGGGTGCGCTTCCAGGTCGCCCGAGGCCGAAGCCTGCCGGTCACCGACGGTGATGAACAGGTACCCATCGTCGTCGAAGACGAGCCGCGAACCGTAGTGTCCCCGGCCCCGGCTCTGCGCCTCGAAGATCTCTTCCACGCCGCTCAGGCTATCCCCTTCGAACCGCCCGCGGATCACCGCAGTGGTCGAGGCGCCGTCGCCCAGCGGTTTCGAGTAGGACAGGTAAAGCAGGCGGTTGGACTCGAAGTCCGGATGGGGCACGACGTCGAGCAATCCGGCCTGGCCTTCCGCGTAGATCTCGGGCAGACCGGAGACCGGCTCGGACAGCTGCCCGTCCCGCACGACCCGCAGGCGACCGGGCTTTTCGGTTACCAGCATCTCACCGGAAGGCAGGAAGGCAATCGACCAGGGCCGCTCGAGCCCGTCCACCACCTCGACGATGCGGTAGTCGTGATAGGCGGAGTAGCCGATGTGCTCGGAAGCACAGGCCATAAGCGGGAGGAAGGTGCCGACCAGGACGAGAATCCCGTAGCGGCGAAGTCTTGGGAACAGTTTCATGGCAGATCCTTGCAAAACGATGGGCCAAGGATACAGCCGGAATGTCGTGCAAACGTCGAATGGGCATCAGCCCGGGAGAAAAAGAAAGCAGCGCATCAAGCTAGGGGGAGGGGGGGGAGGGTCGCTTGATGCGCCAGTAAACTTGCCGTAATCGAGCAGTCTGACTGCTTTGTTGTTGCTCTTGGCGCGCAGTCGAAGACGTGTAGTTGCTCGTCGGACCCGTAAGATACGGACCCGAAGCGGCTGTTACAAACGATTTTTCGGGGCAGACAGTTGAGCGCTGCTCAACTATTGGTCAGCGATCGGAATGGGGGACCGCCTCGCCGGCGATCTTCGCGAAGGCATCGACGATCCATTCGCGGAACTTCTGGACGTTGGGCCGCACCTGGTCGGCCTTGCGATAGACCAGGTAGTAACGGTCGGCAATGGCCACGCGCTTTTCGAACGGCGGCACCAGCGTACTGCGGGACAGGCGCTCCTGGGTGAGCGGGAGCGCCGCAAGGACCACGCCCAGGCCCTGTTCTGCCGCCTGCAGCGCCGAGAACATGCTGTCGACGGTTAGGGTCTGGCGCGGCGAGAACTTCTTCAGACCCATCCCGCGGGTCCACTGCTCCCATGCATCCAGCTTGGTGGCGAAATAAATGACTGCGTGGTCGTTGATGTCCTCGGGGTGATCCGGCCGGATCTGCTTGGCCAGCTCCGGCGTGCAGAACGCCATGAGTTCCAGCTGCATGAGCTCCACCGCCTCCAGGCCCGGCCAGCGGCCCTTGCCAAGCGCAATCGAGATGTCGGCATCTTCCGGGTGGGTCTCGGAACTGCCGAAGGACGATTCCAGGTGCAGGTCGATATCCGGGTGGCGCATCTGGAAACTGTGCAGCTTCGGGACCAGCACCTCGCTGGCGAAGAAGGGCAGGAGATGCAGTCGCAGCACCTGCTTCCCGTAGCGATCGTGGAGCTGCCGGGTACCGGTCTCCAGCCGGGCGAAGGCCCGGTGCACGTCCTTGAAATAGGCCTGGCCGGCGGGCGTGAGCTTCACCGCGCGCGTCACCCGGTGGAACAGCGGGATCTCCAGCTCCTCTTCCAGCTGCTTGATCTTGTGGCTCACGGCGGACGGCGTGATATGCAGGTCTTCCGCCGCCAGCTTGAAGCTGCGATGGTACGCGGCCCGCTCGAAGGCCCGGAGGAGATTCAGCGATGGCAGCCGTTTGCGCATGGGATCTACAGTCTAACCTTTATCCGGGCCGCAATCCGTTGTGATCAACACAAGATCCACGCGGTCTGAGTAATAGTGTGCAGCGAAACCGGAGTCGTTCATGAAAGCCACCAACACGGAAACCGCCTGGGGATGGGTCGCCCAACTGCTGCACTGGGCCATGGCCGGGCTGATCCTGTTCAATATCGGCCTGGGCTGGTACGCCGAACAGCTGGGCCGCTCGCCGCAGCAGCTGAAGCTGTTCCTGCTCCATAAATCGGTGGGCCTGACCGTATTGGGCCTGGTCGCCCTGCGCTTGGCGTGGCGGGTCCCGCAAGTCAGTCCGCAGCTGTCGCCGGTTACCAAAGCGTGGGAGCGCAACGCGGCCCGCGCCAGCCACGCCCTGCTCTACCTGCTCATGTTCGCGATCCCCATCAGCGGCTGGATCATGAATTCGGCAGCCAACGTCCCGCTGCGCTGGTTCGGCTGGATCGAGGTCCCGGGCCTGGTTGAGCCCAACGAAGAGCTCAAGGAGATCGCTGAGACTGTCCACGTCTGGTTGGCCTGGTCCCTGGCCGGACTGGTCACGGTTCATTTCGCGGCAGCGCTGCACCACCATTTCCGCAAGCGCGACGACGTGCTGCGCCGGATGCTGCCCCTGAAGCGCTCCACCGAAGAGGCCCAGCCGTGATTCGCCTGGCCGCCCTGTTGGCGCTGATCTTGGGCCAGTCCGAAGAACCGGCCTGGGAGCTGGTTGCACAAGACAGCACCCTGACCTTTGCGGCGACCTACGACGACACGCCTTTCGACGGCGTGTTCGAGACCTTCGACGTTGAATTCCGCTTCGATCCGGAAGCGGCCGACGAGGCCGACCTGCGCGTGACCGTGGACGTGCGTTCCGTCGACACCCGCAACCGGGACGTGGACGAGGCCCTTGCCGACCCGGAATGGTTCGATTTTTCGGCGCACCCGCAGGCGACCTATGTGGCTAGCGGCGCGGGGGAAGGAAAGAACCGGGCGTTCCGGATGGCTGGAGACCTCACCATCAAGGGCATCACGCGGACCATACCGATCGAGTTCGACTGGACCGTCGAAGGCGACAGCGCCCGGGTGACGGGCACGGCCCGCATGCGCGGCGACACGGAGGTCAATCGCCTGGATTTCGACGTCGGCACCGGCGAATGGGAGGACCCGATCGTCGGTCACCGGGTCGAGGTGAATTTCGACCTGCGGCTCAAACGCTAGCCCGCAGCTTGCCTAGCCGGTCTCTTCGGCAGGTTCCTTCGGCGGCTTGATTTCGGTGGGCACGTCGCTGCCTGCATCGGGATCGTCGAACACTTCGTGATCCAGGTCACCCTCGCTCACCGCAACGATGGTCGTCACGGCCGCATCACCGGTGATGTTGACCGCCGTCCGGGTCATGTCGAGGATCCGGTCGATGCCGAGGATCAATCCGATCCCCTCGATCGGCAGCCCGACCTGCGTGAGCACCGTGGCCAGGAGAATCAGCCCGACACCCGGCACGCCCGCGGTGCCGATCGAGGCCATGGTCGCCATCAGGACGACCGTCAGCATCTGCGCCAGCGTCAGGTCCACGCCATAGACGTTGGCGATGAAGACCGTCGCGATCCCCTGCATGATTGCGGTGCCGTCCATGTTGATGGTGGCGCCCAGGGGAACGGTAAACGAGGCCACCGCGTTGTCGGCGCCAAGACGCTTTTCCACCGTGCGCAGCGTCACCGGAATGGTCGCGTTGGAACTGGCGGTACTGAAGGCGAAGATCTGCACCGGCCACATCTTTCTCATGAACATGACCGGGTCCTTCCTGCCCAGCAGTTTCAGCAGCGTCGGGTAGACCACCAGAGCATGGAAGAAGAGCACCGCCAGGACCAGCAGGAAGTAGTCCAGAAGCAGCTGGAAGCTGTTCCAACCCAGCTGCGCCACGATCTTGGCCAACAGGGCGAACACGCCGTAGGGCGCCAGCTTCATGACGATGACCACGATCTGCATGATCACCTCATTGGCGTCGTCGAAGATCGCCTTGATCCGCGCTCCGGGCTTGCCGGCCAGGGTGATCGCCAGGCCGAAGATGATCGAGAAGAAGATCAGCTGCAGCATATTGGTCTCGGCCATCGCCTGGATCGGGTTGGACGGGACCATGTTGACGAACACATCCTTGATGGACGGGGCTTCGACCGCTTCGAATTGCGCTTCCGGGAAGTTCGATCCTTCCCCGGGATCAAAGATGTTGGCGAAGAAAAGTGCCGACGAAACGGCAATGGCCGTCGTGGCCAGGTAAAGCAACAGCGTCTTCCCACCCAGACGGCCCAGGCGGCTGGGATCCGACAGCGAGGCCGTACCGCACACCAGCGAGACGAAGACCAGCGGAACAATGAGCATCTTCAGCATGTTGAGGAAGATCTTGCCCACCGCGTCGAATAGCCCGTCGACGAGGTTGGCCTGCACCCAGGCCACGTCCCCGAAAGCCAGGTTGATCAGCAGGCCGACGATGAAGCCGACGACCATGCCGATGAGTATCTGGCGGGTCAGATCCTTGCCGGAAAGACTCATAGAACGCTCCGCATATCCGATCGGCCACAGTGCCAAATTCGGTGCACCGAGGCAAGTTGGTGCAAGCGCACCGGTTGAATGCGCGAGGCTTGCCGCGTAACCGCGTGGCGTGCTAAAGATAAAGCAGACTTAGGAGGGGTCCCGGGTCACGCGAAGCGCAGCGACGGCAGGTCGCGGCGTGCAGCTTTGCTAAGGAGAAGGCTTGACCAGAGGGCTCTACAACCCCCGGCTGGAACGGGACGCCTGCGGCTTTGGGCTGCTGGCGAACCTGGATGGCAACCCATCCCACCGAATCGTCGCCGACGCGCTGGCTGCGCTCGAGCGCATGACTCATCGTGGGGCCGTGGCGGCGGACGGCCTGTCCGGCGACGGCTGCGGCATCCTGCTTGCCCTCCCCGGGCGTTTCATCCGCTCGGTCACCGATCTTCCGGAAGACCAGGCCGTGGCCGTGGGGATGGTCTTCCTGGCCGCGGACGGCGATGACGAAGCGTCCATGCGGGCCATCGAAGACGCCTTGACGGAGCGATCCTGGGCGATCGGCGGCTGGCGCGATGTACCGGTCGAACCCTCGGTCATCGGTGACCACGCCCGCAAGACCCTGCCGCGGATCCGCCAGGTTTTCGCGTCCCGGCCGGGCACGCCCGGCAGCGCGGAGCTGGAACGATCGCTGTTCCTGGCACGGCGCGCCGTCGAGAGCCAATTCAACCCACGGCAAACCTACATCGCCTCCCTGTCCACGCGCACCATTGCCTACAAGGGCCTATGCCTGCCCGGCAATCTGCCGCGCCTCTACCCCGATCTCCGGAGTCCCGAGCTGGAGACGTCGATCGCGGTCTTTCACCAGCGTTTCTCCACCAACACGACGCCGTCCTGGCGGCTGTCCCAGCCATTTCGACTGCTCGCCCACAACGGCGAGATCAACACCATTGCCGGCAACCGGGCCTGGGCCCACGCCCGGCATGCGAAGTGGCACAGCCCGGTCTTCGAAGGCATGCGCTACGCCGCACCCGAGTTTTCGCCCGACGAATCCGACTCGGCGAGCCTGGACCAGATGCTGGAGTTCCTGATCCA
>JAWVZU010000256.1:0-5523 GCA_033722075.1 Lysobacterales bacterium
CGGGCTCTATACCAAGCCGATTGCGCTGCTGAACACGCGGAACTACTTCCGCCCCTGCCTCGATCTCCTCAGCCAGGCGGTCAACGAGCGGTTCATGAATCCGGAGCACCTCGACATGTGGTGCGTGGTCGAACGCCCGGAAGACATGCTCGCGGCCCTCACGGATGCGCCGAGCTGGAGCGAGGCAGCACGGGACTATGCCGTGGTCCGCTGATGGATTCGGAGCGGAACCATGCACGCATGAAAAGATTCGCTTCGCGAGTTCAGAGCGGTCAACAGGAAAGCAGGAAAGGCGGGAAAGGAGTCGCTTCGCGATGACTGGAACGGAACCATGAAGCTGAACAGTTCGCTGCGCGTCTAGCGCCCTCACCATGAAGAGGGAAAGCTCGTTTCGCGGAATCAGAGCCATCACATGAAGACATGAAGTTTTTTGAGGGACAGGCGGCAGGGGCTTGCGAGCCGATTTCGGGGCGTAACACCGGAATTGGCGACGCCGTTCCCATCTGCATCACTAATCCATTGAAATCATTTCTTTTTTTCCTGTATTTCCTGTTTTCATGGTTACCGCTTTTGCTTGATTCAGGGAGTTGTTACTCAGAAGGCTTGAAAGCATGAAGAAAGAAAGGGTCTTCATGGTTGCGCTTCTTATGGAAAACCCGAGTTAGCGCTTGACTGAGAATCCTGACAACCTCTCCGGCGCTGATCGCGCAATCGCCCGCCCCTGGCTGCCGACCGTGTTGCTGGTGCTGGTCGCCGTGGTGGCTACGGGCGGCTGGCTTGATCGGTCGGCGGCCGGCTACTACGAAAGCGCCTTTCAGCGAGCCCTGGTAACCTTCGCCCTGGCCCGTGCCATGAACGGCGTGATCTCCGTCATCCAGGGCACCGAGGTCGCCGTGGAACCGGCCGGCGTCGGCGTCACCTTCACGCCCGGCGAGATCGTCGATCCGATCAACGACCTGATCGAGCGCTTCTCCTGGCTGATGCTGGCCAGCACTACTTCGCTGGGCATCCAGAAGATCCTCATGGACATCAGCGCCTGGGGCGGGATCCGCGTGTTGACCGTACTCAGCCTCGTTGTGGTCGGCTTCGTCCTGTGGCGGAACCCGAAGAGCATCCGCAAGCGCCGCTGGGCCATCCGCCTTGCCTTGCTGGACTGTTTCCTCCGCTTCGCGATGCCCCTCATGGTGGTCATCAACGACGGGATCTACCAGCTGTTCATGGCCGAGGGCTACGAGCAATCCAGCGCGGTAGTCGAGCAGACCAATCGCGAACTGGAAGCCATGGCGGAAGAAGAGCAACCGGCCGGCGACGAGGGATGGATGAATTCGGTCCGCCGCTGGTTCGGCGAACGCGCCGACGCCCTCAACGTCAATCAGCGCATGGCGCACTATCGCGACCGCCTGACCAACGCTACCGAACATCTGCTGCGGTTGGCCGCCGTGTTCGTCCTGCAGACCATCATCCTGCCCCTCCTGTTCCTCTGGGCGCTGGCCAAGGCGGTAGGGAATCTGGGGCGCTTCCGATGAGTAATAAGTGGAAAGTGGAAAGGAAAAACCGGCAAGCATGAGACTGTAAGGGCCTGAAGTTCACCGCCACATGCTTGCGACCTGGCTTTACGTTCTACGGTTCACTTTCCGCTTTTCACTTTCCACTTCCACTTCCGGCACCGGCCGGCCAGCGGTCCCAGAAGCGAAACCGGATCAGGCCGAGGATGGCGGCCAGGAACAGGCCCCAGCGAACGGCCGGCTCCCATGCGGGAAGAACCCCGGCTGTTGGCATTGCGGAGAACAGAATGTAGGCCAGGGCAATCAGCAGGCTTGCGACCAGCCACTGGATCCTGCGACGCAACAGCAGATGCAACCCGCCCAGCATCGCGCACGCCAGCACGACGGCACCGGCCATCGCTGCAACGCTCATGGACGCGGGCAGGGTGTGAACTGGTTGATCCGATCAGCCAGCGTCCGTTCGATCTGCTCGACCCATCGTCCGTAGAGTTTCCCGGAAGGATGCAAGCCATCCTCCGCCGCCAGGGCTCGGTCGGCAGGCAACTTGCGGGTGCTCGGCGTGATGTCGAAAAACAGCACGCCACGGTCTTCGGTAATCTCCCGCTTGGCCGCGTTGTAGACATCGATCTCCCGGCTCATCCGTTCCAGGTCCCGGTCCGATGCCTCGCCGAACGGGGTCATCGCCCAATCGGGGATGGACAGGACAAACACGCGATCGGGATCGTCGCCGGCCAGGTTGATGGCGCGCTCCAGTAGCGCTCGGTATTCCACGCGATAGTCCTCGACGGAGCGGCCCCGATATTGGTTATTTACGCCGATGAGCAGGCTGACCAGGTCCCAGCAGGGCTCCAGGTCTGCGCGGTCCATGCCCGCCGAGAGCTCATCCGTAGTCCACCCGGTCGTCGCAACATAGCGGGGATCTTCGATATGAATGCCCCGCCGGCGCAGCTTGTCCACCAACAGGGCGGGCCAGCGTTCCTCTGTCGCCACCGACTCGCCGATCGTGTAGGAGTCACCGAGGGCGAGATACCGCAACGCCGGATCGGTCGTGGTGTGAACCATCCCGAAACTCATCAACAGACCCAGGAGATTCATGCCCGCCTCCCGGCCAGCATTTGCCACCCGGCCAGACTCGCCACGATCACCTCGATGGCCAGCGCAACCCAGATCATGGTATTCACGTCGCCGGCGACGAGGATGCCGATCAGGCGGCCGGCCGCGAGTGAGCCATAGGCAACGAGGGTCAGGCCGAGAGCGTCGGTCAGTCGATCACGCAGCGCCAGGAGGATTGTCAGGCCGCCCAACCCGAGCTCCAACCCGCCGTAGAAAGCCCGCAGTTCGGTCGTCAGCGACCCGGAACCGCCGACCTGGAGACCCATGCCGGCAAGAAGACGCTCGGGATCGATCAGGGCGGCGATCCCGAATCCCAGGAAACCCAGGCCGGCTATGTAGACGATCAGTTTGGCCATGTGCTCAGCTCCAACGCTACGGACTGCAAAGTTCGCCGTCTAACATAACACCCGGCCTTAGATTTGAAATCATGGTCGGGAACCGTGGTCTACGTTATAGGAATGCGCCGTGTGGATCGCGTCACGATCGGTGCAACATTCGGGCTAGGACTATAATGGTCCGTCATGGAGATACGCGAAATGTCCAAACGCTTCACCGTCGCCGTCGTGCTGTCGCTACTCGGCAGCGTCGCCGTGGCCCAGGTCGACGACGAATCGATTCCCCAGCGCACGCAGCTGACGCTCGATGACCTGAGGACCTTCACCGAGGTCTTCGCCCGCGTGCAGCGCGATTATGTCGAGGAGACCCACGACCGTGAGCTGCTCGAGAATGCCATTCGCGGCATGCTGTCCGACCTCGATCCGCACACTTCCTTTCTCAACAAAGAGCAGTATGCAGCACTGGAGGAAGACACCACGGGTCAGTATGGCGGGATCGGGATCGAGGTATTGTGGATCGAGGGCCAACTCAGCGTAGCGCGGGTGATGCCCGGCACACCGGCTGAGAAGAACGACGTTCGCCAGGGGGACCGGGTGCTGGCCGTGGACGGGACACCGATTGCAGATCTGCCGCAGCCAACCGCCCTGGGCAATGTTCGCGGCAGGCCGGGGACCGAGGTGGTCCTGACCATTCAGACCGAGGGCGAGGAACCCCGCGACGTCACCCTGGTCCGGGAAGTCATCGCGGTCGCCAGCGTCGATGCCAGGCTACTCGACGATCGCTACGCAGTCATCACGATCCGGAGCTTCCAGGAAGACACGGCCGAGGAAGTCAGTAGCGAACTCGAGCGGCTCAAGGCTCAGGCGGGCCGTGACCTGGACGGCATGGTCCTCGATCTGCGTGGAAATCCGGGCGGCGTGCTCGGTTCAGCAGTCGGCGTGTCGGACCTGTTTCTCGAGGAGGGCCTGATCGTCTACACGAAAGGACGCTCGACGGAGGCGCAACTCTCGTTCAGCGCAGGCCCACAGGATGAGCTTTCCGGTGCACCCATCATCGTCCTTGTGGATGACACTACGGCGTCGGCGTCCGAAATCGTCGCCGGCGCACTGCAGGACCACGGTCGCGCCGTTGTGCTCGGCACGCAGACCTTCGGCAAAGGCTCGGTTCAATCCGTCGTGCCCCTGTACAACGGTGGGGCAATCAAGCTGACCACCGCCCGCTACTACACGCCCAACGGCCGATCCATTCAGGCAGCCGGCATTCAGCCGGATATCGATATCAGTGGCGACTCGTTTGCAGCGGTGGGCGACCAGGGGACACGGGAAATCGATCTTGACGGCCATTTGCCGGGTGATGCTGAGCCTTCCCAGGCGGCCGACATGCACGGACTGGCGGGCGAGGACTACGCCCTGTATCGGGCCCTGTCACTGCTGCGGGGCCATACGATCCTGGGTCGCCTCGACCGGAGCCGCACCGAAGACTGATTGGCGGAGGCCGTCATGAGCGAACATCACAACATCAACTATATCGAGATTCCGGCAACCGACATCGAGGAGACCAAGCGTTTCTTCACCGAGGTCTTCGGCTGGTCGTTTCAGGACTATGGCCCCGAATACACCAGTTTTTCCGGTCATGGTCCCGCCGGCGGGTTCTACAAGGGGGACCTGCAGGCGCGAACCGACCGGGGAAGTGTCCTGGTTGTGCTCTACAGTGAGAATCTCGAAGCGACCCTGGCCGCGGTCAAAGTGTCCGGCGGGACCATTCTAAAACCGATCTTCTCCTTCCCCGGCGGCCGACGATTCCACTTCATCGATCCCAGCGGCAACGAATTCGCGGTCTGGTCCGAGTAAGCGCGGGACAAAGCGCTTACGGATCGAAGATGTCGATGTCGACTCGCCGCAGGGGAAACGTATCGCTGAAGTAGATAAACGGCGGCGTCGGCTCGATTGGACCGCTTGTCTCACCGGCAATCCGGGTCACCGTGTCACGCATGAGATTTTCCAGCGCCAAGGTCCGATGGTCCCGAGAAAACTCGCCGTGGGGCATCTTCCGGGCGAACAGGACGGAAAACGCATCCTTCAGGTCACCGGGCCCGACCTTGTTCAGGTTCTTGCCCAGCGGTTCGTAAAAGAAGACCCTCGAGCCATGATCCCCATGGACGATAATGGTTGCTTCGTCGTAGATACCGAGGGCGCGCATCTTCGCAAACAGTCGATCCAGTACTGAAAGCGAACAGGCTGCCTGAGCCAGATAGGCCAGGTAGCGAGGTCCCCTGGTGGTTTCGTTGTTGGCCACCTCGCCGCTGTAAGTTGCAAAGCGCATCCAGAGCGGTCCCGAATAGTTCACCGAGCAGTCGGCGGCCCTCGCAAACGGCGAGTGGGGAATCAGAAGGTGCATGAAGAAGGCGCGACCTGCCGATCCTCGCGCCAGGTCGGACTCGAGTGTGTCCATGATGCGATGATCAAAGGTGGTGATACCCCACTCCAGATTGATCCCATAGGACGCAGCCAGCTTGCTGAACAGCACCGACCGCGAAAAAAGCAATCCGACAAGCGCCCGTACACGATCC
>JAWVZU010000257.1:0-5479 GCA_033722075.1 Lysobacterales bacterium
GAACAGCTCCTCCACGACGACGTCGCCGCCGAAGCCGCGGAACACCAGCGAGAAGATCGACGCCCCGATCAGGATCATGAACACCATGCACGTCACGCGCAGGGTCCGGCGCATGACCGTGCGCAGCGTCGGCAGGGTGAACCGCCCTTGCCAGGCGGCGAGCAGCATCGCGCCGGCGGCGCCCACCGAGGCCGCCTCGGTCGGGGTGGCCTTGCCGGCGATGATCGAGCCCAGCACCGCCACGATCAGCAGCACCGGCGGGATCAGGTCGCGCACCGCGCGCAGCGCCAGGGCCCGCCCGCCGATGTCGCGCTCCTCGGCGGGGATCGGCGGCATCGACTCGGGCCGCCGCCAGGCGGTGAAGGCGATGTAGAGCAGGTACAGCACGACCAGCATCAGCCCCGGCAGCAGGGCGCCCATGAACAGATCGCCCACCGATACGGACACGCCCGCAAAGAGCCCCTGCATCAGCTGGGCCTGCTGGTTGGCGTTGCTGATCACGTCGCCGAGCAGTACCAGCACGATCGACGGCGGGATGATCTGGCCGAGCGTGCCGGCCGCGCAAATCGTTCCCGTCGCCACCCGCGGATCGTAGTTGTAGCGCAGCATCGAGGGCAACGACAGCAGACCCATGGTCACGACGGTCGCACCGACGATCCCGGTGCTGGCCGCCATCAGCACCCCGACTGCCAACACCGAATAGGCCAGGCCGCCACGAATCCGGCCGAACAGCGTGGCCATGGTCTCCAGCAAGGCCTCGGCAATCTGCGAGCGTTCCAGCACCACACCCATGAAGACGAACAGGGGGACGGCGATCAGGGTCTCGTTGGTCATCACCCCGTAAAGCCTGCTGGGCAGGGCCTGGAGAAAGACCGGATCGAAAAAACCCGCGACGGACCCGATCAAGGCGACCAGCAGGGAAACGCCGGCGAGGGTGAAGGCGACCGGAAATCCCGCCATCAGCACGAGGCACACGCAGGCGAAGAAGACGAGCGCGATCAGTCCTGACATGGCGCTTCCCGACCAAGAATCTGGCGCGCGCGACGAACGGCCAGGAGCGTTCCTTCCAGCAACAGCAAAACTGCTGCCGCGGGCATGAGCGATTTCAGGACATAAACCAGGGGCAGACCGCCGGCTTCGCGGGATCCTTCCCTGACAGCCCAGGCCGCCGAAACATAATCGAGGCTCACCCAGAAGATGTAGACGCAGGTGGGAACCAGGAGGAACAAGGCGCCCAGGAAGTCCACCCAGGCCTGAGTGCGCGCCGTCATCTTGCGGTAGAAGATGTCCACGCGCACGTGCATGTCATGTTTCAGCGCGTAGGCCGCACCCAGCATGAAGACCGTGGCGTGCATGTAGGTCACGGACTCCTGCAGGGCAATGGAACCCCAGCGGAATCCGTAGCGCGCGACCACCACGACCACGGTCACGAGCACCATTGCCAGCGTGAGCCAGGCGACGGTCCGTCCGATCCAGTCGTTGAGCTTGTCGAGAAACACCGCGTCTTGTATTTGTGGCGCCCGGACCCCCGGGGCGCGTCGCGCACAATATACGGTCCCAGCCCGAATGTTGCACGCGGTTGACGGCGACGCGTGCAATACGCATCTTTGGAAGCCCTTTGGGTTTACGGTCCAATGAAATGACGATGACCAAGACACTGATCTTCCTCGCGCTGTTTCTCTCAGCTCCCACCTGGGCATTCGACTACGCCGCGGAACGCGAGAAACTCATGGCCGAGTACGCGGCCATCAAGGAGGAGGCTTCCAGCCCGGCCAAGAAGCTCAACCGGTTCATCGAGTGGTACTACCGTTACACGATGTTCGAATTCCCCGAGTACGCCACTTTTGTCGGGTATCCGGAGGGACATGACCGATGGACCGACAATTCGCCGGAAGCCGATGCGCGGCGAGACCGCGAAGCGGAAGATTTCCTCGAGTTCATCCAGGGGCTGGCATCGGAGCAACTCACCGGGGCCGATCAGCTCAACTACTTCCTGCTCTCCGACCGTCTGGGCACGAGCGTGGCAGGCCAGCGTTTCGACGGCGACTATCTGCCGGTCAACCAGATGAGTGGGCCGCAGCAGCGCATGGCCCAGCTCTTGACCCTCATGCCGGCTCGGACCGTCGCAAACTACGAAGACATTGTCGCCCGACTCGAGAGTGCCGACGAAGTCGTCGACCAGACCGTTGCGTGGATGAAGGCCGGCCTCGATCGGGGCGTCACGCCGCCCAAGATCACGCTGCGCGACGTACCGGCGCAGATCGAGAACCAGCTGGCCGACGATCCGCTGGAAAGCCCGCTGCTCGGGTCCTTCAAGGAAATGCCGGAGTCCATCTCCGCTGACGACCAGGAGCGCCTGCGAGCCGCCGCAGCGGCCGCCTACACGGAGAAGCTCGCGCCGGCCCTGCGCCGGATGTACGACTTCATGATCGGCGAGTACTTGCCGGGTGCACGCGAATCCATCGCCCAGTCCGACCTGCCGGACGGCGCCGCCTGGTATGCCCACAACGTGAAGCGTTACACCACAACGACCCTCACGCCGGAGGAAATCCACGCGATCGGCCTGTCCGAGGTCAAGCGCATCCGGGAAGCCATGGAGGCGATCCGCCAGGAGACCGGCTTCGAGGGCGACCTGCAGGCGTTTTTCGAGCACCTCAGGACCGACCCGAAGTTCTTCTTCACCGAAGCCGAGGAACTGCTGAGCACCTACCGCGACATCGCAAAGCGGGCGGACCCGGAACTGGTCAAGGTGTTCGGCCACCTGCCGCGAACGCCTTACGGCGTCGAACCGGTCCCGGCGTATGCCGAGAAATCGCAGACCACAGCCTACTACCAGCGCGGGTCCATGGAGGCCGGTCGGCCGGGGATTTTCTTCGCCAACACCTACGCCCTGGATACGCGACCCAAGTGGGAGATGGAGGCGCTGACCCTGCACGAAGCAGTGCCGGGACACCATCTGCAGATTGCCATTCAGCAGGAACTCGAGGACACGGCCTGGTTCCGGCGCTTCGGCAGCTACACCGCCTTCGTGGAAGGCTGGGGGTTGTACTCGGAAAGCCTCGGCGTGGAAATGGGGTTCTACCAGGATCCCTATTCCAAGTTCGGCCAGCTGACCTACGAGATGTGGCGGGCCATCCGGCTCGTGGTCGACACCGGGATGCACGCCCTGGGCTGGTCGCGCGACCAGGCCATCGAGTTCTTCAAGTCCAATTCCGGGAAGAGCGAACACGACATCACGGTGGAAATCGACCGCTACATCGTCTGGCCGGGCCAGGCGCTGGCCTACAAGATCGGCGAGCTGAAGATCAAGGAACTGCGGGCAAGGGCATCGGAGAAGCTCGGGGAGAATTTTGATCTCCGGGCATTCCACGACGAGGTACTCGGCCAGGGCTCGTTGCCGCTGACCGTGCTCGAACAACGTATCGACGCCTGGATAGAGTCGCAGTTGTAGGCACTGGACCGTCCGAATCCCCCCGGCCAGTGGCGCTACGCGTCACTTCTGCCGACCCCCTTTGCCCAGCAAAGGGGGTACTAATTTCAGGCGATCTCGCTCAGCGCTCCGGAAGGTGTGACTCGCGCGCCGGGTGACGGCCAGTCGGCCTGCCACTCGGTCTGCTGAGCCATCACCGGATCGGGCACCAGCCAGCGTGGTTCGCTGACCCGCATGGGAAACAGGACGCCATCCAGGTGGTCGTACTCGTGCTGGGCCACCCGTGCCGCGAAACCCTGTTTTTCGCTGCGGGTCTCCCGCCCTGCAGCATCGAGTCCGGAGATCCGAATGGCCGCCGGCCGCCGCACCCAGCCCCGCATGCCGGGGACCGAGAGGCAGCCCTCCCAGGCGTGGTTGACCGCGTCGCCCAGGGGCTCCACGCGCGGGTTGATCCAGAACTCGAAGGGAATGGGCTCGGCGTCGGGATAACGCTCGGAGTCGTCCTCGATGCCCATGCAGAAAACCCGGGCATTCCAGCCGATCTGGGGCGCAGCGATGCCGATCCCCTGATAGTGAACCATGCACTGCGCAAGCACCCGCAGGAGCCGCTGAAACTCGGACTCCTGGATCCGCTCGGGATCGACCGGTTCCTGCTCGCGCATGAGAGAAGGTTGCCCCAGCAGGACCAGGGGCGGAAGTCGCAGCTCAGTCATTCCGTTCAGGTTACCATAGGCACATCGTCTCAAAACTGGAGCGCCCGATGGCCGTCGACAACCCCCTGACCCGGCTCGCCCACCTTGGCCAGAGCATCTGGCTGGACTATATCCGGCGTGACCTGCTCCAGAGCGGTGAACTGAAACGAATGATCGAATCGCACGGCCTCGCCGGCATGACATCCAACCCGGCGATCTTCGAAAAGGCCATCGCCGGCAGCGACCAGTACCAGCAACAGATTGCGGCGCTCGCGCGCCAGGGTTATGACGCCGAGGGCATCTACCGCAATATCGCGCTCGAGGACGTCGGCAACGCCGCCGACTGCTTCCGGTCCGTCTACGATCGAACCGACGGACTGGACGGCTACGTCAGCCTCGAGGTTTCGCCCCACCTGGCACGCGACACCGAACAGACCATCGTCCAGGCGCGTGAATTGTGGGACGCGCTGGACCGACCCAACGTCATGATCAAGGTGCCGGGCACGGTCGAAGGTCTGCCGGCCATCGAGCAGCTGACCGCGGAAGGCATCAACGTCAACGTGACCCTGCTGTTCAGCGTCAAGCGCTACGAGGCCGTCGTCGACGCATTCCTGTGCGGACTGGAAAAGCGCGAACAGAGCGGGGAGCCGCTCAGCCCTGTGGCATCCGTCGCCAGCTTCTTCGTGAGCCGGGTGGACACCGCGGTCGACAAGCGCCTCGAGACCATCTATGCCGACCAGAGCATGTTCGGGAAGGCCGCGGTGGCCAACGCCCGGATTGCCTATGACCATTTTCGCCATGTCACGGACGGAGAACGCTGGCGTGCCCTCGCCGCGCACGGCGCGCGGCCGCAACGCCTGCTATGGGCCAGCACCAGCACCAAGAACCCCGACTATCCGGATGTGAAGTACGTCGAGGCGTTGATCGGCCCGGAAACCGTCAATACCCTTCCCCCGGCCACCTACGACGCCTATCTGGATCACGGCGATCCGCAGCCCCGCCTCGGCGAAGACCTGGACCGTGCCCACGCGGACGTCCAACGCCTGCAGGAACTTCGCATCGACCTCGAGGAGGTGGCCGCCGAGCTCGAGGAAGCCGGCGTCGAAGCCTTCGCCGACCCGTACGACCAGCTGCTGGACACGATCGAAGAGCAACGGCTCGAGGCCCTGGGAGAGCAGGGCGACCTGGGCGGGGCGGTCTGAA
This sequence comes from Lysobacterales bacterium, assembly GCA_033722075.1. GTDB lineage: Bacteria > Pseudomonadota > Gammaproteobacteria > Xanthomonadales > SZUA-38 > JAWVZU01. The sequence continues at coordinate 5,326 of JAWVZU010000257.1, forward strand.
GTCTTCGGGACGCGGCGCCGATGCTGCGCCCCTCTCTTGGTACGGCTCCCTAGCAGCCGGCGTCGAACCGGTGTAAGCCCACGGCGCGGGCGGCTCGATAGGCGTCGTCCATCTCCGCGGCATCGGGACAACGGTTGATGTCTTCGTATTTTCC
>JAWVZU010000258.1:0-5463 GCA_033722075.1 Lysobacterales bacterium
CGACCTCGCGCAGCTGGTCAACTCGACGCTGGATCTCTCCCGCGTCATGGACGCGATCTCGGAGCGGTTCAACAAGATCCTCAGCTTCGACCTGATGACGATTCTGTTCCTCGATCAGGAGGAGCAGTGCCTGAAACTCGGGAGCGCAATGGGTCCCGTTTCGGACAAGCTGGTCGACCAGCTGCAGAACCTGAAGATCCCGATGAGCGAGACGAAAAGCGCTTTCGTCATCTCGGCCCGAAGCCGGAAGCCCCGCTACCTGCCCAACGTCGCCATGGACGCTGGAGCCCAGGAGGGTGTCAGCGCCCAGGCCTATAAGCTCATCCCGGCCAAGTCGCTGATCGCTTTTCCGCTGGTGATCGAAGACGAGGTCATCGGCGTGATGACCCTCACCGACACCCGCCAGCATTTCGACCTGGAACCGGACGAAATTCAGCACCTGGAGCGGTTCGTTCCCTACGTGGCGACTGCGATCCGGAATGCGCGGATGTTCGAGTCGGTCAAATCGTCCAAGGAGGCGGCCGAGATCGCCCGGCAATCGGCGGAGCAAGCCAACCAGGCGAAAAGCCAGTTCCTGGCCAACATGAGTCATGAATAGCGCACCCCGATGAACGCCATCATCGGCTACAGCGAAATGCTCCAGGAGGAAGCCGAGGACGACGGCCTGGACGAATACATCGAGGATCTCAAGCGGATCCACACCTCCGGGCGCTACCTGCTGAAGCTGATCAACGACGTGCTGGACCTTTCCAAGATCGAGGCCGAGAAGGTCGAACTCGATCCCGAGGTCATCGGCATCGAAGGGCTCATGGAAGACATCAAGGCCACCGTTCGCCCACTGGTGGCCGACAAGGACAACAAGTTCGAGCTGAAGATCGAGAGCAAGATCGGCGAGATCTACGTGGACGCCACGAAACTGCGCCAGATCATCCTGAACCTGCTGAGCAATGCGGCCAAGTTCACCGAGGCCGGGACGGTCGAGGCCATCGTCTCTCGCGAGCGGTCCACGCCTTTCGACATCCTGGCGATCGACGTTCGGGATTCGGGCATCGGCATGACCGACGCACAGATCGAAAAGGTGTTCGATCCGTTTTCGCAGGCCGACGCCTCGACCACGAGGAACTACGGTGGAACCGGGCTTGGTCTGTCCATAAGCCGGCGTTTCTGCGAACTCATGGGCGGGTCGCTGACTTGTACCAGCGAGAAGGGGGTCGGTTCCACGTTTTCGATTCGCATTCCAATTCACCCGCCTCCGCAAACCTCGGGTGTATTCAAGGTCCCGAAGCACCTCAAGGAGAAATACGAAAAGGACTTCGAGGACGACGACGAACCCGTCGACGAGCCCCCGCCAACGGAAACCGCCGTGCTCGAAGTGCCGGAACACCTGCGCGAACCGGAGCAGGACCAGAAGCGCGAGGGCTCGACGCCCAGAACGGTCCTGGTAATCGATGACGATGAGCCGATCCTCGATCTGGTCAAGCGAATGCTGGAACCGGAGGGCTACCGGGTGCTGACGGCCAACAACGCGGAAGACGGCCTCAGGCTGGCCCGCGAGGCGAAACCGATGGTCATCACGCTGGATGTGGTGATGCCCGAAGTGGACGGCTGGAGCGTGCTGAAGGCGCTCAAGGCCGATCCCGAGCTGGCCGATATCCCGGTCATCATGCAGACCATCGTCGACGAGCCCCTGAAGGGTTTTGCGATGGGCGTCGCGGACTATCTCAGCAAGCCAATCGATCGCCAGCGGCTGGTCGCAGCGGTTGCGCGATTGCGGGCGAAAGCCGACCGGGCCGTCCTGGTCGTGGAGGACGATGACAACAACCGGGACCTGATTGCCCAGTGGCTGAAGGGCGACGGCTGGGAGGTTTACACCGCTGCGGATGGGCTGGAAGGCCTTGATCTCTATGAACGCTGTAGGCCCATCAACCTGGTCCTGGACCTGGCCATGCCCAACATGGACGGCTTCGAGTTGCTCGATACGCTGCGCAAGAAATACCCGGACGACGACCTGCAGGTGATCGTGGTGACGGCCAAGGACCTGACCGCTGCGGACCGGGACCGGCTTGCAGGCTCGGTGATGCGAATCGTCCAGAAGGGGGAAGGTTCGATGAACGAAGTGCTGGAGCAAGTTCGACGCACCGCCATGACGTCTCCGGTATAATGCCGCCCGGGGCGCAGTTCTAGGGGGTTAAGGTCATGCCGGTCATCATGCTGGTCGAAGACAATGAAATGAATCGGGACATGCTGTCCCGGCGCCTGCGGAAGAAGGGCTACGAAGTGCTTCTGGCGGAGGACGCCGATGAAGCTTCCGAAAGGCTCAACGACCACTTGCCCGACCTCATCCTCATGGACATCAACCTGCCGGGCAAGGATGGCTACGAGATCACGCGCGGACTCAAGGCCGATCCGCGCACGGCGAGAATTCCCGTCATTGCCCTGACCGCTCATGCGATGGTTGGTGATCGCGAGAAGGCGATGGCCGCCGGGTGCGACGATTACGATTCCAAGCCGGTGGATATCAAGCGGCTGCTGGGCAAGATCGAGGCGCTGACGGGCTGATCACGAGAACACGAGAAGAGGGGGAAATGGCATGCCACCAGAGAAAGGCGGGAGACCGCTGACCGGAACCGGCGTGGGTCTTATCGGCCTGCTGATCGCCAGTCATGGCGTCGCACAAACCCAGGCCGTATCCGCTTTGGGACGCCTGGAGCCGGAACACGGCATCATCCGGATTGCTGCACCATCGACACCTCAATCGGTTTCCGGACCCGTAATCAAGGAATTGCTGGTCGACGAGGGAGATGACGTCGTCGAGGGGCAGTTGCTCGCCGTCACCGACACGGCCGGCGTGATGGAGGCGATGGTTGCCGAAGTCACCGCCGAGCTGGAACTCGCCAGGCGAGAGGCGGAATCTGCGGTCAGCCAGGCAAACGAGGCCTGCGTCGATGCGGAGGTTTCGCGGAGGGAGGCCGAGCGCCGCGCAGACCTGCTCAGCAAGGGACTGGCGGCCAAGGAAGAAGCCGAGCTGACCCGAGGCGCCGCCGACGCCAAGGAGGCAGCCTGTGAGGCGGCGCGAACTTCGGTCGGAGCTGCCAAGGCCGGCGTCAAGGTCGCCGAGGCCAAGGTGAACCGCTTCAAGGTGGATCTCGAGCGGTCCTACGTCCGCGCGCCAATGCCGGGTCGCGTGCTCGAAGTACTGGCGCGCCCCGGGGAACTGACCGACGGCGGCGCGATCCTGGAACTTGGCCGCGTCGATCGGATGTACGCCATCGCCGAGGTCTACGAGACCGACGTCCGCCTGGTCGAGGTGGGGCAGAACGCCACCGTCACCAGCGATGCCCTGGACCAGCCAGTGACCGGGACCGTGGACCGGATCCGGGACAAGGTCCAGAAGCAGGACGAGATCGGAACCGATCCCGCGGCACGCAAGGATGCCCGGATCGTCGAAGTCGAGATCCTGCTCGACGAACCGGAGCGGGCCGCGTCGCTGACCAACCTGCAAGTCGAAATCGTCATCGGACGCTGATGGACGCTCCACTGGGCTGGCTGCAGCTTCGTCACAAACCCCTGCGCCTCTTGGTGGCTGTATCGGGCATCGGCTTTGCGGTGCTGTTGATCATGATGCAGCTCGGCTTTCGCTCGGCGCTGTTCGAGAGTGCGGTGCGATTCCATGAACGCTTCAACTACGACATAGCCCTGTTCAGCCCGGACAGTGTGTTCATCGTCCGGCCACAACCGTTTTCGATCCGACGCCTGTACCAGACGCTCGCCCTGGAAGAGGTGGCCGAGGTCATGCCGGTCTACATCTTTCCCGCGGTCTGGAAAAACCCCTGGAACAACGAGCGGCGAAGCATCAACGCCGTCGGCTTTGATCCCGAGGACGACCTGCTGAGCACCGAGGGTTTCGATGAAATCAGACCCCTGTTGAGGACCCAGGACGCGGTGGTTTTCGATACGGCTTCAAGGCCGGAATTCGGCCCGGTTGCGGAGACAGTCGAGTCCGAAGGCGTGGTCACCACCGAGATCAACGATCGGGAAATCGACGTCGTCGGTCTGTTCAAGATGGGCACATCCTTCGGCATCGACGGGACCATATTGACCAGCGACGACAACTGGCTGCGGCTGTTCCCGGATCGACCACGCGACCAGATCCAGCTGGGCTTGATCAACCTGGCCCCAGGTGCCGATGCGCAAGCGGTCAAGGACCGCCTGGCCGAGTATCTGCCCAAGGACGTGCTGGTCATGACCAAGGCGGAATTCATCGCCCGGGAAAAGAACTACTGGAACTCCGCGACCCCGATCGGCTACATCTTCGCTTTCGGAGCGATCATGGGATTCGTCGTCGGAGCGATCATCGTCTATCAGATCCTGTTCGCCGACGTCTCCGAACACCTGCATGAATACGGCACGCTGCGGGCCCTGGGCTACGGCAACGGCTTCGTCTCGGGCATCGTCATCCAGCAGGCCGTCATCCTGGCGCTACTGGGCTACCTCCCGGGAATCGCTTTGGTGCACTGGCTCTACGGAAAGGCGGCAGCGGCCACCAACCTACCTCTCTATATCACCCAGGATCGGGCATTGACCGTATTCCTGATGACGCTGACCATGTGCGCGATTTCCGCGATGCTTGCCTTGCGCAAGGTCCGCCGCCTCGATCCGGCCGACGTGTTCTGATGAGTGATCAGTCGCCCATCGTGGTCGAAGGCCTCAGCCACTATTTTGGACGGGGTTCCCTTCGCAAGCAGATTCTCTTCGACATCAGCACCGAGATTCCGAAGGGTGAGATCGTCATCGTGACCGGCCCCTCCGGCTCCGGGAAGACCACCATGCTCACGCTGGTCGGCGCACTGCGTTCCACCCAGGAAGGCAGCGTGCGGGTCCTGGGGGAAGAACTGAACGGCGCCAAGGCCCGGACCCTGGAGAAAGTCCGCAAGCGAATCGGGTTCATTTTTCAGCAGCACAATCTTGTCGCCGCACTCACCGCGCTGCAGAACGTCAAGCTTGGGATCCGCGTGACCGGCCGGTACAAGGGCGCGGCCCTGCGCCGCCGGGCGACCGAGATGCTCGAGGCGGTGGGCCTGTCCGAACGCATGGGTCACAAGCCGGAGCAACTTTCCGGCGGACAACGCCAGCGAGTGGCCATTGCCCGCGCACTGGCAGCCGAGCCTTCCATGCTGCTGGCCGACGAGCCGACGGCTTCCCTGGACAAGCACTCCGGCCGGGAGGTCGTCGATCGGATGAAGTCGCTGGCCAAGGACAAGGGCACGACCATTCTCCTGGTCACCCACGACAATCGCATTCTCGACATCGCAGATCGCATCGTCCACCTGGAGGACGGCCGCCTCTCGACCTTTACCGACGCGGTCATTGCCAACAACCAGCACATGATGACCACGCTGGCCGAGAATCGGCAGAAGCAACCCATCGACGAGATCGTGGCCGACCTTGACGAGTCGGCTTTCC
>JAWVZU010000259.1:0-5362 GCA_033722075.1 Lysobacterales bacterium
CGGCAATTCTCTTTCCGCCGGAGTATGTGGAGGCCCACGAAAGCGCCTTGAACTCGGAAGCTGGGCTTGCCTCGGTCATGGAGGTCCCGGTCCCGGTGGATTATCTCCTCGTGCGCCTGAAGGACAAGCCGCTCCTGGCCAATGCCCTGAGCTACCGGCCCGTAGGCATTATGGATGCCGATCAGTATTTCGTGCTGTTCTCGAGAGACCAGATCGCCTACCCCTGGAGCACCCGGATCCTTAGGGATCCTCACTGTATTGGTCCGCCCCAGGTCGACCGGATCGGAAGCGAGCTGGAGGCCTGGCGTGCTGCCGAGCAGATGCTGCCGGTCGACCTGCAGCGCCTGCGAGGCTTGCCGCTGACCGCATCCCTGCTCACCGCCAGTTTTCGATATCTGGCGGCGACCTCGCGCTCGGACCTGCGATCTCTGCTCTCACCGCACCTGGACACCCATCCACAGGTCGCCCGCAGCATTGCCCGCATGGCCCTCGCCAATCACGACGGGCGCTCGGTGGTCGAGCTCGTCGCCAACTTGGCGGATCGCTCGGTCGAGGACATCCTGATTCTTGCGCTGGCTCAGCACGATCTCGGCGACTTCTCGCCTGCCAGACAGAACCTGGCGGCGATCGTTGATCTCCTGAAGGATCCGGACACCCGAAGTCTGGCGCGCCGGGCTCTCGCCGAAGCCACGCCAACCGAAGAGGCAACGACCAAGTCCGCCTGGGCACCGCTTCGAAGCCGGATGATCAGTTCGGAAACCTGTGGGCCGGATGGCGATCCGTGATCGCTGCCGCGGCCTGACTGCGTCAGCTCGTAGGCAACGACCGAGGAATCGACGGCGTCCACTTCACCGAATTTCAACCGGTCCCTGCCTCACGTTTGCTAAACTTGCAGGCGGGAAAGGAGTTACCCGGCGTCCGGACCGGATGACAACAAATGGGGGTGTTGCCGATAGCCGATACTCAGTCGCCAAGCGATGGCCAGGCATCGACAGCCCGGCTGTTGCTCGTAGCCAGCGACCGAAAGACCCGGGACCTGGTCACGACGGCGCTCGTCCCGGAGAAGTGGCAATTATCCGTCGCGGATGACGGACACGACACACTCGCCGAGTTGATCGATGGACGACCCGACCTGCTGATCCTGAATTCCGAACTGGAAGAGGGCAGCCTCTGGATCTGCGAGCAGCTTCGGTCCATCGCAATCGGTGAACACCTGCCGATCCTGGTACTCATACCCGCCGACGATCGCGCATTGATTGCCGATGCCTACGAGGCCGGCGCCACCGATTACTTTCTGAAGACCGGCGACTATTCGCTCCTGCCGCATCGAGTTCGCTACGTGCTTCGCACGAGCAGCACTTACGCCTCGCTCCGCCAGAGTCAGCAGCAACTGTCCAAGGCGCAGGAACTCGCCGACATCGGTCACTGGGAATTGAGCCTCACGGAAGGCAGCCTGCACTGGTCGTCGGAGGTGTTTCGAATCCACGGTCGCCGCCCACGCCCGGACAAGCTCAGCTTCGACGATTTCTTCGCCGACGTGCACGAAGAGGACCGGTCGATGCTCCAGGACGCCATCGCCGGCACCTTCGAAAAGGCCGCCCGCTTTCGCGTGGAACACCGGATCGTGCGGCCGGACACAACGGTGCGCGTCGTGCAGCAACGGGGCGAGCCGATCCTCGATGACCATGGATCGGTCATCGGGCTGACCGGAACCATCCAGGACATTTCCGAACAGCGCGAAGCGCAGGAGGAAATTCGCAACCTCGCCTACTTCGATACACTGACGGGGCTGGGCAACCGCCCCTTCTTCAATGACCGTCTCGAAGCCGCCGTGGGACACGCCCAGCGCGTCGGCGAACGTCTCGCCGTGATCTTCTTCGACCTGGACGATTTCAAGACGGTCAACGACACGCTCGGACATGCGGCCGGCGACACGCTCCTCAAAATCGTGTCCGAGCGGGTCAATCGCTGTGTCCGGGAGGGCGACACCATGTGCCGCGCACAGGAAACAGCCCGTCTCGGCGGCGACGAGTTCACTCTCATCCTCGCCGGCATCGAAGATCCCCAGGACGTGGCGATCGTGGCCGAGCGGATCCGGCGCAGCATTGCGCGCCCCTTCGAAGTCGAAGGGGAAGAGGCCAATGTCTCGGCAAGTATCGGCATTGCCGTGTTTCCGGAGGACGGCGACGAGCCCCAGGCACTCGTGTCCCACGCCGACATGGCCATGTATCAGAGCAAATCGGAGGGCGGGAATCGCTACAACTTTTTCAGACCATCCATGGTCGAGCGGATCCGGCGACGCAAACACATCATCAATCGGCTGGGTGCGGCGGTCCGCGAGCAAAACCTGAGCCTGGTTTTCCAGCCCATTGTTCGCCTCACCGACTGTCAACTGGTGGGGGCCGAAGCTCTGGTCCGCTGGTCCGACCCGGAACTCGGCAATGTATCGCCGGAGGAATTCGTTCCGGTCGCCGAGGAAACCGGGGCGATCGCCGAGATCGGCGAGTGGGTGCTGACCGAATCCTGCCGACTCCTGGCCGACTGGGAAAAGCGCTTTGGCGTCCGCCTGAATCTCTCGGTCAACATATCCTCCCTGCAGTTCATGGGCGGACGACTGCACGACTTCATGAATTCCGTGCTGACCGATACAGGCATCAGTCCGGACCGGCTACAGCTTGAATTGAGCGATCGGCTGCTCATGGACAACCTGGAGGAAGCAAGGTCGGAACTGGAGCACCTGACGGAACTGGGGGTTACTCTCTGCATCGAGCACGTGGGCCGCAATCCGACCCATCTATCCGGCCTGGCTTCCCTGCCCCTTAAGGCCCTCAAGGTGGACCGCCAGTTCATTCAATCGGCCGGCAAGGACGCGGCGGCGGCCGCCCTTGTCGCCTCACTCATCGGCATCGGTCGTGCTCTCGACCTCCAGGTGATCGCCGAAGGCGTCGAAAATGACGGGCAATACCAGATGGTCCGGGATCTCAACTGCGAGTTCGGCCAGGGATACCTGTTTGCGGCGCCGCTGAGTGACGTGGGGATTTCCGAGTTGCTCCAGCAGAATGACCTCTGCCTCGCAAACGGGACACGCTGAACGCCCGGTTGTTGCGCATCCGCCGATTCTGCTAGGGTGTGCCCCGCATCCCACCCATTCAGGAGTTCCAAATGACTTTCCCCACCAGAGCCGGCGTGGCTCGGGCCCTTGGCGTTATCGCCTTGTTCCTGACGGCCATCGCCGTCGCACAACCCATGGCTCAGCCGGCTGAAGAGCCCAGTGCCGAGCAGAATGCCGCCATGCAGCAGCTGCAGGCCATGCAGCAGAAAATGCAGAACCTGAGTTCCGAACTCGAATCGATCCAGATGCAGGCGCTCGAGGAGCATCCCGAGCTTCAGCAGCAGCAGGAGGATTTCCGCGAGCTGCTGGTCGATACGATGAGCGAGCAGGGCTATGAAGCCGAAGCGGCCATGGAGCGCATGATGTCCATGCAGGACCAGCTGAGGAGCGGCGAGCTTACGGAAGCAGAACAGCAGTCGATGACTACCGAGCTCCAGCAGGAAAGCATGAATTTCCAGGCGGCCCAGGGCCAGGCCATGCAGGACGAGGCACTTCAGACGGCGCTCAACGAACTCCAGTCCGAGATGCAGGTTGCGATGATCGAGACCGATCCGCGTACCGAGGACCTGCTGGCTCAGCTCAATGCGACCCAGCAGGAGTTCCAGCAGCTGGTCCAGCAGCTGCAGGGCTCGCAATAGCCTGATTCATCCGGCGTAGCAGCTGGCCACCTCCGGCCAGCCCTGCGCCCGAATCCGTTCAAAATGCTCCAGGAAGGCCCGGTCGATGGCCTTGAGCCGGGCACGCGTATTCTCTCGACGATAGCGGCTCAATTGGCCGGGTCCGCCATTGTAGGCGGCATAGGTTGCGCGCGGCAGGTTCTCCAGCCCGCCGGGCTCAAGGTGCTCGCCACGGCGCAGGGCATAGTCGACGAGATAGTGCTCCAGGATCTCGATGCCGGCCACCGCGTTGTAGCCGATTTCCCGTTCCAGCCGGTCGAGATCGTAGATGCCGCGCCAGACGCGGCCGTTGATTTGCATCATGCCGACCGCTCCTATGGACGAGCGGATCACCTCCGGCGGTGCCTCCCCGGTGATGTAGTGACGCCAGCAGCTTTCCTTCCACGCCGTCGCCATCACCAGCGGCTGAAACAACGGCCGGACCTCCGCCGGAATCCGCGGTGACGCTGCCAGATGCTCATTCGATTTGCGCTCGAGCAGGTCATGCACCTGCCGCAGCACCGCCTCCCGCTCAGACAAGCCCGGCACGAAGAGTTGCCAGTCGGGCGGATAGAGCACTTCAACGTCGGCATGTGCTGCGGGAATCAGCCAGTCGATCCAGGTCGTCGGCGGATCCACGGTGGGCAGCGGCGGCGGCTCATCCGCCCCGTAAAGCTTGCGCAGGGCCGGATCGGGACCGAGCAGGAGCGGCGTAAACCGGGCCGGAGCCTCCTCGGCCAGCAACAGCCGCGCCAGCCGGCGGATACCGTCTCGGCTGATCTCGATATCGTAGTCGCCGCCCAGGGCATCGAGGGCGGCAATGGCATCGGCCCCCGCCATGAAAGCGGCCAGGTGCAGGCCCCGCGCCAGTTCGCCCAGCTCTTCCCTTTGCAGAGCCAGCACGAGCGGCCGAAGCTGGTCCCATGTCTCGATGAACAACTCGCGGACCGGGTCTTCCTCCATCAAGCCCCGGGTTTCCCCGGCGCCCTCTTCCGCGTCCGGCGTATCGACCAGTGCCCGTGCAATTGCCAGCCTGGCATCGAGGAGTACGCCCAGCAGATCGAGGTTCAGTGACTCATCCGCCGAAGCCTCGGCCAGTTTCAGGGTCACCGTGGTCAGGAAACCATCCAGCTCGTCTTCGATCCGGCTCCATTCGGCCAACTCCGCCGGACTCAACGGCGCCGTCGGCCCCTCTTCGGGAACCGGATCGGCCAGGGTCAGGGCGATCTCCGCCGCCACGCCGTCGTCCTGCGCCATCACGACCGCGAGTCGGCTGCGCTCGGAAAGCAGGGGCGCGGTTTGGTCGAATGTCTCGATGATGTCATCGACGGCTTCAAGCGGACCGGATGCATCGATACGCAGGTCCTGCAACCGGGGTAGCACCACGCGCTCAGCAAGAATGCGGGCCGGCCGGGTCAGGAGCCCCGCGGTACCGTCGGCACGGCGCAACTCCGCGCTGACGAACTCGAGGACCACGGCAAACTCGTCGGAGGCCACCGCGGGATGCAACAGAACGTGCAGTTGTCCCCGCGCATCCTTCGGTCCCAGGCAGCGACCGAACAGATTGGTCCCCAGGTCGGCCTCGAACGCGACC
>JAWVZU010000260.1:0-5316 GCA_033722075.1 Lysobacterales bacterium
ACCCCCGACCCATCTGGGCGATCAATTCGTCCTCACTGAGCTGGCCCGGCAGTACGGTCAGATTGTGTACGCCGCCCGCGTTGCCCGTGGTCTGCATGCCGAGCTTGCGGGCCGAGTAGCTGGACAACACGTAGCCGGCCAGGACGCCCGCATCGACAATGGCCCTTTCCCGGGTTGCCACGCCCTCGTTGTCGTAGGCAGCCGAGCGCAACCCGCGGGGCTCGAACGGCTGCTCTTCGATCGTGAGCCAGTCAGGAAAGAGCGGCTTGCCTAGTGCATCGATCAGGAAGCTGGAGCCGCGATAGAGGTTGCCCCCGCTGATGGCCGCGAGCAGGTGGCCGAACAGGCCGCGGGCCATTTCGCTGCTGAACAGGACCGGGACCCGGCAGGTGGCGATCGAACCCGCCCCGTGACGGGCAACGGCGCGCTCCGCCGCTTCTTTGCCCACGGCTTCGGGGGAGAGCAGGTCATCTCGCGAGCGCTTCACGTCGAAATAGTAGTCGCGGACCTTGTCGTCGGCGTCCTCAGCGAGCAGGGAGCAGCTGAAGAAATGGCGCGAACCGATACGGTGTCCGAGAAAGCCGTGGCTGTTGGCATAGACGCTGACCGAATGACCAGCGCTCACGGTCGCGCCCTCGGAATTGGTGATCAGCGGATGCGCTTCCAGCCCTGCGGCTTCCATGGCCATGGCGCGCTCGACGGCCTGGTCCACGTCCAGATCCCACGGGTGCCACAGATCCAGGTCCGGGATCTCCTCGGCCATCAGTTCCGGATCGGCCAGACCCGCGCAGGGGTCCGCTTCCGTGAAGCGCGCGATGGCGCAGGCCGTTTCGATGGAGGTCTCGATGGAATCCCGCTGCAGGTCAGCGGTGCTGGCCGAGCCCTTGTGCTGCCCGAAATACACGGTGATCGAAACGCCCCGGTCGCGGCTGTATTCGACCGTGTCGATCTCCCGCATCCGCACCGTCGCGGTCAGACCGGTCTGAACACTCGCGCCGACCTCGCATCCCGACGCGCCCAGCTGGCGAGCGCGTTCCAGCACGAGGGAAGCCACGCTTTCCAGGCGAGCGCGTTCGGCTTCGGCGCCGCCCGTGTCTGTCAATGCAGCAGGCTCTTTTGTACTCTTGATGGATGTCATTCGATTCCCGTGATAGCGACGCCGCCCCCAGCAAGTCCGAGCTGAAACGTCAGGCCAAGGCGCGCCTCGAGCTGGGGCGGCAGCTGGTCGAATTGCCGAAGTCCGAGCTGGCGAAAATCCCCTTGTCCGAGCCGGTGTTGCGTGCGGTCAAGGCGGCTCAGGGTATCACGCAAAATGTGGCGCGCAAGCGGGAGATTCAATACCTCGGGAAGTTGCTGCGGGAGATCGATGTCGAGCCGATCAGGGCAGCCCTGGAAGAACTCGGCAACGCCGGGCGGATCGAGGCCGCTCGGCAGCATCGCCTGGAACGATGGCGGGACGCGCTGATCGAGGAAGGCGACGAACTGATCCATCGCCTGGCCCGCACGGCGACCGCGATAGATCGGCAGCAGGTGCGGCAACTCGTCCTGCGGGCTCATCGGGAATCGGAGCAGGGCCGCCCACCGGCGGCGGCGCGCGAGCTGTTTCGGGTGCTGAGAGAGGCCGACCGAATCGAGCCCTTGCCGGATTTTCCTTCTAGGGCGTAGTTCGGCAGCTCGGTGGACGGAAACGTGAATCGAGGGTGCCGCCGGTGCAGTCCCAGCTGACGCGATTGTCCTGGAAAGTAGGTTGGAACTCGATGGTGTCGCCCTCCAGCGAGGCCACATTCGAGGTAATGACGATGACGCCGCCGGCGTTCACGTCGATCGATTGCACACCCTTGTTCGCATAGTCGGTCGGCACGCCGGTCATCCCCGCCTCGTTCATGTTGTCCGGCCAGTCGTTGTTGAGGATATAGAACTCCGCGACGTTGTTCTTGATCCCGGCGACGGCGACGATCATGTCCGAAACGGCGGCTCGAGTCCGATAGTCCAGGTAAGCCGGCAGGCCGATCAGGACAATGATGCTCATGATCAGGATGACCAGCATCAGCTCGATGATCGAAAACCCGCCTTGCCTGTTGTTCCGGGCTTTACGCATCCGCATTGGTTCCGGCATCTTTGGTGGCCTCCTGTTCGGAATCGATCTTGAAGTAGGAGAGGTTTTCATCAAGCCGTTGAATGATGGGTTGCAGCTCGGCCGAACCCTGGGCGGCTTCCTTGAGGCGGCCGACCTCTTCCTGGGCTTTTCCGATCCGATCCCGCAGTTCGCCGAGCATCGCGTTGAACGCGGTTGCGCTTTCCTGGAAGTGGTCGGTCTTGCGCAGGGTCATGGTGAAGGCGAGGTCGCCGTTCTGGACCCAGCCCATGTTCCGTTCCAGGACCATGACCGGCCCCGCGATCGTGTGGCTCTTTTTCAGCCCCAGCCAGCTCATGACGCCGACCAGGACCAGTTCGACCACGCCGATTGCCGCACCGTGCATCGGAGTGAACCCGATCTTGGCGGTGCCGCCTAGCGCCAGAAGGGTTCCGATGATGACGAGATTGACCGTCACCAGGACCGTGACCAGCGCTACGACGATGTAGTTGAACTGAAACTGCTGCTTGACCAGCAGTTGGTGCCGCTGATTTTTGCTGGAACTCATGAAGTACCCTCTCGATGCACGCCGCGAATAAACGATCGCGGTGCATTTGTCCCCCTGACAATCGCGGATTCAATCATGAATCCGCCCGTGGATGATAGCAGGAGATCCGGCTGTTTGTGTTACCGGCCGGCGGAGAAAACGAACCGCCGGGTCAAGCCTGGGTGCCGCCGACCGTCAGTTGATCGACCTTAAGGGTGGGTTGTCCGACGCCGACCGGGACGCTCTGGCCCTCCTTTCCGCACACGCCGACACCCTCGTCCAGCGCGAGATCGTTGCCGACCATGCTCACCCGGGTGAGGACATCCGGTCCGTTGCCGATCAGGGTTGCGCCTTTCACCGGCTGGCCGATCCTGCCGTTTTCGATGAGGTAGGCCTCGCTGGCGGAGAAGACGAACTGGCCTGACGTGATGTCGACCTGGCCACCGCCGAAATTCACCGCGTAGATCCCGCGATCGACCGAGGCGATGATCTCTTCCGGATCGCTTTCCCCCGCCAGCATGTAGGTATTGGTCATGCGCGGCATGGGCAGGTGCGCATAGGATTCCCGGCGTCCATTGCCGGTTGACCGGGTTCCCATGAGGCGCGCATTCAGCTTGTCCTGCAGATATCCGGTGAGCACGCCGTTCTCGATGAGCGTCGTACACCGGGTTGGCACGCCCTCGTCGTCGATGCTGAGCGACCCTCTTCGGCCCGCCAGCGTGCCGTCGTCGACTACCGTGCAGGCCGGGTTGGCCACCCGCTCGCCGATTCGGCCGCTGAAGGCCGAGGTTCCCTTGCGGTTGAAGTCGCCCTCCAGGCCATGGCCGATGGCTTCGTGCAGCAGGACGCCGGGCCAGCCGGGCCCGAGCACGACCGGCATGGTACCTGCCGGGGCGTCGACGGCTTCGAGATTGAGCAGAGCTTGCCGAACGGCTTCGTCGGCCCAGCGCAGGGCACGTTCTTCATTGAGGATATCGGCCAGCGCGAGGCGTCCTCCTCCGCCCGCATGGCCGGTCTCCCGCCGGCCGTTCTGCTCGGCGATCACCTGGACGCTGAGACGAACCAGGGGCCGTACGTCACCGGCGAGCGTTCCGTCGCTGGCGGCAACCAGCACCACGTCGTGTACCGCGACCAGGCTGCAGATCACCTGGCGGACGCGGGGATCCGCGGCGCGGGCCCGCTCGTCCAGCCGACGCAGCCAGGCGACCTTCTCCGCAGCATCGAGCCCGTCGATCGGATCGATGGGAGCATAGAGCGCTCCACCGTGGGCGTTTTCCCAGGCCTGGATCTGTCCGCTCCTGCCGGATTTCGCGATGGCCCGGGCAGATTTCGACGCTTCCAGGAGGGTCGGCAGCACGAGTTCGTCGGAATAGGCGAAGCCCGTCTTCTCGCCGGACATCGCCCGGGCGCCCGCGCCGCGCTCGATGCTGTGCGAACCGTCCTTGATGATGCCGTCCTCGAGGACCCAGCTTTCGCGGCGGCTGAACTGGAAATAGAGGTCCGCATTGTCGACCGCCGGGCCCATGAGCTGGCCCATGAGTCGCTCGAGGTCACCCTCGTCCAGCCCGCCCGGGGCGAGCAGCTTTTCCTTGGCGATCTGTAGTGCGTTCATTCCCTTGGCGGGTGCTCCCTGCGTGGACGTGCTCATAGATGCGGTCGGTTACGGCTTGCCTCAACCTTCCTTGAGGGCTTCGGGAATCGGCTGGCCGACCGGCAGCTGGGATTCGTTGGCGCCGATCAGTTCGACCTGGGGATCGGACCAGGGCCCGGTCACCGCATAGTGATAGCGGGTCATCTTGTCGATCTGCTCGGAAAAGACGTTTTGCAAGACCATGACCGCCGCGGCGCCGACGCCGCCGCCGGCGATCGCCCCCACCAGGGGCAACGCACCACTCACCTTGGGTACGATCGTGAGGACCTGGTTGTAGTCCTGCGTGGCCAGGTTGGTCTGTCCCTGGATGTAGACATCGGCGGTGGGTCCCTTGATCACCATGTCGCGGGTGAAGGCCTCGCCCTTGTTGAGTTCGAAATCGCCGCTGATGGAATCGAAGGCGAGCCCGGACTTGAACAGATCCGAGAAATCCAGCTGGAGACGCCGCGGCAACGTCTGCAGACTCAGCAGGCCGAAGATTCGGCCCGCGCCGGGATTGACCTCGATGATCTGTCCCTTGCCGATGGACAGTTGCAGGTCGCCGCTCAGCCGGGCCATTTCGAAGTCCTGTGGTGCACCCGGCCAGGTGGCATGCAGGGAGGCAATCAGCTGGCCGTCATCGACCATACCGGCGAAGCCGAAACTCTCCAGCGCGTCGCCAAGGTCGTTGGCGGTCAGGGTGACGTCGAAATCGCTGCTTCCCAGCGCCAGCCAGTCACCGCTGGCGTTGAGCTCGAAGTAGGGCGCCTGCGTCTCGAAGTTTTCGATGCGCATGCCGTATTCGGTCGGGAAGCTCTCGAAACGCACCGTGCCGAGTTCGACATCGCCGAACCTCAGGTCGGCCGCATAGAAATCCAGCGGGGGGAGCTTTCGCGAATCCATGTGCGATTCGCCCAGTTCCTCCTCGGATTCGGGCCAGTAGAGTCGATCGAACTCGGCGACCATCAGCCGGTTCTCGTCGAGATCCGTGGGCAGCCTGAGGCGCCCGTCGACATTCTCCCCGGCCAGATCGACAAACCAGTAGTCGTCTTCCTGATAGGCCTG
>JAWVZU010000261.1:0-5286 GCA_033722075.1 Lysobacterales bacterium
ATCGTCCGGGCAGACTACCGGGCGGTCAGCTTCAGCTCGATACGCCGGTTTCGGGCGTAGGCCAGCTCATTCTCGCGGTCGTCCAGCGGCTGGTATTCCCCGAAACCGGTCGCGGCCAGGCGATCTGCCGGAATGCCCAGGTCGATGAGGTACTTGACGATCGCCAGGGCCCGCGCGGTCGAGAGCTCCCAGTTGGACGGGAACTGCGGCGTATTGATGGGTCGCTTGTCGGTGTGGCCATCGACGCGCAGCACCCAGTCGATGTCGTCCGGAATTTCCAGGGAAATCTCCCGCAGCGTATTGGCCAGTCGCCGGACCTGAGCGCGACCTTCATCCTCGAGCGATGCCGAGCCGGTGGCGAACAGGAGTTCGGACTGAAACACGAACCGATCGCCGACGATCCGCAGGTCCGGGTTGTCACCCAGGACTTCCTTGAGCCGGCCGAAGAAGTCGGAGCGGTATTCCGCAAGCTGCTGGACCTTGCTCGCCAGGGCCAGGTTCAGCCGGCGACCCAGGTCGGCGATGCGGGCGTCCTTTTCCGTGATTGCCGCTTCGGCCACTTCCAGCGCCTCGCTGATCGTCGCCAGTTGCTCGCGCAACGCGGCCAGCTGCCGATTCAGGACGACGACCTGGGCCTGGGCTTCCTCCGAGAGTTCACTCTGGATCTGCGCTTCCCGGCGTGATGAATCGAGATCCGCTGCCAGCGCTGCGACGTCCTTTTCGAGGTCGGCCTTGATCTCTTCCAGCAGGGCGATGTCGCGCTCCAGACCAACGATTCGCTCCGTCTGTGCATCCAGCCGGGCTTCCTGTTCGGCCAATCGGCTACGGGCAGTCGACAAGGATTCGCCAAGCCTGGCACGCTCGGTCTCCGATTCGGTCAGACTGGCCTCGAGCGAGCTGACCTGACCGCGCAACCGTTCGGCCGCGGCCTGTTCCATCGAGAGCATCTCGGCCAGCTCGGCAACCTGTGCGTTCAACTGGGCCAGCGCCCGGTCACGGCCCGACAGGGCGTCGGTCAGAAAGAACTGTCCCAGGGTGAAGATCATGAGGACGAAGATCACCACCATGAGCAGCGCGGCCAGGGCATCCACGAACCCGGGCCAGATATCGACCGGTCGACGCCGTGACGCGTAGGCGCTCATGCCTTCGCCTTGTTCCCCATAGCCGCTGCGATGGTGCGGTTCAGAAGCCGAAGCTCGGCCCGCAGGTCCTCACTCAAACCGCCGCCGCCCTGCAGCTGGGTGGTCAGGTCGGTCAGGCTGTGGTTCAGCCGCAACAGCTGCTTCTCGAGATCGCCGCGGGCATCGGACTGCTGGGCCATGGATCGCTGCAGCCGCTCCAGGCTGTCGGCGGTCTGTTCCAGCAGCGCCTGAACGTAGGCGGGAACCGATGCCTCGCCGTCGCCGGGCAGGGCACCGGTCGAAAGCCGGGTGACGCCGGCCAGCCACTCCTCGAGCTCATTGAAAAAGCGGTTCTGGGCATGTCCGGACTGGAGGTCCACGAAACCGAGGACCAGCGATCCGGCCAGGCCGAACAGCGAGGAGCTGAAGGCAATCGCCATGCCGTTCAGCGGGCCCTGCAGGCCTTCCTTGAGGTTGCCGAAGACGGCCACGGCATTCTGACCTTCGAGACTCATGCCGCTGATCACCTGGCTCACGTCGCCGATGGTTGCCAGCAGTCCCCAGAAGGTCCCGAGCAGCCCGAGAAACACCAGGAGGCCGATGAGGTAGCGGGACACATCGCGCGATTCGTCCAGCCGCGACCGGATCGAATCCAGCAGCGAGCGCAGGGACATGGCCGACAGGCTGAACTGGCCGCGCTCCCGCTGGGCCAGCATGCGTGCCATGGGTGCCAGCAACCGCGGGCCGCTGGCCATGGGCCGTTCCGGATCCTTGCGGCGGAATTCCTCGATCCAGGCCGCCTCGCGGTAGAGGTTCAGGATCTGTCGATAGTTGACCAGGATGCCGACGACCAGCACGCCGATGATCAGGCCGTTGAATGCGGCGTTGGCCATGAACGCATCGCGCAGCGCCTCCAGCAGCAGAAAGGCGAGCACCGCGATCACCAGGAGAAAAGCCGACACCCAGAACAGGGGGCCGCTGGGTCGCGACATCTTGGAGGTACTCGTGGTCGGTGTGGTCGGTGTGGTTTCTGCCATGACTCAATCCTCGGGATTCAGTTCCCAGAGTACGTTGATGATCTGCCAGCGTTCGTCTTCGCGAATCAGCTGCAGGTAGTCCACCCAGTCCCGCATGGTGAGCTTGACCACTGCCGCGTTGCCGTACACGTCGAGCACCTCGACATCGGCCTGGCGTTCCGCTTCGGGGACCCTGGATCCACCTCCCGCGCCGGTGGCCGCAACCAGCCGGTCCTTGCCCATGTGGCTCAGGACCAGCGTACCGTCTTCCCGGTTGGGCAACAGCGCTCGCTTGGCGAGTTCCGGATGGAGCGCACTCGCCATGCGGTCCGCGTCGGCCAGGTACCAGCCCATGGCGTAATCCAGGGCAACGGCCTTCAATGCCGTCTCGTGATTCGACGCATGAACGGGAGAAAGGGTTACCGCCATGCAACAGAGTGTCGCCAGAAATAGCTGCTTCAAATTCATCCCCCGAGCCGTTCGTTCTCCCCAGATCGTAGCGGGTTAGGCTTCATGAGGAGAAATTAGTTCGGCTCGTTTTTCCGCCGTTCGGCTTGCTGTCGAGCCAACAGCGCCTCGAAGCGTGCCTTGGAATCGGCGACAAAGTTCGCAAAACCGATCGGATCGATGAAGACCGCCTCGCCCGCACCCTCGCGGCGTCTCTGTGCCTTTTCCTCGAGATTGAAGAACGAACCGTGCGCGGCGAGGAAGATGTCGACCTCGAGGTCTTCCAGCTTTGCGAAGGTGAAACGATAGTCGGCGGCGATATCGGGGTAGTCCTGATCGTCGATGAGGTTGTAGACGGAAAGCGCGGACAGGCTGCACAGGAACACGGCGCGGCGTGGTCCTTCTTCTGTGGTGATGGTCGCGGTCCAGGTCGTGCAGCCGGGTGTATGGCCCGGGGTGGCGATGGCCGTCAGGGTCGTTTCGCCGAGGCTCACGGTGGCGCCATCATCGATAACCCGGTTTACCTGAACCGCCGGGAACTCCGCGAACTGGCCATCGCCGGTGGCCAGGGTTCGAGCGTCGCCACGCATCGCGATCACCTCGGCTCCGGAGCGCTCCTGCAGGTAAGCCAGGCCGGCGGCGTGGTCGAAATGGGCGTGCGAATTCAGGAGGATCCGGATGTCTGCTACGTCGAAGCCCAGTTGCTTCATATTGGCTTCGATCATCGGCCCCGTTTCGAAGAAGCCGCCGTCGATGACGATCAGCCCTGCCCCGGTGTCGATCAGAAAGGAACTGACCTCATGCGCTCCGACGTAGTAGACGTTGCCGGCGATGTGAAACGGCTCGAAGGGTTGGCCGAAGCGCTCGAGCATTTCCGGGTCCGTGGCGTAGTCGGCAGCCCAGGGGGTTGCCAGTCCGAAGAGCAGGGCGATGAGTTTCATGGAGGGTCCCGTGTTTTCCGGCAATTTTGGCCGTGGCCGATGCGTTCCGGCAATGGCTGAACGACAATTGCCACAAGATTGCCCGATCGAGCAACAAACGGCTACGAAATCCCTCTGGCTATGGTCCAGAATGGACCGAGCCATGCGAATACTCGTGAATTACCGCCATTCGACCATACTCCTCTGTGCGCTGCTGGCCGCCTGCGCGGGGCGACCGGCCGATCCACCGGATGCGGTGGCGACGGCCAGCGGACCGAATCGCTGCGAGTACGTGCGCAAGAAGGGGAGCCACATCAAGCATCTTCGCTGTGCCCGTCCGCGCAACAAGGCAGAGCGCCTGCGCAGCCTCTCCGGCGCGGTTGGCGACTCCCAGGTGAGCTGCTCGGGCGGCGCCGACATCTGCAGGCGGATCCGCGAGACCGACGGTTAGCCTGGAAAGCTGGTCAGTCGTTGTCGCCGGTCGGTCCGAGATGGTCGATCAACTCCTGTTGCCGAAGGCCGGGGAAGGAACGTTCCAGGCGCTGGCGCAGGGCCACTCTCCGTTCCCGCGCGGCATCCGATACATCCTGGCTCAAGGCCCGACCGAAGTGGAAGAGGGCCTGGCGGGCCAGTTCCGTGCGTTCCTCGCCGGTTCCTTCATCAAGGGCCATCTGCAGGTACAAGGCCCCGAGCGCGTCATTGACTCCGGCATGCGCCGGGTTGATGTCATATGCCTGTCGGAAAGTCTCCAGCTGCTGATCGGTATCATCGCCGGCCAGGGATTGCAGCAGGCCCAGCGCATAGTAGGTCAGCACCAGACCGGTCGGCCCTGGGTCCATTTCCGCGTCATCAGTATCACGATAGCGCTCCAGGGCCCGCCGGGCAGCGGCCTTGCCACGCTCCACGAGCGGTCCTCTTTCCTCCGGCGGTGCCCGCAACGCCATGGAGACGTAGCTCGAAATGAGATTGTTATGGGTTCGCAGCGTCGCCTGCGAGAGTTCGACCTCGTGGCGCCACAGGCTCTCGCCATCGCGCCAGGCCGGCAGGAACTGCTGCTGGGCGATGAGATTCCAGGCGGCGATCACGGCCACCGCTGCGGCGACCGCCTGACCCGCCCGGCTTCGCGCATAGGGCCAGGCGAAAAGGAGAATCGTGGCGACCAGGAACGGCGCCGCCCCATAGACATAGCGGTTGGCATTCCACCACCCGAGAAAGATGACATTCGAGTAGGGCAGCAACAGCACCGAGAAACTCAGGAACAAGAAGCCCGCACGGGGTCGCTTCCGCACCAGGGCGATGGCCAGGGCGACGACGGCAAGGATCACGGCGACCGCGAGGATTCGCTGCGGCCACTGTTCCGCTGCGGCCATTCCGTCCCACAGGTATTGAGCCGACAGCTCACCCGGGGTCAGGACCATCGCCACATAGCGCAACCACACCAGCGGGTCGACCAGGAACAGCACCTGCAGGAGTTCGCGACCTTCGAAGGCGGTCGCGCTGGTGAGCACGCCATAGTCGGTGATCACGCCGCGATACCAGCGGTAGAAGAGCACCGCTACGAGCAGGTGCGGGATCACCTCGATGATCGGCCGGAGCAGCCGCCGAAACGGACTCTCCCGGAGTGCCTCAGCGGGTGGCTCGACTCGCCACAGGGTCCATTTCAGGAGCAGCAGGACGCCTGGAAAGACCAGTGCCGAGACCTTCGAGAAGCAGGCCAGAACCAGGCATGCCCAGCCTGCCAGATACCAGCCCACGCGTTGGCCTCGATGTTCGGCCTGGTGA
>JAWVZU010000262.1:0-5250 GCA_033722075.1 Lysobacterales bacterium
AGACGCTTTGATTCAGCCGTCCGCTTCGGAAACCTGGGTCCGCTGTTCCGCTATCCGGGCCCGCAGCCGGGCCAGCGCTTCCTCGAATTCAGGCTCGTCGCGGATCGGGTCCAGGGCCGGGTCGGACAGGTGGAAGCGCCACTGGAACAGCCAGTTTTCATCGACGGCTTGAGCAAAAAGCCGCAATGCCTCGTCCTCGTCTCCTTCCAGCAGGGCCAGCTTGACGTCGGCAAGTTCGTAGCCCAGGTAGCCCAGCCGCGGAAGTCGGTCGATATAGGCCCGCGTCAACTCCAGCGCCTTCTCATACTCGTCGTTCCGTTCGCCTTTCAGCGCGTAGAGGTAGGCCGCATCAATCCAGTAGTTGGCCTGATGGGCAGGATAATAGCGTTGCTCACCCAGCGGATACACGTCGGCCGGCCAGAGTGTCCGGTAACGCTCGATTGCCGCTCCGATCCTGCCCGCGGCGATATCGCGGTCCCGGAGAACACGCATGCTGGTGGCCGCCGGGGTGAAGCGCAAGTTGCCGTTGGCCGCAGCGACTGCCGCCTCCTCGTTCCCGAAGATCCACTCGTACATCGCGGCCACCAGATAGGTGAAGAAATCCCCGCCCAGTCGATAGGCTTCATCCAGGTGCTTCCTGACGCGAGCGTCAAGCTCGAGATCCCCGAGCACCCAGGCATAAACGGCATGATTCCCGGCGTCACCCGGCGTCGCCAGCAGCGCCTGGTCGAAGTACTCCAACGCCTTGTCGATCCGGCCATTCACGGACCAGTCCGGAAAGCCCGCATGCCAGTAAGCGCCATCGTAATCCGGAAAGCTCTCGACAACCGCCAGGGCCCGGGTCCCGGCCTCCTCGAAACGGCCGAGCATGAACAGGTCTTCGCAGATGGAGACCTGAATCACCGCATCCCGAGGGTTCAACGTTGCCGCCTGGCGATGCAATGCCAACGCCTGCTCGGCGTTCCCGAAGAAATTTCGGGTCAGTTCGGCGAGCCAGTGATGGGCCAGGGCATCGTTGCTGTTGAGTGCGATCGCCTTTTTCAGATTCGCCCGGGCCTTCTCCGTGTCATTGGCCTGCATATAGACCCCGCCCAGGGCGGTATAGGCATCGCTCAGGCGCGGATCCAGCTCGATTGCCCTCTCAGCGGCCGGTAGCGCGAGTTCAAGCATTCTTTCGAAGGAGACATTGCCGTAGTTGAAGTGCAGGCTGTGCGCGTTCGCAAGCCCCACATAGGCCAGCGCATAGTTCGGATCCAGCTCGATTGCCCGCTCGAAGTGCGCAATAGCCTCCTGCAGTTCCGAAACGCGTCGGTTGGCCAGGTTGTTCTTGCCCAGCAGATATTGCTCATAGGCTTCGAGGTTGTGGGTGGGAACGGCATCGAGCCGCTTTTTCTCTCCCCCCCCCCCCCCCCCCCGCAGGGCGTTGGCGATTTCCGACGCCATCTCACTCTGGATGGCAAAAACGTTGTCCGCGGTCAGGGTCCGATCGTAGGTCTCGGCCCAGAGGTGCTGGTCATTGGACGCATCGATCAGCTGGACGTTGATTCGCACCGCGTTTCCGGCGCGCTGCACGCCGCCTTCGAGGATTGTCGAGGCCCCGAGCTCTTTCCCGATCTGCTGCATGTTCTTCGTCGTGTCCCGGTATTCCATCACCGAGGTCCGCGAGATCACCCGCAGTGCCTGGATCTTGGACAGCTGGGTCAGGATGTCGTCGTGCATGCCGTCCACGAAATAGATGTCGTCTTCCTCGCGGCTGCGGTTGGCAAAAGGCAGGACGGCGATGGACTCGTATGCTTCGTTCTCGGCCGCAACCGGTTCGTCCGGCGATTCCGACCAGCGTCCGGTGCTGACCAGCACCACGATCGCCACGAGAAGCACAGTGATGATCATCCAGTTGAGCTTCTGGCCGGTCTCCTTCGAGATGGATTCTTCAAGCGTGACCTGGTCGCTGCGCTTGAGACCCTCGGGGGTGAGTTCGAAGGCCCAGGCGAAGATGAGGGCGAACGGAAAACCGAGCATGATCAGGAAGATGATGACCTTGATCACCCAGTCCGGCGCCTCGAAGGTCGGCAACAGCGTGGTCGTTATCTCCACCATCAGCCAGCCGGTGATGACGTAGGCAGCCGCCACCTTGAAGACATTCCGGCGCTTCAGTTCGGAGATGAAAGACTGCATGGCCCCTGGTTCTTGCCTCCATCGAACGGCTGTCGCGGGCCGCGCCCGATTTGCCGCTCGAGCCGCCCGTGACGAAGCATAAACCAACCGGTTTCAGGGACAAGGTGAATCGGCAAGTAATTCACCGAAGCGCTCTCCAATCCCGGACAGGCAGATCTTCCCATCGCCCACCCGGCCACAGCGAGGAAGTTGCGCACGCTCACGGCAGGAGCCTGGGGCGACGGAGGTCGTGGCCTAGCCAACTGCTATATTGAATACTGTCCCGACGAGGAGGGGGATGATGTTCGATTACCTGGGCGTTGCGCTGCTGCTTGTGCTGGTGGTTCTGCTGGCCTGGTTGACGCGCAGGGCCTGGCGGGTGCGGCGCAAGCCGATCCGTTGGGTCGGCTCGGTTTTCGCTGGTCTGTTGACGGTCGTGGCCCTGGTGCTGCTGGGTGCCGCGCTGCTGGGTTACTGGAAGCTGAACCGCAGCTATCCCAATCCGGTTCCGGACCTGGAGATCAGGGTAAACCCGGAACGCCTTGCACGCGGCGAAAAGTTTGCGCCTTTCTGTTCCGGGTGCCACGCGGCCGAGCAGGGCGCTCCGATGACGGGTCAGGACTTTCTCGGCCCCGATGCGCCGCCGATCGGTCGCTTTTACGCGCCCAACCTGACCCCGGTCCATCTCGGAGACTGGAGTGATGGGGAGATCGCCCGCGCCATCCGCGAAGGAATCCATCGCAACGGGCGTCCCCTGCTCATCATGCCATCGCGGGTGCTGCGTCATCTCGGCGATGAAGACCTGGCAAGCATAATCGCGTACCTGCGGTCCCTGCCTCCGCAGGGGGAAAGGGCACCACCCAACGCGCTCAATGTGCTGGGCGCGATGCTGATCAACATCGCACCCATCATCGAGGCGCAGGCGCCGATCAGGGAGCCGGTGGAGACGCCTATCCCCGGTCCCAACCCGACGTACGGGGCCTATCTCGCTTCATTCACCTGCGCCATGTGTCACGGCGAGGACCTGATGGGCAGCGTCAACATACCGGCGCCCCCGATCACGACAGTGCCGCTGATGTGGACCGAGCAGGAATTCATCGACTTCATGCGTACCGGCAACAAGCCCGGCGGCATTCCCGTCAACGCCGAAACCATGCCCTGGAAGGAACTCGGGCGCTTCCTCGACGAGGATGACGACCTCCGAGCCATCTACGCGCACCTGGAGGAGAGGGCCGAGGCGCTCAGCTCCCCGTAATTTGACCCGCTGGAGCGCGCAGGACAACGCAAGGAGCCTCCGCCTCGGCACGGCCCCCTAACGAGACAAATGGGCTGGCCCCGGAGCACCGGGCCACTAGAGTTTCTAGAGCGCTTCAAGCGCCTCGGCCAGTCGGGCAATCCCAGGCATTTCGGGCGCTAGCTCGCGGGCCTTTTCCAGGTACCAGCTGGCGTCGTCGACAGCCTCCCGTTCAACAGCGTCCTGACCGGCCGCGACGAGCATCTCTCCGAGGCGGTCCAGCGCGGCGTCCGCCTGACCGTTGTCCGGGTCCATGGTGAGGACCTCTTGGTAGTTGTCCACCGATTCCTGAAGGGCAAATCGATTGCCTGGGTCCAGCTTGAATCGCTGTTCCGCTTTTTCCGCCGCTGAAAGGAGCAATTTGACCCGCAATTCGGCCAACCCCTCCCGGGCCGTTTCGGTGGAGGTCGGGGCATCCCGATTTTCCAGGCTGTTCCAGTAGGCGCGCTGCACCGCATCCAGTTCGGGGTGAGCGGGGTCTATGGCGATGGCCAACGACAGCTGTTTGCGGGCCGATGCGAGGTCGTTGTTTCCGATGTCACGAGAGGCCAGTCGGACGTATTGTTGAGCGCCGAGGTAAAGCCGTCGGCGAGCTCCCCGATGATCCGGCTCGCGAGCCAGGACTTCCTTGTAAAGCGCGTAGGCCAGGAGCGGCTTGTTGATCTTCAGGTTGGCCTCGGCCCTTTCGAACAGTGCGGTCGCCGACTCCGAGCCGGTCAGGTTGGGATCGGGGAGGCTCGCGACCTTGATCGGTTGGTCCGAACCGCGCCGCGCCGGTGGTGCGGGCTGTTCTTCAACCGGTTCCGGAACCTGGGCTTCAGGCGAGGTCTGGGGCTCGGGGAGGGACGCAAGGCGGGTTTGTTCATCGATGATCCGCTCTTCCATGGCCCGAACCCCGGGCAGGTCGGGTGCGATCTCGATCGCATTCTCCAGATGGCCCCTGGCTGCGACCGGATCGCCCTGCTTAAGCTCATTGCCGGCCAATTCGAGGTACCGGCGCGCAACATCCGTGATGCCCTTCTGCGCTGCATCGTTTGCTGGATCCAGAGCAAGCACCGCGCGAAAGCTGGCCAGCGCGTTGTCGTCAGCGGGCCGCGACAGGCGATCCGCCTCGAGATGGTCTCGGCCCCGTTGCAGCAGCGTCGCGATCTGCTTGGTCTGCTCCCGCGCGCCCTGTTTTGCATCAATATACTGCTGGCTCAGACTGGCATAGCGCTCCGTGTCGCTGAGGCCCAGGCCTCGGGCATCGGAAAGCAGCAGTTCAACGCGACCCATTTCGCTGTTGTCCAGTGCGCTACTGATTTCGTCGAAAAGCCGTTCCCGGATGATCTCGATCCCTTCCTTTGCGCGCGCATTGTCAGGGTCCATCTTGAGTACGCGCTGGAACCCGGCGAGCGCATTACCACCAACCGGTCGGGTGAGTCGACCATCGTTCAGGGCTGCCTCGGCCTCGGCAAGCAGTCGTGTCACCCGTGCGGGGTTCTTGTCGTCAACCGGTTGTTCCTTCGCTGTCGGGGGCCTGGTCTGCTGCGCGTCTGTTTGCGAGTCGGGGCTCGTGGGCGCGGACCGTTCCCGAATTGACTCGAGGATCGAAAGCGCCCGTGCATTGGAGGGTTCGAGGACGAGCACTTCCTGAGCGAGTTCTTCCGCCGTGGCGCGCAGCTCGGGATCATCCGCTTCGGCATACTCGTCGGCGCGGACCAGCATGTCTTCGATGGACTCGTCGCCGAACGGGCCCGCGATGAGCACCACGAGCAGGATCAGCACACCGGCGGCGCCCGCGGCGAGCACCGGCCGCTCCC
>JAWVZU010000263.1:0-5215 GCA_033722075.1 Lysobacterales bacterium
ATCTTTTCGCCGCCCGAGGTCCGCCCGGCGTCCCAACCGGTGAACTTCGTGGACGGAAGTGAACCGCCGACGCTGCTGATTCACGGCACGGATGACGATGTGGCCTGGCCGCGGAACACCCGTCGCCTGGCCGCCCGCATCGAGGAAAACGGGGGGCGTGTGGAAACGCGCTATTTCGAGGGTATGGGCCATGCGCGGACGGTCATCGGCTTGTCGCCGACATTCGGGTTTATGGCGGCCGTCGTGCCGCGTATGCTCGCCTTCATGGAGGAAACGGAGAGCCTGCAGTGACTGATTGGGTAGTGCACAAATTCGGTGGGACCAGCCTGAAGGATGCCGAGCGCATTGAACGGGCCGCCCGTTGCGTACTTGATTGGCCGGATCGCCGAGCGGTTGTCGTATCAGCTGTAGGCGGCGTGACGAACCGGCTGCTGGGCGCCCTGGAAGTGGCGGCCTCCGGTGCTGATACCCACGAAATCGTCAGCGGGCTGATCCGGGACCATCGCCGTATTGCCGAAGAACTGGGCGTGGATGCGCCCGAGCGGTTGGGCACGGACGAGCGCGACCTGACCGACCTGCTCCACGCCGTGCGGCTGGTCGGGAGCGCCGATGCGGTGATTGCCGACCTGGTTGCCGGTTACGGGGAACGCTGGTCCGCCGCACTGTTTGCGGCGGTCATGACCCGGGAAGGCCATCCTGCCAAGGCGATCGATGCGGGCGAAGTCATCGTAGCGAAGGACGGCGACATGGGCCCGATCATCGCCTGGGAAGAGAGCCGCGAACGACTGGAGAGGACGGTCGGAGACTGGTCCGATGCCATCGTCGTGACCGGCTATGTGGCGCGCCATCCGGACGGTCGTCCGCGCACCCTGGGGCGCAACGGCAGCGATTTCTCTGCGGCCATCGTCGGCAAGCTGCTGGATGCCCAGGCGGTTCGCATCTGGACCGACGTTCCGGGCATCATGAGCGCGGATCCGCGACTCGTTCCGGAGGCCCGGGTACTGCAGACCCTGTCCTACGACGAGGCGCTGGAACTGGCCTATTTCGGGGCGGCCGTACTGCACCCTCAGACGCTGGCCCCGCTGATCGAAGCGAGAATCCCCCTGTGGATCGGCGATGCGTCGGACCCGAACGAGGACGGCACGCGGATCGGTCCCGAGAGCGAGCGGCGGTTTGCCATCAAGGGCATCACTGCCATCGAGAACATGGCCCTGATCACCCTCGAGGGCGCCGGTTTGATGGGGGTGCCCGGAACAGCCCGGCGCCTGTTCGGTTGCCTGGAGCGGGCCGGAATCTCGGTGGTCATGATCTCCCAGGCCTCGTCCGAGCATTCCATCTGCTGTGCGGTCCAGAAGGTCGCGATGGTCGAGGCAGTGGAGCGCATCGGCTCGGAGTTTGCGACGGAATTGAACGCGGGGCTGGTGCAGGCGGTTCGCCAGGACGACGACGCTTCGGTCCTGGCAGTGGTGGGTGCCGCCATGGCCGGACAACCGGGTCTCGCGGCCAAGTTCTTTTCCTCGCTGGGGCGCTGCGGAATCAACGTGAAGGCGATTGCCCAGGGCGCGTCCGAACGCAATATCTCGGCGGTAGTCGCCAACGCGGATGCCGCCCGGGCCGTTCGCGCCGTCCACGCCGGGTTCTACCTGTCGCCCCAGACCGTATCGATCGGGCTCATCGGCGTCGGCAATGTCGGGCAGGCCCTGCTCAACCAGTTGCGGACCCAGATCCCGGTCCTTGCCGACACCCTGGATCTTCGCATCCGGGCTGTGGCGAACTCGAGGACCATGGAGCTGGGAGAGGACGTGGCCTTCGACGACGAAGCAAAGCGCGTACCCCTGGATCTGGAAGCCCTGGCCGAACACGTTTCCGAAGAGCACCTCCCGCACACGGTCATGATCGATTGCACCGCAGATGACTCGGTCGCCGCACTGCACCCGGCATGGTTGCAGCGGGGGATGCACGTGGTCACCCCGAACAAGAAGGGCGTCGCAGACAGTCTCGAGCGCTACCAGGCGATCCGCCAGGCCATGCGCGATGCAGCGGTACGCTATGGCGGAGAAGCAACCGTAGGGGCCGGGCTGCCGATCATCCATACGCTGCGCGACCTCTTGGACACGGGCGATCGGGTCATCGAGATCGAGGGCATGCTGTCCGGAACGCTGGCCTACCTGTTTGCCACCTATGACGGTAGCGGTTCTTTTGCCGAGCTGGTGCGCGAGGCCTGGAAGTCCGGGTACACGGAACCCGATCCGCGGGATGACCTGAGCGGTCTGGATGTCGCCCGCAAGCTGGTCATCCTGGCCCGCGAGATGGGGCTTGAGATCGAGGTGGCCGACGTTGCCGTCGAAAGCCTGCTGATCGACGGGTCCGGCGAAGGCGATGCCGAGGCATTTCTGGAGCACTATCGGCAGGTGGATGCTTCCATGGCCGAGCGCTTCGAAAAGGCGCGGGCCGAGGGAGGCGTTCTTCGCTTCGTGGCCCGGCTGGACGCCCACGGAACCGCCAGCGTTGGGCTCAAGACGGTTCCCGGCGACCATCCCTTCGCCATGGCCCAGTCCACCGACAACGTGGTGCGCTTTCGCACCCGGCGCTACGATGCGAACCCGCTGGTGGTGCAGGGCCCGGGGGCGGGCCCCGAAGTGACAGCTGCGGGCGTGTTCGGCGACCTGCTCCGCGTGTGCTCGGCACTCGGGGGCCACCGATGAAATTTCGTTCGACCCGAGGGGGCGACGAAGTCGGGCTTGAGGTTGTGCTGCGTCGCGGTCTCGCGCCTGACGGTGGCCTGTATGTCCCGACCGAACTGCCGCGCTTCGATCCGGCGGATTTCGATGACCTCTCCCCCCCAGCCGTTGCGGAGACCCTGCTCGGACCGTTCTTTGCGGGGAGTTCGCTGGAAGGAACACTCACCGAAGCCTGTCGCAAGGCTACCGGCTTTCCGATCCCGGCGGAACCGCTGGACGAGCGGGCCTGGGTGCTGGAGCTGTTCCACGGGCCGACCTGTGCCTTCAAGGACGTCGGGGCGCAGTTCCTCGCCTGCTGCCTGGATGCCCTGAGCGAGGCCACGGCGCCTCCACTGGTGTTGACCGCGACGTCCGGGGACACTGGTGCTGCAGTTGCAGCCGCCATCGACAGGGTCGAGACTGCCCGCGCGGCGGTGTTGTTTCCGACGGGCGGTGTCTCGGACCGTCAGCGTCATCAACTCACCTGCTGGGGCGAGCGGATCGCGAGTTTCGCCGTGGACGGTTCGTTCGACGATTGCCAGGCCATGGTCAAGCAGGCTTTCCTGGACGCCGACCTGCAGAGTGAACTGCACCTGACCTCGGCCAATAGCATCAGCCTGGGTCGGCTGCTCCCCCAGATGACCTACTATGCGACCACGGCGCTGCGCCTCGAACGCGAAGGCATGGGCCGCCCCGGATTCATCATCCCGACGGGAAATCTGGGCAATGCGCTGGCCTGCGTATGGGCCCGCGCCATGGGGCTGCCCATCGGATCGATCGTGCTGGCGACCAACGCCAACCAGACCATTCCCGATTACCTCGACACCGGTGAATGGCGCCCGCGAGGTTCCGTTGCCACCCTGGCGTCAGCCATGGACGTGGGCGACCCGAGCAACATGGAGCGGCTTCGCCACCTCTTTCCGACGCCGGGAAATCTGGCCCTGGAGGTCAGCGCCGCCAGCGTCGATGATGCGCAGATCCGAAGCGCGATCCGCGCCTGTCACGAGGCGCATGGGCGAGTGATCTGCCCGCACACGGCAACGGCCTATCATGTCTGGTCCGGTCTGGCCAAACCCGCCCGCGAGCAACCCTGGGTTCTCGTGGCCACGGCCCACCCGGCCAAGTTCGAGCAGATCGTCGAGCCGATCATCGGCGAGGCGGTGCCGGTGCCGCCGGAGTTGCAGGCACTGCTGGACCGCCCGACCCGCGAGGCACCGCTGGAGCCCTCGCTGGACGCACTCGCCGCGGCGCTGCGGGAGCGCCTCGCCGACTAGCGGCGGAAGCAGCTCCTATCGGACCGCAGCAGGTCCTGTTCAAACCTTCGAGGGCGGTACGGCGTCCAAAGGGCTGTTCTGCAACAAATATGCATCATTCATGAAGTCGTTTTCTTCGAAAATCTCGCGTTGGTCGTATCTGTTTCTGGTCGTGGTGGCAATCTCCGTGTTCGCCGGGGAGCTGCCCAAGGGGAAGGTCATGCTGATTGGCGTGTTCCATTTCAAGAACCCGGGGCTTGACGTAGTGAAGTCGGACGTGATCGACGTCATGACACCCGAGAACCAGGCCTACCTGGAGGCACTCTCGGACCGGATCGCCGAGTTCAAACCGACTGCCGTGCTGCTGGAGTACGACCGAAAGAACGATGCGATCGTCAACGAACGCTACCAACAGTACCTGGCAGGCGACTATGAGCTGGGCGTCAACGAGATCTACCAGCTCGGGTTCCGGATCGCGAAGAAGGCTGGCCTGGATCGAGTACATGGCTTCGACGAAGGCGAGGTACATTGGAATGCGGAGCCGCTCTTCGAACAGCTCGAGAAAAACTATCCGGAACGAAAGGCCGAACTCGACGGCCTGATCGAGAGCCTCGGCGAGGAAAGAGCCCAGATGCATCGCACCCTTTCCCTGGCCGAAGTGCTGAGAAAGCAGAACGAAGCCGAGGCGGACCGCAAGAACAAGGGCCTCTACCTGATGACCAACGACATCGGGGCCGGGGAAGGCTTCGAAGGGGCGGACGCCAGCGCCAGCTGGTGGCACCGCAATTTCCGAATGTATTCGCACATCCAGAAACATGCCGGTCCCGGTGAGCGCGTCGTCGCCATCGCTGGACAAGGGCACACGGCGATCCTGAAGGACCTGTTGGCTGACGATCCCGACCGGGTCGGGGCCGACGTCTACGAACTGTTCTAGTGCCGTGTCTCAGAATAGCATCTGATTCTGGACAGGCTAATCATCGAGCCCATCATCGGGGAGGGCATGCCGGTGCCGGCGGAGTTGCAGGCCTTGCTGGATCGTCCGACCTGTGAGACGCGGCTGAAACCGACGCTGGATGCACTTGCCGATGCGCTGCATCGGTGCTTTGGCCACTAGAGGCGGAAGCAGCCTCCCGGCTGGCGGAACTTGTAAAATCTCTTCGTCTGGCTTGCAATGACCGCCTCCAGCCAGGGAGTGCTCTTTTTGAACCTGACCACGCCGGCACTACTGTTTCCCGCGATCTC
>JAWVZU010000264.1:0-5123 GCA_033722075.1 Lysobacterales bacterium
CCGACCAGAAACGGTCGACCAGGGTACCGTCCAGGTAACCTCTTTCCACCAGCTGCGGCAGATAGGCGCGGAGAAAAGACCGTGGCCATTCCCATAGCGGCGACCCCGGGGTCACGATGCCACCAACCTGCCGGACCTCGCAGAGTTCGAGACCGGCGTCGGTCATCCATTGGCCCATTTCGCCCTGGACTTCCAGGCTGCCCCCGGCGTCGTGCCAGGAGGTCTGGATCGCGTCCACGATGACTTCCATTTCGGGAATCCTGGGCGCAACGCAGAAGGCACGGTAGTTGAAATAGTCCAGCGTGATCAGGCGCCCGCCCGGCGAAAGCAGCGTGGCCAGGCGTTTCACGACGCCTGCGGGCTCCCTGAGGAAGCAGAAGACCCAGCGTGCGTAGATCGCATCGAAACCGTCCTTCAGCTCTGCTTCCTCGAGACGACCCTGCAGGCATTGCACGTTGTTCACCCCGCGGACGCGGCATTGTGCCTCCAGGAAATCGAGAAAGCGCCGGGACTGGTCCAGCGCGACGATCTGTCCGTCGGGCCCGACGTACTCGGCGAGTTCCAGTGACGTGAATCCGGGACCACACCCGACATCGAGCACCCGGGCTCCGGACCGGATTCCGCGGCGCCAGGCGCCATGGGTCTGTTCTGCCCAGACACGATGCTGGACGCCCAGCCGCTGCAACTCCGGGTCCGAGTCGCCGAGCAGATAATCCTGCTTTTTGTTCATGGGTTGACGTTATCCGAATCTGCGCCGTTTGGCACCTTCGCGCCGGGCCGAATCCCTGCTAGGGTGCAGCTTGAGTTGCGGATTCTTCACCCTGATCCCCCGGTTGGGAATGCCCGGCAGGAATGACCATGGTCAGAAAAGGCGGCAAGTTGATCCGGATCGTATGGAAGCCATTGCTGATCCTGGTGGTCTCCATCGTCCTGTTCCAGTTCATGATGACGGCCAAGGCGCCGCCGGAAAAGCGCACGCCGGAACAGCAGGCCATGCTGGTCAATGTCGTTCCGGCTCACGTGGAAGCGGTCCAGTTCCGGATCGAGTCCCAGGGAACGGTAGCGCCGCGGACCGAGACGACGCTTGTCGCCGAGGTCGCGGGCAAGATCGTCGATGTGTCGCCCAACTACATCGCCGGGGGCTTCTTTCGGAAGGGCGATACGCTCCTGCGTATCGATCCCTCGGACTACGAGGTGTCGGTGAGGCAGGCCGAAGCGGCCCTGGCCGGCCGGCAGGCACAGCTGGCGCAGGAACAGGCTCGGTCCGAGCAGGCGCGCAGGGACTGGGAAAAGCTCGATAGGCCGGGGGAGAACCCGCCACCGCTGGTACTGCGGAAGCCTCAGCTTGCGGAGGCCCGGGCGGCGGTTCTTGCGGCCGAGGCCGACCTGGCGAAGGCCGAGCGAGAGCTCGAGCGAACCGTGATCCGTGCTCCCTACGACGGGTTGGTCCGCTCCAAGCGGGCCGATGTCGGGCAATATGTCGCCCCGGGCACGACCCTGGGGGTGACTTTCGCGGTGGACGAGGCGGAAGTCCGCCTGCCGCTCTCGGACCGGGACCTGGCCTTCCTGGACCTGCCCGATTTCACCGTCATGGACGCGGAGAATCAGCCTCGAGTCATGCTCAGCGCGAACATCGCCGGCCAGCTTCGGGAGCGGGAAGGAGTCATCGTGCGAACCGAGGGCGTGTTCGATCCGAACACCCGGGTCATTTATGCGGTGGCGCGAATCGTGGATCCCTATTCGGCGTTCGGCGAGGAGCGCCATCCCGTCCTGCCCGTCGGGACCTTTGTCCGCGCAGAGATCGACGGGTTGTCCGGGGGTGAACTGGTCCGGCTGCCTCGTCATACGGTGCAGGGCGATGGCACGGTGCTCGTCGCCGATGCCGAGGATCGGTTGGAGATCCGCTCGGTGGAAGTGGTCCGGTCGGATGAGCGCTACAGTTACATCAGTGCCGGTCTGGGCGAGGGCGACCGGGTCGTGACCACGTCGGTCGAAGTGCCCATACCGGGCACGCCCCTGGAGATCGCCAAAGAGCCGGAGACTGCCGACCGCGACGCCGCCACCGCGATGATCGCAGACGAATCATGAGCGCGCCGCGCAATCCCTACGAGGCGCTGATTGCATGGTTTGCCGAGAATCATGTCGCGGCGAATCTGCTCATGGTGATCCTGCTGGCCGGTGGACTCTTCCAGGCCATGACCATCAAGAAGGAGATCCAGCCCCAGGTCGAGACCAACCTGATCAACATCGTCGTTCCCTATCTCGGTGCCGCCCCGGAAGAAGTCGAGGAGGGCGTCTGCGTCAAGGTCGAAGAGGCCATCCAGGACCTGCAGGGCATCGAGGAAATCGTCTGCCGGGCCCAGGAAGGCTCGGGCGTGGTGACGGTCGAGGTCAATCCCGAGTACGAGGTCCTGGAAGTGATGGACAACGTCAAGATCCGGATCGACGGCATCTCGACCTTTCCGGAGGAGACGGAAAAGCCGGTGATATCCCGAACCGAGATCGAACAGCCGGTCATGTGGATCTCGGTTTTCGGGGATGTGGACGAACGAACCCTGAAGGAGTTTGCGCAGCGGGTACGCGACGAGATCGTCGCCCTGCCGAAGGTCACCCGGGCGGAGGTCGTCGGGGGGCGACCGTATGAAATCAGCATCGAACTGTCCGAATTTGCCCTGGAGAAATACGATCTGACCTTCGACGAGGTCGCCAGGGCCGTACGGCGGAACTCGCTCGATCTACCCGGTGGGAAGATCCAGTCCGCCGGGGGCGATATCCTCCTGCGGACCAAGGGCCAGGCCTATCGGGGTGGTGAATTCGCGGAGATCGTGGTGCGCTCCAACCCGGACGGCACCCGCGTCAAACTCGACGACGTGGCAACCATTCGGGACGGCTTTGCGGAGGTCGAGCGCTACGCCCAGCATAATGGTCAGCCGGCCATCTCGATTCGCGTCCTGTCGGTCGGAAACCAGAGCGAACTCGATATCTCCGCAGCGGTACGCGAGTACATCGAAGAGAAGAGGGCGACGCTGCCGCCCGGGATCGGCGTCGACAGCTGGGCGGACATCACCTACTACCTGCAGGGCCGCCTCGACATGATGCTCCAGAACCTCGCCAGCGGTGCGGTCCTGGTGTTCCTGGTGCTGACCCTTTTCCTGCGTTTCAAGCTGGCGTTCTGGGTCATGGTCGGCGTGCCGATCGCATTCATGGGGACGTTCTTCCTCATGCCGACCCTGGACGTGACGGTCAACATGTTGAGCCTGTTCGGCTTCATCCTGGTGCTGGGTATCGTGGTCGATGACGCGATCATCATCGGCGAGAGCGCCTACACGATGATTCGCCGCGACGGTCATTCCACGGAGAACGTGGTGAAGGGCGCCCTGCGCGTTGCCGTCCCCGCGACCTTCGGAGTGCTGACCACGGTCGTTGCGTTTCTCCCCATCCTGCTGGTGGGTGGAATCTCGGGC
Source organism: Lysobacterales bacterium (assembly GCA_033722075.1). Taxonomy (GTDB): domain Bacteria; phylum Pseudomonadota; class Gammaproteobacteria; order Xanthomonadales; family SZUA-38; genus JAWVZU01. The sequence continues at coordinate 3,465 of JAWVZU010000264.1, forward strand.
GCATTTTTCGAGGCCATCGGCTGGGTGGTGATCCTTTGCCTCGTGTTCTCGCTGGTCGAGTCCAAGCTGATCCTGCCGGCCCACCTGGCCCACATGAAGATCGTGCGCTTCCGGGATCTCCCGGAAAGCGATCGGCTCCGGGACCGCTGGCAGCGCGGCCTGATGCGGTTTCAACGTCGTTTCAGCGAGGGCCTCAGGCACTTTGTCAGCGACGTTTACCGGCCGCTGCTGGAGCGTGCCGTTCGCAACCGCTATACGACGCTGGCCACCTTCCTGGGAGCTTTGATCCTGTCCATCGGACTGCTCATGAGCGGCCTGGTCAGGACCGTTTTCTTCCCGGATTTCACCGCCGATTTCGTCCAGGTCACCCTGGAAATGAACGAGGGCACACCGGCCCAATCGACCCACCGGGCCCTCGATTACCTCCAGCAGACCCTCGCCGAGGTGGACCAGGAGATCGCAGCGGAAAGTGATCTCGAGAGCGGGGCGGTTGTGGATACGGTCTTTGCCTTCGCCCGCAACGATCTCAGCGGGCAGCTGGTCGTGGAACTGGCCAAGAACGAAAATGCGATCGTGTCCGCCGAAGAGGTGCTGGATCGCTGGCGCGAGAAGACCGGGGAGATTCCGGGTGCAAGGCAGCTGACCTTCGGCGGGGCGACGGGGCCGCAGACCGGACCCTCGATCGCCTTTCAGCTGGTCGGCAAGGATACGGACGCGCTGTCCCGGGCCGCCGACGAACTGGAAGCGAAGATCCGCGAGTACGATGGGGTACACGACGTGCGCAACTCCTTCGAGGGCGGTTCGCGCGAGATCAAGCTCAAGTTGAAGCCGGAAGCCGAGGTGCTGGGGCTCACGCTGGAAGCCATGGCCCGACAGGTGCGCCAGGGGTTCTACGGCGAGGAAGTCCAGCGCATCCAGCGCGGTCCCAACGAGGTGAAGGTGATGGTGCGTTATCCGCGCGAATTCAGATCCTCGGTGGGCAGTCTGGAGAACATGCGTGTCCGGACGCCGGCCGGCGAGGCCGTGCCCTTCGGGTCGGTGGCCGAACTCGAGTTTTCTGAAAGCCCAACCGTGTTGCGGCGCTTCAATCGCCAGCGAGCGATCAGCGTCACCGCGGAAGTCGACAAGGACCGGGTGGAACCCGGACCGATCAATACGGAGATTCGCGAGACGTTTCTTCCCGAACTGCTCGGCCGCTACCCGGGCGTGAGTTACCGGCTCGACGGCGGCAGCGCGGAGAACGAACGCGTGCAGGAGAACCTCGCGAAGGGGGCGTTGCTGGCACTCTTTCTCATCTACGCACTGATGGCCATTCCCCTGCGCTCCTATGCCCAGCCCTTCCTGATCATGATGGTCATTCCCTTCGGGATCATCGGTGCGATCGTCGGGCACCTGCTTCTGGGGATCCCGGTCAGCATGCTGTCGTTCTTTGGAATCATCGCCCTGTCCGGTGTGGTCGTGAACGACAGCCTGATCCTGGTTGATTTCGTCAACCGGGAGCGGCGAGAAGGAGGCGTCGGCGTGGTTGAGGCGGTGCTGGACGGCGCAGTCCAGCGTTTTCGGGCGATTCTTCTCACTTCGCTCACCACCTTTCTGGGGCTGGTGCCGATCGTGTTCTTCGAGCGTAGCCTGCAGGCGCAGATCGTGGTGCCGATGGCC
>JAWVZU010000265.1:0-5103 GCA_033722075.1 Lysobacterales bacterium
CTGATCGTTGAACTTCAGCGCCAGATCCAGCCTTCCGGTGTGGCTGCTGTCCTCGGGCGTGAGGTCCAGCCCCAGGGCAGCGAAGTAGGCACGGTCCGCCGCGCGGTAGAACACGCTGGCGTAGTAGCCCTCGTAGCGGGCGATGGGGTTGTTGCGGTACCAGTCCAGTCCGCCGGGATGCTGGCGAAGAAGGCGGTGAACAACTGCTCCAGGCCGGCGAAGACGTTGGCCTGCAGCAACCGGTAGAGCGTCTTGCGGGGCGCACCGAGGCCGGTGCGTCCGGCGTCCAGGCCTCCAGCAGGGTGGCGTTGAGGCTCTGGTAAACCTCGCGGTTGGGGTAGCGTAGCTGGTAGAAGTAGCTGCCGCTGATGACTTCCTCGCGGTCGATGCTCAGATATCCGGTCTGGAACAGCAGCGCCTCGGTGGCGATGTGATCGACATCGAACGAGGACAGTGCGGCGTCGGTCTCCAGTTGCCCCAGTTGCGGCAGCCAGGTGTGGCGCTCGGTCAAGAGATCGACCAGAAACGTCGGGGTGGCGGTCTCGAACCACCAGGGCCGGAACTGGCGCTCCTGGAACAGCAGCAGCACGTCAAAGGGGTTGTAGACGGTCTCGCCGGTCCAGTGGTAGCCGTTGTACCAGCGCCGGATCTCGCCACGGTCGAGACCGGGCAGTTCGGGGCCGAAGACGGCATCCAGATCGGCCTCGGTGTAGCCGCATAGAGCGGAGTAATCAGGGTCGACAGTGATGTCATCGAGGTTATTCAGTCCCGAAAACAGGCTGACCTTGCTGAGTATTCGGTGTTCCGCCGTCGCTTCTTTCGCCTGCGGCGAAAACCGCAACGGCGCAACGGTTGGGCCATTCGTACGGCTGACGCCGATGGATGAGGAAGGCGAAGCGGATGTGGGCGTCTGAGTCCTTGATCACCGAGTAGAGGTTGCGCAGGCCGTCGCGCATCGCCCGGGCGGTGTCGGGTTCGGTGATGTTGTCGAGAATGGGCTTGTCGTATTCGTCGACCAGCACCACGGCCCGCTGGCCGGTGTGGGCATGGGCCTTGCGGATCAGTTCGGCGAACTGGCCGCTGAGGTCGTCCGCCACAGGCGGCTGCAGTCCGAGGCGTTCGCCGTTGACCCGCAGCAGGTCGCGGATGCGGTGGTCCAGCCCCGCCCGGTCGTGCAGTACGCCCCCACCGAAGCTGATGCGGATGACCGGATAGCGCACCGACCAGTCCCAGCGGTCGTGGATATGGAGCCCTTCGAACAGGGCCTCGTTGCCCTCGAACAGTTCCTTGAGCGTGTCCAGGAACAGGCTCTTGCCGAAACGCCGCGGGCGGGAGAGGAAGTAGTACTTACCCTGCTCGATCAGTTGCCGGGAAAAGCCGGTCTTGTCGACGTAGTAGCAGTCCTCGTGGCGCAGCTTGGCGAGGGTCTGGATGCCGATCGGCAGCTTGCGGCGGGTGCGGGGCATGGGCGCGCGAGTGTGCTGGATTCGGCGCCCAGTATACGCCGGGCGGGCGTGGCTTCGAATCCGGGATCGAACACCGGCGCGACACGGACCGCTGCAGGCGCGGGTCTGGCACTGCAGGATGTGCTCCGCGCCCCGGCCGACGCATCCGCCCGGCAGCATGAGCCCCTAACGGCAGAACCGACGCTCGATGTTCGCCACGATACTCTTGCCAGGGATGCACTAGCCCAGGTTCTGGTTGGCAAACCCCCGTTCGGGACCAGGTCAGCCGTGCTACACTGCCTGCCCCAAGGTAACGGGGAAGTGCCTATGCCTGTCCTGATCAAGCGCGGCCATAGAGGTTCATTCGTCAAGGATATTCAGGGTCAACTCAACCTGATGAAAACGATCCAGCTCAGTGCCCACCCGCCACTCGCAGAGGACGGCATCTACGGCAAAAAAACCAAGCGTCGGGTCGAAGAATTCCAGCAACTCAATCCGCCGTTGAAGGTCGATGGGATCGTAGGGCCCAACACCTGGTCGCAGTTGTTCGCCCCACGCTCGGGCACCGCCGGAGCAACCCCGGCCGCACCGCCCGCTCCCCCCACAACCGTCGAGGCCGCTCCCCCTGAGCCCGCCGTCCTTTACGTCCATGCCCATGATGCACCAGGAATAAACACCACCGGATCGATCCATCAGTCGATGGAAGTCCATCACATCGTGGTGCCGAACGGTAAGGCGGGAGACAGTCCCGAACTAATGGAGGCGGTGATCGATGCCGAGAATATTGTTCTCAGCTCGTTGGTAATCAACACCCACGGGGGCGGCGCGGGCCGGATCAAAATCGGCGGGCAGTTCGTGAATCTCGGGCGCCAGCCCCAGTTTTTCAAGGGCGTGAAGGATCATCTCGTCCCGGATGCCATCGTCTGGATCTACGCCTGCGCCTTCGCCACCGCCAATGTCCCCTACAACGACGGAGACGCCTGGCACGTCAGCCTCGACGAGCTGCGCCACGGCGAGGGCATCAAGGCCGTCCAGGCCATTGCGCGCTATCTCCAGTGCGAGGTGCGTGCGGGTTTTGGCATGCAGTTCGGTGATATGTCGGGTTTCACGGGATGTTGGGTGAGCGCGAACCCGTCGGGCCAGTACACCTTCCATGCGCTCGGCCGACGCATGAGCGCCCAGGAATACCTAAACATGTGGAGCGCCCAGATAGATGCTTTACCAGGCGCGGGCAAGGCGGTCTTCTACAAGTTCAAGGACTGGATCGTCGGTAGCTGAGTTGATATCAGCAGCTCCCTGTAGGTGCCGGGTGCCGCATGATCGGCCACCCGCTCGAGGAAGGGGCGGACCACCTCATTACTCCAGGGTGTTCCAGTTCCTTGCCGGCATTCACCACTTGCTGATCGACCGCCAGACGGCGATGGTGATCAATCTCGAGGCCCTGCAGTTGACCCTCATCGACCCGCACTGATCTGCGGCGAGGGGGCCGATGGCGTGGCTGGGGAGGCCCTATTTCAGGAGTGCGGAATGTAAGCCGGCGCATCATGCGCTAGACTCAGTGCTACGAGATAACCGGAAAAGGGGAAGCGGTCATGCGCAGTCTGCTGTTCTGTCTGCTGGTGGGGGTCTGCGGCGCCGCGTCGGCGCAACAGCAACAGATGTGCTACTACTGGGTCGGCAGTGACGGCGCCGTCACCTCGTACATCGAACCACCGTTCAATATCGCTTCCCCCAATCCGATCACCTCCGAAGCGGGGCGGCTGGTCATCACTGTCACCGACGTCTGCAGCGACGACAAGCTGATCCGGGCCGCCACTGCCGCGCCACCTGCCGAGGAATCAGCCCCAGCCCTGACCCCGGCCCCGGAGGTCCCGGTCCCGGAAAGCGCACCCACGCCGCGGCCGGAAGCCGCACCCAGCCCCGAACCACCAGCTGCCGAACCCTCGCTGCGACCCCGTCCGGAAAGTTCCGACACTAACGCGGGACGCCGGTCCCAAGGGCCTCGAAGTCCGGTCTGAGCGCCCGGCACCGGACTGTCAACCCCAGCCATTCTCTCCCCAAGGCGGGCGTGAGACAGTATCTAGACCTGCGTTATCGCAACTGACAGTGGCGGTTTCAACCTCGTCGCAGCGATCTGCAATCATTAGCGGCTACGAATTTTGCGACATTTTCGAGAAGCCTAATGTCATTCGGCCGAAGTGTCCGCTACCCGGTTGCGACCCTGGTCCTTGGCTTCGTAAAGCGCCTGGTCCGCTGCTTCCAGTAGTTCCCGAGCGCTGCGATGCTTGTCGGGACACTGAGTCGTCACGCCAGCGCTAATCGTGACCCGCCCAGCCACGGGCGAGTTTTCGTGGACGATGGCTTGGTCGTGGACCGCGCAGCGCAACTGTTCGGCAACCTGCAAGGCGACGTCCCGTTCTGTGTTTTCGAGCACCAGGGCGAATGCCTCGCCCCCGTAGCGTGCTGCCAGATCGCCGGAACGACGAGCAAAGCGTTTCAGCACCTGGGCGATGGTCTTCAGGCAAGCATCGCCAGCTGGATGTCCATAGGTGTCGTTATAGGACTTGAAGTAGTCGACATCGAGCAGGATCAACGATAGCGGACAGTTCGAGCGGGTCCCACGACGCCAGGCGTGGTCAATGAACTCCCGCAGCCGGCGCCGGTTGGCCAGGCCGGTGAGGTCATCGCGGGTGGACAGGCTGAGCAGCTTGTCTTCCAGCAGCTTGCGCGAAGTGATGTTCTTGTGGGTGAGCACGAAGTAGTCGTTCTCACGGCCGCGTAAGGGCACGACCTCCAGCATGAACCAGCGGGTCTCGGTGGGACTGTCACAGGGGTATTCGAACAGGAAGACCTTGTCGTTGCCGAAAATCACCCGGCGGATTCCGGCCGCCGCCTTGCGTCCGTAGCTGTCCCCCATGGCGGTAGCCCGATCGCAGACTTCCAGATAGTCGATGCCTTCCCACTCGTCGATGTCGACGCGGTTGGAATGGCCGAACTCGACCCAGGCACGGTTGACGAATCGGATCAAGCCCTCCTCGTCGATGACTGCAACCTCCTCGACGATGGAGTCGATGATGCCATGGAGGAATTCGATATCAAGCGGCATTGCGGTCCTGCGACGACAGTCCGGGCAAAGAAGCCAATATGCGCGGTCCATCTTCACTATCCTCCGCTGCCCGGAACCGGTCAAGGGTGGAAACGACAAATCCGAGCCCTGATCTCTGGATTTCCAGAGGTCGATTCGGTTAATCTAGGCATGCCGTGCTACTCCCGAACGTTCACGGCCACTCTCCAGCCCCGAAGCGGGGCTGGAGCTTCCTCGGTATACTTCCTTGCGCTACACGCCTCTCCGGCATTAACCCTGAGGTAGGGCACCGACACCGGACACTGAAGTTTCTGTCACGGCGCGAAAACCAAGGTCTTGAGCGGCAGAAACGAAATCCGCAATCTCCTGATCGAGACCGGGGACACCCAGCGGCTATCTCTGCAACGGCAGGAAGAACAGCTGGCGATTGCCAGGGAGCAGATTGATTGTTCCATGAAGCAGGTCCAGGAATCGATCGAACTTCAACGTCAAGCTATCGAGAAGTTCAAGCGAATCTCCTGAATTGCCGTTCCCGGAATCGCGCTATGCATCGCACTGATCATCCTGCTGATC
>JAWVZU010000266.1:0-5101 GCA_033722075.1 Lysobacterales bacterium
AGCAGCTGCTGGCCATCCTCGTGTTCGAGGATGGAGAAGTGCAGAACCGGCTCCTGGAAACGGACCGGCCGTTCACCGATCGTCAGCTCGAACGGGCCGCGAATTATCTCAATCGTGAGTACGCCGGTCTGCGCCTGACGGACATCCGGGGACGAATCGTCGCTGACCTGGGATCGGCCAAGCAGCAAATGGACCGGCTCATGGAGGATGCCATCGAAGTGGCAGGGCAGGCGTTCAGTGCGAAGGATGCCTCCGACGTCGTCCTGAGCGGCCAGACCAACCTGATGCAGTACCGGGAAATGGCGGACCTCGATCTGCTCAAGTCGCTCTTCGATGCCTTCCAGGAGAAGCGGGAAATCCTCTACCTGCTGGAACAGTGCGTCGGCGCGGACGGGGTGCGCCTGTTCATCGGCGAAGAGTGTGGATCCGAGGTGCTGGGGCATTGCAGCGTAGTGAGTGCGCCTTACCAGATCGACGACGAGGTGGTTGGGGTACTGGGGGTGATCGGGCCGACGCGCATGGCCTACGACCGGGTGATTTCCGTGGTCCAGGCAACCGCCGGGGCGTTGACGTCGATCTTGAATCAGAAAAGCTGAGAACCCACGTTGGGCGTGCAGCCAAGATTTGGAAGCACGGACCACCATGAACGAACCCGAACACAACAAGCCGGCAACGGATGTCGAAGACGCCGCCGAAATCGAAATCCAGGACGTCGACGACGAAGCGGCCGGTGACGGCGAAGAGACTGCGGATCCCGTATCCGTCGAAATGCTGCAGGAACGGCTGGCCAAGGCCGAAGCCGAAGCCCGCGAACGCGCCGACGAGGCTCTGCGAGTCCGGGCCGAGATGGAAAATCTGCGCCGCCGGACCCAACGGGAAATCGAGAATGCCAGGAAGTTCGCCCTGGAGCGTTTCATGACGGACTTGCTGGATGTGCGCGACAGCCTCGAACGGGGCCTGGAGGCGGCTCAGGGCGAACAGGTGAGTGTCGAACAATTGCGCGAAGGCAAGGAGCTGACCTTCAAGATGCTCGAAAAGGTCCTCGGGCAGCACGGCCTGGCGGTCGTTGATCCGGAGGGCGAACGTTTCGACCCGGAATTGCACGAGGCGATCAGCATGGTGCCGAGTGAAGACCAGGAGCCGGATACGGTCGTCACGGTCGTGCAGAAAGGGTTCACGCTGCAGGGGCGGCTCCTGCGGCCGGCGAGAGTGATCGTGGCGCGCTAGCCGGGCTCCCAAACGGGTTGAATTAGCCCCTTTAGCCCCCATCTCTTTCGCAGAGAATTTTACCAGTTAGATTAGCAATTTAGGAGCGATACCATGGGTAGAATCATCGGTATTGACCTGGGAACCACCAACTCCTGCGTGGCAGTCATGGACGGTGAGAAACCCCGGGTCATCGAAAACGCGGAAGGCGATCGGACGACGCCGTCGATTGTCGCCTTCACCAAGGACGGCGAGGTGCTGGTCGGACAGCCGGCCAAGCGCCAGGCCGTCACCAACCCGGACAACACGCTGCACGCCGTCAAGCGCCTGATCGGCCGCAAGTACAGCGAAGACGTGGTCCAGAAGGATCGTGACATCGTGCCGTACAAGATCGTCGAGGCGGACAACGGGGACGCCTGGGTCGAGGCCAACGGCAAGAAGATGGCCCCGCCGGAGATCTCGGCGCGGGTGCTCATGAAGATGAAGAAGACCGCCGAGGACTTCCTGGGCGAAGACGTGACCGAGGCGGTGATCACCGTCCCGGCCTACTTCAACGATTCCCAGCGCCAGGCGACCAAGGATGCGGGCAAGATCGCCGGTCTCGACGTCAAGCGGATCATCAACGAGCCGACGGCGGCCGCACTGGCCTACGGGTTGGACAAGAAGGGCGGCGATCGCAAGATCGCGGTCTATGACCTCGGCGGCGGGACCTTCGACATCTCCATCATCGAGATCGCGGATGTCGATGGCGAGAAGCAGTTCGAAGTGCTGGCCACCAACGGCGATACGTTCCTGGGCGGCGAGGACTTCGACAAGAAGCTCATCGACTACCTGGTCGAGGAATTCAAGAAAGACCAGGGCATCAACCTGCGCAACGATCCGCTGGCTCTGCAGCGGCTGCGCGAAGGTGCCGAACGAGCCAAGATCGAGTTGTCTTCCAGTCAGCAGACGGAGGTCAACCTGCCTTACATCACCGCGGACCAGACCGGACCGAAGCACCTCAACATCAAGGTGACCCGGGCCAAGCTCGAGTCGCTGGTCGGCGAGCTGGTCAAGCAGACCGTCGGTCCCTGCCGCACGGCTCTGAACGATGCCGGCCTGAAGGTCTCCGACATCAACGAGGTGATCCTGGTCGGCGGCCAGACGCGGATGCCGCTGGTGCAGGAGACCGTGGCCGAGTTCTTCGGCAAGGAGCCGCGCAAGGACGTCAACCCGGATGAGGCGGTCGCCATCGGTGCCGCAATCCAGGGCGGCGTGCTGTCCGGTGATGTGAAGGACGTGTTGCTGCTCGACGTGACGCCGCTGTCGCTGGGTATCGAGACCCTCGGCGGCGTGTTCACGAAATTGATCGAGAAGAACACGACCATTCCGACAAAAGCCTCCCAGGTCTTCTCGACGGCGGAGGACAACCAGACCGCGGTGACCGTGCATGTTCTGCAGGGCGAGCGCGAGATGGCCTCGGCCAACAAGTCGCTGGCCAAGTTCGACCTTGCCGGAATCCGCTCGGCGCCGCGTGGCATGCCGCAGATCGACGTCACCTTCGACATCGACGCCAACGGCATCCTGCATGTGTCCGCCAAGGACAAGGATACCGGCAAGGAGCAGCGCATCGAGATCAAGGCCGGTTCAGGTCTGAGCGAGGACGAGATCAACCGGATGGTCGAAGACGCCGAAGCGCACAAGGACGAGGACAAGCGTTTCCACGAGCTGGTCACCGCGCGCAACCAGGCCGATGCGCTGGTTCACACCGTGCGCCAGTCCATCAGCGAAGCCGGCGACGCGCTGAGCGAAAGCGACAAGGAGCCGGTCGAAGCCGCCATCAAGACCCTCGAGGAGGCGATGAAAGGGGACGACAAGGATGCCATCGAATCCGGCACCAACGCGCTGCAGGAAGCCGCCCAGCCGGTGATGCAGAAGGCTGCCCAGGCCCAGGCCGAAGCGGCTGCGGGCGCCCAGGAGGCAGCCGATGCCGCCAGCGGGTCCGAAGAAGGCAGCGACGACGACGTGGTCGATGCCGAGTTCGAAGAGGTCAAGGACGACAACAAGTAGCAGCGACCGCATCGCTTGGCGTGAATCGCGCTCTCAATACAAGCCCCGGCCCGCGCCGGGGCTTTTCTTTTCTTGAATTGGCCGGGCCCCAACCCAATCTGGACCTGATAGCCAACTAGCTACGAATAAGCGAATCTGGTGTCGAAACGCGACTACTACGAAGTCCTGGGCGTCTCCAAGAGCGCCGACAAGGCGGAACTGAAGAAGGCCTTCCGCAAGCTGGCCATGAAATACCATCCGGATCGAAATCCCGACCCGGAGGCCCAGGACCGTTTCAAGGAAGCCAAGGAAGCCTACGAGATCCTGGCCGATGACCAGAAACGGGCGGCCTACGACCAGTTTGGACACGAGGGCGTCGCCGGAGCCGGAAACGGCGGCTTCCGCGGTGGGTTCAGCGGGGACGTCGGCGATATCTTCGGCGATATTTTCGGAGACATCTTCGGCACCGGGCGACGACGCCAGCGCCGGGGCGCGGACCTGCGCTATCCGCTGGAGCTGGATCTGGAGGAAGCGGTCAATGGCGTTTCCAAGGAGATCAACGTTCCCACCCAGGTCACCTGCGAAGGTTGCGCAGGTTCCGGTTCGGAGGACGGCAAGCAGTCGACCTGCAGCACCTGCGCCGGCCATGGTCAGGTTCGCATGCAGCAGGGCATCTTCTCGGTTCAGCAGACCTGTCCAGCCTGCCGCGGACGGGGCAACGTGGTCGAGAACCCCTGCCACCGTTGCCATGGGGCAGGCCGCGTACGGGAAGACAAGAAGCTTTCGGTCAAGATCCCGCCGGGTGTCGACGATGGCGACCGCATTCGGCTGGCCGGAGAGGGCGAGGCCGGGGAGTCCGGGTCACCGCCCGGCGATCTCTACGTCGAAGTCCACGTGCGTGAGCATCCAATCTTCCAGCGGGAAGGGGACCACCTCTATTGCGAGATCCCGATCCGCTTCACCACCGCGGCCTTGGGCGGGGAAATGAAGGTCCCGACCCTGAACTCCCATGTCATGCTGAAGATCCCTGCGGAGACCCAATCCGGAAAGCTGTTCCGGCTGCGGGGCAAGGGCGTCAAATCGGTGCGCAGCCATGCGCCCGGCGACCTCCTGTGCCGGGTGGTGGTCGAAACGCCCGTAAAGCTGAACAAGAAGCAGAAGGAAATGCTCCGGGAATTCGACGAGACCTTCGGCGACGATCCCAAGCGACAGAGCCCGAAGAGCACGTCCTGGCTGGACAGCGTGAAGGATTTCTTCGAGGGGATGACCGACCGCTGACCCCGGGGGCAGTCGTGCAATATTCGGGTTGAACCTCAGCCCTTCCAGTTCGCCCGGATAAGCTGCTGCAGCTTGGCGACGATCTTGAGGTTGCCGGCGACGATATCGCCCGTTTCCATGAAGTCGCGCCCGCCGGAGAAGTCGGTCGCCATCCCGCCCGCCTCCTGGATCAGGAGTGCACCGGCAGCCATGTCCCAGGGTGACAGTCCCAGTTCCCAGAACCCGTCCAGACGGCCGGCCGCCACGTAGGCAAGGTCCAGTGCCGCTGATCCGGCCCGCCTGACATCTCCCGTTTCGTCCAGGATGGCCCGGAACAGCCGCATGTAATCGTCCAGCCGCTGACGGGCCCGGAAAGGGAACCCGGTGGCGAACATGGCCCGGTCGAGGTTCTTCTGGTCGCCGACCCGGATCCGACGGTCATTCAGAAACGCGCCACCGCCATGACTCGCGGTAAACAGTTCCTCGCGAATCGGGTCGTAGATCACCCCATGTTCGATCCGACCGTGCACCCGCAGCGCAATCGAGATGCTGAAATGCGGAATGTCATGGATGAAATTGCGGGTCCCGTCCAGCGGATCGACGATCCAGC
>JAWVZU010000267.1:0-5082 GCA_033722075.1 Lysobacterales bacterium
ATGAAGATGGTCGAGCGCAACCCGGGCACCGTCGCCGGCTGGATCACCGACCACGACGGCAAGATCCGCGGCGCATTCACCCAGGACAAGCTCTATAACGAGGTCTGGTATCGCGATTCGGAAGAGGACGAATGGCAGACCGTCGCCCGCTTCCACTACGACGATCCCAAGGGCATCCAGCCGATGGGCTTCGCCTACGACAACAAGACCTGGTACGTGCAGTCGTTCCAGGACAAGGACACCGCCGGCATCTACAAGTATGACCCGACCAGCGGTGAACTTGGAGAGCTGATCTTCCGTCACGACGAATATGACGCCGGCGGTCTGATCTGGTCCGACAAGCAGGAGAAGATCCTGGGCGCGACCTACTTCACCAGCAAGCCCCACTGGGTTGGGCTGGACGAGGAATTCACCGCGATGATGACGGGCCTGGAGAATGCCTTCCCCGACAAGGTCGTGAACATCGTCAGCTTGGACGACGAGGAAGATACACTGGTCGTGTCCACCAGCAGCGACACGGATCCGGGCGGCTTCTACCTCTTCGACCGCAGCGAAGGCAAGCTCGAGCCGCTGGTCGAGCGCATGCCCTGGATCGATCCGGCCGACATGACCGAAATGCGTCCGATCAGCTACACGTCCCGCGACGGCCTGACCATTCATGGCTACCTGACCACGCCGAAGGGTTCGGACGGCGAGGACCTGCCGCTGATCGTCAATCCTCACGGCGGCCCCTGGGCGCGTGATTTCTGGGGCTTCAACCCCGAGCACCAGTTCTTCGCCAGCCGCGGTTATGCGGTACTGCAGATGAACTTCCGCGGCTCCACGGGCTACGGCCGCAAGCACCTCACCGCCAGCTACAAGCAGTGGGGGCGGAACATGCAGAATGACATCACCGACGGGGTGAAGTGGGCCATCGAGGAAGGCATCGCCGATCCCGAACGGGTCTGCATCTACGGTGGAAGCTACGGTGGCTACGCCACCATGGCCGGCATGGTGTTCACTCCTGAACTGTACAAGTGCGGCGTGAACTACGTCGGCGTGACCGACATCGCACTGCTGTTCAAGACCATGCCCGATCGCTGGAACCTGGGTGCTGCCCAGATGAAGGACCGGGTCGGCGATCCGGAGACGGAAGAAGAATTCCTGGCCGAAATTTCGCCGGTCAACCATGTCGAGAACATCCGGGCGCCGGTCTTCATCGTCCACGGCCGCAAGGACCCGCGGGTGAGCATCAGGCACGCGGACATCCTGCGTGACGAGATGGAAGAGCACGGGAAGCCCTATGAGTGGATGGTGAAGAACGACGAGGGTCACGGGTTCGCCAAACAGGAGAATCGCATTGAGCTCTACACCGCCATGGCGGAGTTCTTCGACAAGCACATCGGGAGCGGCGCCAGCACCGGGCCGTAACCACCCGTCCCATCTGTGACTCGATAAAGGCCGGGCCCTGTGCCCGGCCTTTTTATTTTCCGGGGCCCGTATAGCCGAAGAGCTCGACCGCGTCCCGCCAGGTCTCGCGGACGAACTCGATGGTCTCCGCGTCGTAATATTCAGCCGGGTCGCGCGTCTCACCACGATTGGCATGTGGCAGTTCGATCGGTTCGAGCCGCAGCATGTGGCATACGTGATCGAAATCGGCCTGGAGGTTCTCGAAGCGGCCGATGAAGTCCATGCCCACCTGGCCACTGCGATCGCAGAGCATGGGAAACTGGTAGGCGTCGGAGCGAGTTGCCTGATAACGCACGAACTCCGGAAAGGAAAGTTGCATCGCGCGCTGATGGCGGCGGTGGCGAGGAAATCCCCTCAGGAACTCGTATTCCGAAACCAGCCGGTCCCACGGGTTGCGCACAAAGGCAAACTTGAAATAGCTGCGAAAGCGATCGGCCGGCATCGATTGCTGTGCATCGCTCAGGGCGGCGTGGTGCCGGAACCAGCGGCGGCGATAGTCCCGCACAAGTCCCGCCCGGCTGAGCAGCTTGTTCATCCGCCCGCTCGACTTCGCCACGGCATAGGGACGGAGAACGCGTCTCATGGAAGAGCCCGCCGCCTTGCGGACGTGGACGAAGATGAACTGTTTCTCATCGGAAATCAGCACGGATCGGGTGGCAGTTCAGGGCTAAAGCTGGCCGGCAGCCTGCAGGGCATCCGCAGCCATCGAGTCCCGTAGCGGCACCAGGAACACGGCACACGCGACGCCGGAGGCGAAGCCGAAAAAGTGACTCTGCCAGGATCGTCCCTCGCGGAACGGCACCAGGCCCCAGATCATGCCCCCGTAGAGCACGACCGCCACTGCAGCGATGGCAATGGCAAGCGGGCTCTGGCGGGTCACGCCGAAGGCAAGCAGGAAACCGAAATAGGCGAAGACCAGCCCGCTCGCCCCCAGGTGCCTGGACTTGCTCGACCCGAGCAGCCAGGCGCCGAAACCGCTCAGGATCCAACCCATGATGGTGACCAGGAGCAGCACTTCCGGATCGCTGAAGGCAATCAGGCAACCGAGGATGAAGAGCGGGACCGTATTGGCCGCGAGATGGCCGAAACCGCTGTGCAGCAGCGGCGCCGCCAGGATACCCAGCAGTCCCGAGTAGGTCCGCGGCCGGATGCCCAGGCGGTCGAGCCGATGACCGATCAGTGCATCGATGCTCTCCAGGACCCAGGCGATAAGGAGTGCGATCAGCAGGAACACCGCTGCGACGGCGACCGTTTCGGGAAGCAAGCTGGTGAACAGGTCGACGAGCGTGAGATAGGCGGACTCGAGCATGGCGTTACCAGTCGATCGGCTTGCGATTTCGGAAGAAGCCGCCGCTCGGCCCATCGTCATCCAGCGTCGCCAGCCAGACCGGCGTGTCGGCGCCCTCTTCCACGCTTCGGTCGGCGTCCGGCCCACCCATGCGGGTTCGGACCCAGCCCGGACAGGCCGCATTGACCTTGATCGTCGCCGGTACCGCTTCGGCCAGCTTTACCGTGACCGCGTTCAGCGCCGCCTTGCTCACGCTGTAGGCGGCCGGTCCCTCGAGACCCTCGGCAAACGAGCCATAACCGCTGGAGACATTGACGATTCGCCCGTAGCCCTGTTCGATCATCAGCGGTACTACCGCCATGGCGCACCAGGCTGCCCCCAGCGTGTTGATCTGCAAGGTCTGGCCGAGCGTCTCCGGGCTGATTTCCAGCAGGCTGCCCTGAGGATAGACGCCCGCATTGTTGATCCAGATGCCCAGCGATTCTCGCCGACTCCGCAGTCGGCCCAGGCAGCCACTGATGGACGCGCTGTCGCCGACGTCCAGGTGTTCGGGCTCCGCATCGAACCCTTCAGCGCGCAGCTTCGCCGCCGCCTCCTCGCCAGACTGGGGATCCCGGGCGCCGACCAGGACCCGGTAACCGAGGCGGCCGAGCTGGCGGCAGATCTCGAATCCGATGCCCCGATTGGCCCCGGTGACGAATGCGCTGTGTTCCATTGAGTTGAGTCCGGTTGGCGACGCGGCTAATGTTAGCCGATCCGCTGGCTCAATCGGAGACCTGTCTTGGAGCAGAAAGGACTCGACCCGCGCGCTTACATTCCCCTCAAGCCTGGCGAGAGCTATCCGCCCTACGTCCCCGCGTCCGAGTCACCTGCGGAGTTCACCCTCAAGGCGGTGGTCATGGGGATCATCTTCGGCATCGTCTTCGGTGCGGCGAATGCCTATCTGGGACTCCGGGCCGGCCTCACCATCAGCACGTCCATCCCGGTAGCGGTCATGACCGTCGCCGCGTTTCGCGCACTTCAGCGTTTCGGCGTCCACGGCACGATCCTCGAGACCAACATTGCCCAGACCACCGGCTCCGCCTCGAGCTCGCTCGCCTCGGGGGTGATCTTCACCCTGCCCGCGCTGTTCATGTGGGGCGTCGCGCCCGGATTGCTGCAGATGACTCTCCTGGCCATGTGCGGCGGCCTGATCGGGGTCTTGTTCATGATCCCGTTGAGAAAATTCCTGATCGAGAAGGAACACGGCAACCTCCCCTACCCGGAAGGGACGGCCTGTGCCGAGGTGCTGGTCGCCAGCGAGATCGGTGGGAGCCGGGCCAAGGACGTCTTCGTCGGCCTGGGCGCCGGTGCCGCCTTCAAGTTCCTGACCGGCTGGCTGCAGGTGATTCCCGGCCACGCCTCGCTCAAGATCCCGCTCATCAAGAAGGCCGAGGTCGGCATGGACCTCTCCGCGGCGCTGTTCGGCGTCGGGTTCATCCTGGGCCCGCGGATTGCGTCGATCATGGTCGGCGGCGGCCTCCTGGCCTGGCTGATCATCATTCCGGCGATCGCCTACTGGGGCGCCGGGCGCGGCGTGCCGCTCTATCCCGAGACGGTCAATCTCATTGCCGACATGTCGCCCAGCCAGCTATGGACCCGTTATGTTCGCTACATCGGTGCCGGCGCCGTGGCCCCGGCCGGGATCATCACCCTGATCCGCACCATCCCGGTGATGATCGAGAGCTTCAAGGAAGGGGCCCGCGGGCTGAGTCAGCAGATAGACAAGGCCAATGTCACGGCCGATGCTGTCCTTCGGACATCCAACGACCTGCCGCTGAAGTTCGTTGGGGCCGCCCTGGTGGTGCTGGCGCTGGTCCTGGCCGGCGTGCCGGCAATCTTCGGTGATGTCGGCGGTTTCGGCCCCCGGCTGGCTGCGGCCATCTGCGTGATCGTATTTGCGTTCTTCTTCGTGACCGTCGCGTCACGCATCGTGGGTCTGGTTGGCGTGACTTCCAATCCGACCAGCGGCATGACCATCGCCGCCCTGCTTGGGACCTCGACCATCTTCCTTGCCCTGGGCTGGACCGACCTGCAGGGCAAGGCCACGACCCTCGTGGTCGGCACCGTGGTCGCCATCGCCGCGTCGATCTCCGGCGATACGTCCCAGGACCTGAAGTCGGGCTTCCTGATCGGCGCCACGCCGCGGCGCCAGCAGACCGGGGAACTCATCGGCGTCATCACTTCCGCGGTCTTCGTCTGCCTCTCGGTCCTGCTGCTGGCCAAGGCCTTCGGCTTCGGAAGTGCGGAGCTGCCGGCGCCCCAGGCCACCTTGATGAAGCTCGTCATCGACGGCGTCCTGGATC
>JAWVZU010000268.1:0-5066 GCA_033722075.1 Lysobacterales bacterium
TCCCCTTCGTCGACAAGGTCGCCTACAAGCACACCTTGAAGGAACAGGCCATCGATGTAGCCCAGCAGACCTGCATCACCAAGGACAACATCGCCGTCGAGGTCGACGGGGTCCTCTACCTCCAGGTCATCGACGCCAAGATGGCCAGCTACGGCATCGAGGATTACGTGTATGCCGCCATTCAGCTGGCCCAGACCACCCTGCGCTCGGTGATTGGCAAGATCGAACTGGACCAGACCTTCGAGGAGCGCGACAACATCAACGCCCAGGTCGTGGAAGCGCTGGACTCCGCCGCCCAGCCCTGGGGCATCAAGGTCCTGCGCTACGAGATCAGCAATATCCATCCGCCGCCGACGGTGACGGACGCGCTGGAGAAGCAGATGCGAGCCGAGCGCGAGCGGCGCGCGGTTGTTGCCAAGTCCGAGGGCGAGAAGGAAGCCAAGATCAACGTGTCCCTGGGCGAGAAGGCCGAGATGATCAACCTGTCCGAGGCGCAGAAGATGAAGCAGATCAACGAGGCCGAGGGCAAGGCGCGCGAGATCGAGCTCATCGCCATAGCGACCGCAGAGGGTCTGCGCAAGATCGCTGAGGCGATCAACGCGCCGGGCGGCGAGGCGGCGGTCAACCTGCGCGTTGCGGAGCAATATGTGCGCGAATTCGGCAACCTCGCGAAGGCCAACAATACGCTCATCCTTCCGGCTGAACTGGCCGATATCGGGGGCGCGGTTGCGTCGCTGCAGAAGGTCATCGAGACCGGTCGGACTCACGGTAACCAGTAGCTCGGCCCATGGCGACGGACGACAAGAAGCACGCAAATGCCGATCAGCCCACGACGATCGCGCAGATCGACGCCGAGCAGACACGCCAGGAGGTCGGCTACCGGGACGCACTGGTCCGCAAGTTGATCAAGGCGGCCGTTCATGACGAAGTCGAGGCACTACAGATCGAAAAGGAAGTCGAGAGCGGCGGCGTCGGCGCCATCAACATCGCTTTCGAAGCCAACCTGCAGCGGCGGGTCGCCGTCAAGTCCCTGAAGCGGGCCAGCTACGCCGAGCCCATGCTCGTGCGGGGCTTTCTCCGCGAGGCCCAGATCATTGCCCAGCTGGAGCACCCGAACATCGTCGCCGTCCACCGGCTCGAGGACAGCCCGGAAGTGGGCGTACATTTCAGCATGGGACTGGTGGACGGACGCAACCTCAGCGACATGTTCAACGAGCAGGCCGCACCCGACTACGACGGGATGATCGATCTGCTGCGGGTCCTGGGCCGGGTCTGTGACGCGCTCGAGTATGCGCACAGCCGGGGCGTCGTTCATTGCGACGTCAAACCGGCCAACATCATGGTGGGCGAATTCGGTCGGGTCTATCTCATGGACTGGGGTGGCGCGCGTCTCATGGACGGCACGCTGGAGGAAGCCGAGTCCGGGGACTGGGTCCGTGACCGGTTGCCGGAGCTTCCGGACGAGGAGGCTCGCGACCTCGTCTTCGGCACGCCGAGCTACATGGCGCCGGAGCAGGCCCTGGGGAAACCGGTCGACGGTCGCACCGACGTTTTTGCCATCGGCGCAATCCTCTACCGCTTCATTGCCGGCCACGCGCCCTTCGCTTCGGAATCGCCAAACAGTTCGCTGCGGATGGCTCAGAGCAGTAGTTTCAAGCTCCTGGAACCGGGCGAGTTTGCCGGAATTCTCCCCGACAAGCTGTTTGCCATCACGCACAAGGCCATGGCGAGCGATCCCGACGAACGCTACGCGAGCATCGGCGAACTAAGGAAGGACATCCAGTCGATCCTGAGAGGCGGCGGCGCGCTGCCCAAGGTTTCCTTCGGTGCCGGGGAGGTCATCATCCGCGAGGGCGACGACGGCGACGCCGGTTACATCATCGTCCGCGGCGAGGTGAGCTTGCACCGGGATATCGACGGCAAGCAGATCGAGATCGGACGCCTGGGGCCCGGTGAAGTCTTCGGAGAGACGGCCATCTTTGCCTCCACTCCGCGAACGGCCAGCGTCATTGCCGAGAGTGACGTGAAGCTGATCAAGATCGACTCGGAGGTCATCCACGGGGAACTCAAGACCATGAAGCCCTGGATGGCCGCATTCGTTCGCGTGCTTGCCCGCCGCTTCGAGGAAAGCGAGTTCAGGCGCCTCAAGGGAGGCTGAAGTCCTGCTCCGGACGAACCCAACCGCCCGCAGGAAGATCTTCTCATGACCGCCGAAACGGACATCGTCCTGCGCCGCCTGCGCTGGATCGTCTGGACCGTGGTCCTGGTCGTCATCGTCTGGCAGTTCGTGCCGCTGATTCAGCGTTATCTGTACGGTCTGGGGGCCGAGCCGCGGGCCGTTACCGCTCGCGGGGAACTCGCGGATGACGAAAAAACGACCATCAGCATCTTCGAACAGACCCGGTCGTCGGTCGTATTCATTTCGACCACCCAGCGGGTCTTCGACTACTGGACCCGGGACGTTTTCAGCGTCCCTCGCGGCACCGGCTCCGGTTTTGTCTGGGATGACCTGGGGCACATCGTCACCAACAATCACGTCATCCAGGGCGCCTCGGAAGCGACGGTCCGCCTCAACGACGGGCGCAGCTACACGGCGGTGCTTATCGGAACCAGCCCGGCCCACGACCTGGCCGTGCTGCGGATCAACGTGCCCTTCGACGGGCCGCCGCAGATTCCACTGGGCACCAGCGGCGATCTCCAGGTCGGCCAGAAAGTCTTTGCCATCGGCAATCCTTTCGGCCTCGACTACACCCTTACCACCGGCATCGTCTCGGCACTGAACCGCTCGCTGCCCAACGACGACGGTTCGTCCATCGAACAGCTCATCCAGACGGACGCGGCCATCAACCCGGGTAATTCCGGCGGTCCGCTGCTGGACAGTGCGGGACGGCTGATCGGGATCAATACCGCCATCTACAGCCCTTCCGGGGCCTACGCCGGCATCGGCTTTGCCGTGCCCGTGGATACGGTCAACCGGGTGGTGCCGCAACTGATCGCACAAGGACAGTACATCCGGCCCAGTCTCGGCATCCGGATCGACTCGGATCTCAACGAAGCGGTAACGCGCCAGCTGAACCTGGAGGGTGTCGTCGTTCTCCGCGTCGAGCCCGGTTCAGCCGCTGAAGCCGCGGGCATCCGGGGGACGCGCAGCGACCGCCGCGGCAACATCATCCCCGGTGACGTCATCGTGGCGCTGAACGGCGTACCGATCACCAGTGTAAGGGACCTCCTGGCCGTTCTCGATGAGCAACGAATCGGCGATCAGGTCACGCTTCGGGTGTGGCGGGATGGCCGCGAACAGGATCTATCCGTCATCCTCCAGGGCGGCAACGGGTAAGCAGCCCGAGCCCGGATCAGCCTCTCTCGAAGCGCCTGAGCCGGGCGCGCAGAACTTCCAGTTCATCCAGCAGATCCAGCGCAAGCGCCGCGCCGGGGGCGTTGATGCCCAGATCGCGCTCCAGGCGAACGGCGCAGCGCACTCGGCGGACACTGACCGAACGGAAGCGCCAGCGGCTCGGATCACGGCCTCCGGGTTCTACGATGCCTTCTTCAACCAGCTCCATGATCCGGTCTTCGGATACGCTGCAGATCCGGCAAAGCTCGCCGAGCGTGAGCTCGCCGCCCTCGTCGAGGAGTTCGCCGGACAGAGATTGATGTTCGCGCCTTGTCATGGTCACACTCCCAGCGCTTCTCTTGGATTGAAATCAAGCGCCTTGCGCAGGTTCTCGTAGGCCGCCTTGTCCGACTCCGTTCGCGCCGGCGGCAGCACCAGCTCCAGCACGACGTAGAGGTCTCCGGGCCGGCTGGACGGAATTCCGCGGCCGGACAGTCGCAACTTGCGGCCCGCGCCGGATCCGGCAGGAATCTTCAGGTCGACGGGACCCCCCGGCGTCGGGGCCTTCACCGTTGCCCCCAGCGCTGCTTCCCAAGGCGCAACCGGCAGATGAAGCAATACGTCGCGGCCTTCGACATGATAATGAGGGTGGGGCTTGAACTGGATCTCCAGCAGCAGATCGCCGGCCTTGCCACCGCCGATGCCGGGTTGCCCCTGGCCCGCCAGTCGAATGTGCTGGCCTTGCCGGACTCCCTTGGGAATACGTACTCTCAGAGTCCGCTCGCGCACCCGCGGCCGACCTTCCTCATCCAGTTCGGTATGCTTCAGCTCGAGTTGTCGCGTCGCCCCCTCGTAGGCGTCCTGAAGATCGATCAGGACCTTCGCGTAGGTGTTCTCACCGCGTTCCCGGCCTCTGCCGCGAGGGCCAGCCCGGGAAGCAAACCCCTGCCCGAAGAGGCTCTCGAAGAAATCACTGAACCCGGCCGCATCGGCGTCGGAGAATCCGCCCCCGTGAAACTCGAAGCCCTCGTCCCAGTTCGGTGGTGGCCGGAAATCCTGGCCCGCTTTCCAGTTGGCGCCAAGCTGGTCATAGGCTGCTCGCTTTTCCGGGTCCTTCAGGACCTCATAGGCCTCGCCCACTTCCTTGAAACGATCCTCCGCATCGCTTTCCTGGCTCACATCAGGATGGTATTTGCGCGCCAACTTGCGGTAGGCCCGCTTGATCTCATCCTGGGAGGCCTCACGGTTGACCCCCAGGACCTTGTAATAGTCCTTGAACTCCATCGTCTCAGATGAATTTATTCATTGTTTCCAGAAGCTTAGCGCAGCCTCAGGCAGGAACAAAGCGCCCCTGACGAAGGATACATTGTGCTACCGGCCCAAACTTGCCATGCTTTATCCATTAGACAGGGATCATATGGCTTTGAACAGCCCATCCAAGCACACCGATTCAATCCTCAAAGCTGTTGCCCGCACCTTGCCGGAGCCGGTCTTCGTCCTCGACGAGGACGGCACGTACGTGGAGGTGATCGGCGGCACGAGCCGCGACAAGTATGACGATCCCAGTGGGCTGCTCGGAAAGTCCATCCGCGACGTCATGGACAAGAAGCATGCCGACTGGTTTATCGAGTGGATTCACAAGGCGCTGGATCGCGGCGAGACGCTGACCCACGAGTACGCGCTGGGCAGCCACGACGTGGACAATCCGAAGAGTGGCACCGGCCCGTCGGGA
>JAWVZU010000269.1:0-5031 GCA_033722075.1 Lysobacterales bacterium
AGGAAACCCTCCCCGGTGTGGGTCGGATCGAAATAGGCTGCCGTGTTTCCCGGCTGCATGAGGAAAGCCGCCGGTTGATCGATCGCCGTGATCGGCACCTGCAGGGTCCGGTCAACCCCGCCGATATCCCCTTCGACACCGTTCCCGTCCTCGTAGCCCACCCAGTGACCCGGCCCCCAGTCGACCGGGGTCGCGGGATCCGCATCATTGTTCTGACCGACCATATCGTTGGCGGCAATTTCGATCGTGACGTCAACGACACCATCGGCCTCGTCCACAACCTCCTCTGCCAGCACCAAGTCCTGCACGAAGGTGTCGTCGGCGTAGCGCAGGTAACCGTCGGGCGAACCGCCGGCGGTATTGGTCCAGCGCAGCTCCACCCGCGCGAAAGGCAGGCTCTGCCCTTCCCGGGAAAGGCCCGCAACGGCGCTGTTGCCGAAGCGCGGCTGCCCCGGCAACGGCGCGACCAATCCGTTTTCGCGATAGCGCATCGGCTTGTCGAAGGCCACCCACAGACGGTAGGCCCGGCCCGCTTCGAGGGGCTGGAGCACGTCGAGATGGAGGACGCGCGTGTCAGCGTCCACCACATCCCACTCCGCGTCATAGACGACCGCGCCGGTCGCGCTGTCGATGAAGCGCAGAGCGGTCACGGAGGGCGGCCCGGCCTGATGGTAGTAGACGACCACAAAGCTCTCGGCGAGGGTATCCCGGACTCGCCGGACTTGATCGGCCGGCAGAATGAACCCGTCGTGGGAGTTGGAACCGAGCCCGCCATAGTCGGCTCCGCCGCCCGGCAATCCGGCGCGGGTTCCGTCGGAAGGTTCGACTTCGAGCGTCCAGGACGGGACCTGGAAGTTGAATGCAAAGTACTCGTCCGTGGACCCGACCAGCGGAAAGCTCACCTCGGGATAGACCTTGTTGCCCGGCAACTCCGCTTGATGGCCCGCGAAGTCGGCCAGCAGCTGGGATTGAATGGCATTGCGGCGCGAGTTGTCGGTTCGAATCGAATAGATCAACTGGGCATAGGAGTGGACATCGGTGAAGGCCCGCAGGCGACTCGCCGGGGCCAGCTCCGCGGCTGAAATCATGGCGCGGATTTCCGGCTCCGACTCCGGTCCCGTTCCCCGGTAGACGATCGACTCGCGATCGCCGGAGGAACCGCCGGAATTCCAGAACGGGGCGTTATTACGGTTCAGGTCGACACCCAATAGGTGGTCCGCGACGGTAAACAGGTCCTGGTCCACGCTGCGCATGTTCTTGCGTCGCATCCGCCCGTCGCGCGGCCAGGTGTCGGACATGGGGTCGCTCTCGAGATAGTTGGACCGTGGATAGCGCTGCGTCTGGAGGAATCCGTCCACGTTGAGGACCGGGATCATGACGATGTTCATATGATCCAGAAGATATTCGTGAACCCAGTCGTCATCCGCGCGCAGGAGAATCCACTCCATCAGACCGGTCAGCACCTCCGGAGACTGCCATTCCCGGGCGTGGACTCCGCCCTGGATCATCACGGCCGACTCGGGCAAGCCGGTGGGCGTGACGAAGTCCGAGTCTCCCAGACGATAGGCCCAGATTTCCCGGTTTTCCATGGTCCGGCCCACCACGAATCCATCCACCAGATCGCGGGTCAGCATGAAATTCTGATGGCGGATGAACAATCCCGAGTAGGTCCTGAAGCCGTTGAAGGGCAAGGCCGTATCCACCGGAATCGGGACCGGATAGCCCAGGCCCAGCTCCCCCGGGCCCTCGGTCCATTCGGCAAGCCGTTGCGCGGACGCACCGGCGCTGAGGGAAAGCAGCAGCAGGCAAGCGATCAATCGACCCATTTTGCCACCTCATCGGCAAACCCGGCCGCCGACGGATCCGCCTGCAGCTGTTTCAGGGCGGTGCGGGAGCCGTCCGAACCCTCGAGCTTCAGGCCCAGCGCTGCCCGCTTGCGCGCCAGTTCCGGCTGGTCGGCATCCAGCGCGACAGCCGCCAGTACATCGACGGCGCCGCCCCGGGCCAGCGCCAGGGCCATGTCCGCTCCGGTCTGCGGATCCGCCAAGGCATGGACCACCCGGTGCGTCTTTGCAGCGTTCAGCTCACCATACTCCGCCAGGCGAACCATGGACGGACCGGCCCCCGGAAGGTCACTTGACGCAAGCTGTTTCCAAAAGGCGACTGCCTGATCCGCGGGTAGCATGTCATCCGCCCGCGCAACCAGTGGAACGCTCGTACCAAAGCGGGCGGCGGTTTCCAGCGCCCGCGCGTCGCCGAAGGCGCGACTCAGCGGCTCGGCCAGCGAGGCGGCTTCCGGGCGTTGCTCCAGCACCGTCTGCCAGGCCGGCCAGGTGATTTCGAGTTCCGCTGGCGAGATGGCACTGATTGCCTGCCGCAGCCCCTGGATTTCGGGGGCGCTCAGGGGCGCCCCGGCAAGCCGGTCGAAGTGTTCGAAGTTGCCCCGGTCCAGGGCCGCCAGGGTCAAATCACGCTGCGTTTCCGCAGCCCAGGCGTGTAGTGTGCCGGCCGCCGCTGCGGCTACGTTGTAAAGCGGTACCGGATGGCGGGTAAACTCGGAGGGGACCAGCACCGCAGCCTGGTATTCGGTCAGCGCGTCCAAAACGGGCAAGACGTGACTCTGTGGCGGCAAGTCGCGCAGGGCGAATGCGAACTCGTAGAGGATCCGCTCGCGGGCCGGCGCGGGCAGGTCCGCCCCCATGATCCTTTCGACGTCGTCGGCCACGACCTGCTGCGGCGACCAGGGCACTGAAGAAAGCAGCCGCTGGATTTCAGCCGCCGCTGTCGGGCTGGAAGCTTCCGCCAGGGCTGCCTCTCGGCGCCACTCTTCGGCATGCCCGGTGGCAACCAGAAAGGCGCCAAGAAGGCATGCGGACCATCTCGTTCTGTTCATGAGGTGACGAATCCGAGTTAAGTCGTTGAAGCCCCGTAGATTACTGTAAGCGGCACTTGCTCAACAACCGAATCGGCGTTGCACCGGAGTTTCGTCCACGCAATGCGCAACAATGGACTTCAGGGCAGCCAGCCCCTCGATGAGCCGCGGGCCGGGCCGGCCCAGCCACGCTTCGGTGACGCAATAGATGCGGTCGCGTTCAATTGCCCGCAGTCCCTGCCAGGCATCACGGCGCCGAACCACCTCGGGCCGGTACTTCTCGAACGGGACTCCGCACCAGGAGATCACCACCGCGTCCGGCGCCGCCGCCAGCACCTCGGCATCTTCCACGGGCCCACTCTTGGCATCGAGCTCAGACCAGGGATTGATGCCCCCGGCGAGGTCCAGGAGCTGCGTCACCCACGAGTCACGCCCGGGCACGATGACCGGCTTCGGCCACCACTCCACGAGGACTCGCGGGCGCGGGGATGCCACCGGCGCAGCGACCAGCGCTGCTTCGAACCGGCGGGCAAGCGCCTCGCCACGATCCGGCACGCCCAGCGCATCGGCGATCACTCGGATATCCCGAGGCACGTGTTCGAGCCGGGTGGGTTCTACGACCAGCATCGGCAAGCCCGCCTGCTGCAGTCGTGCCACGCACTGTTCGTGGCCCGGGATCGTGAGTGACGTGATGACCAGGTCCGGTTTCAGGGCTGCAACCCGCTCGACGTCGATCTCCTGATCCGGACCGATACGCGCCGTTTCCCTGACGATCTCAGGGGGATAGTCGGAATGGTCGTCCGTTCCGACGATCTGGTCTCCCAGACCCAGGGCGCAGACGATCTCGGTGTTGGAGCAGGTGTGGGTCACGATTCGCATGACTTAGCCCGGATGTCGCATGAGTTGTCGGGAATTTGCTTCGGGCCTCCTGCCCTCCGCCCGTGCGGGGCCAGCTGCGCTGTCCGAAAATCGCTCCCGACGCTTTTGTCGGTCGAGCTCGCGATGCCAGCTTGTTCGATCGGCCGCAACAGCGTAGCAGGAACTACGTTATAAGGGCGATCGGGCGAGACGGCGCGCGAGATCGGGCGAAAAACCGACAGCGCGCAAACTGAACGCCCCAAGATCAACCTGCGGTGAGCGTAACTCATTGATTCGAATTACTCGCACCGATGATGCGCAGGTAACTCGTGCAATGTCCGGGCTAACTGTACCGGTGATAGGATTGCGCCCCATGAAACGACGAAGCATTCTGGGATCGATCGGGCTGCTGCTGGGCGGATTTGCGTTGATCGTCGCCGTGGTGAGTCATTTCGCGGGTCCTTTCGCACCGGAACCTACTCTGGCGGAATCCTTCCGGGAAACGGCAGCCGAACTTCGCGCAGCAATGGAAGGCGAAGAGCCGGACTCAGCGCAGCCATTCTACGCCGACTGGGATATCGACCGGCGGCTTGCCGTGGGCAGCGGCATCACCGGCGGGCTGGCAGTGGTTCTCGGCTTCCTTGCGCTTGCCCGGCGCGAGGACCTGTTCGTGGCGGGCAGCGCCATAGCGCTCGGCGCGCTGACGGTGGTGTTTCAGCTGGTGACCGCGGGCGGCTGAACCGCACCCAGTTCGCTCAGAACGGTCGTGGCAAATGCGCCCGGCTCCAGGGCGAAGCGCAGTTCAAGGTCGCCATCCATCCAGCTCCAGGCGAGATCGCCGGGCACCAGCCTCAGGCGGCGGCGCTCCTGGCGCAGTCCGGCCCGCTCGAGAAATTGCGCAAAAGCGGGCCATTCACCCACCACCGCCTGTTCCAGTTCCCTGACGGCGTCCCCGGTTGCGAGCGTGTCGCGGCCCCAGAGCGGACCGGTCGGATCGATCTCACCGTTTCGGCAACGCGGCTCCGTATCGACCGGGTCCGCATCCGGACCGAAAATCCCTCGGCTGCCCCGGGGCATCCAGACTTCACCGGAAAGTCCCCGGTCCCAGCATCCGGCCGCGACGCGCTCGCCGAGCACTGCATTGAAGAGGAACGCCCGGGCCGCTGACAGGGCCAGCGAGCGTCGTTGCCGTGGCAATCGGCCGCGGGCCATCGCGGCTCGCAGGTTCGAACCGTAGTTTCCAAAACGCTGTGGACCAAAGTAGTTGGGTACCCCTTCGGCGGCGATTTCTCCGAGCCTCG
>JAWVZU010000270.1:0-5025 GCA_033722075.1 Lysobacterales bacterium
CCGCCGGAACTCGCGGCGGATATCGCCGAGAGCGGCATCGTGCTGACCGGGGGTGGTGCGCTGCTGCGCGACATCGACCGCCTCATCGCCGCCGAGACCGGACTGCCGGTGATGGTCGCCGAGGATCCGCTCACCTGCGTGGCGCGGGGCGGCGGCCGGGCCCTGGAGCTGATGGACCAGCATGGGGACGATTTCTTCTCCTTCGACTGAACCTTTGAGTTTTTTCGCTTCCGAATCCTGTGTAGCCGGAGCGCGTTCAAGGTTTTTCTGAACCGGCAGCGCTTTCCCGGCACATGGAGGTGCCGGCATTGTCAACTGGTTGAAAATGAAGGGAATCGGATTTCGCAAAATTCGATTCCCATGTTCGCGTTGGCCACGGATGGCCAATCGTGAACGACCACTGAGTCGTTTACAATTGGCCTAGTTTTTGGCCAACGGACGGAATTGGCCCAATCCACCTACCAACGTGACCTTGCCCTCGCCGATCGCGGCGCGAGCACGGCTGCCCATCTGGCGGCCTATTGCGTCGTGGCCGTGCTGCTGATGGTTTCCGATCACCAGAGCGGCTACCTGGACCGGGTTCGGGCGATGCTGAGTTCGCTGGTCTATCCCGTCTACCAGGTCATCGACTGGCCGGTGCACGCCACGAGCAGCGTCGCCGAAGCCCTGAGCGAGCGGGGCGAACTGCTTTCCGAGAACGAGGATCTCCGCCGGCGCTGGCTGCTGGCCCAGGCGCAGCTCAACCGGTTGGCGGCGCTGCGGGCCGAGAACCAGCGCCTGCGGGCGTTGCTCGATTCGTCCTCCGAACTCGGTGAACGGGTGATCGTCGGCGAATTGATCGAAATCGACCTGGACCCGTTCATTCACCGGGTCGCGCTGAACCGGGGTGAACGGGACGGGATCTTCATCGGTCAGCCGGTCGCCGACGCGGGCGGAATCCTCGGCCAGGTGGAGCGCGTTTCGCAGCTGACCGCCTTTGTCCGTCTGATCACCGATCCCAGCCATGCGATTCCGGTGACGGTCAACCGCACGGGGCTCAGGACCATCGCCTACGGCACCGGCCATCCCGACCAATTGCTCCTCCAGGACGTGCCGCCCAGCGCCGATATCCGGGCCGGGGACCTGCTGGTCACCTCCGGGCTGGGCGGGCGCTTTCCGGCGGGCTTCCCGGTGGGGGAGGTGGACGAGGTGCATCGCGATCCGGGGAGTGCTTTCCTGCGGGTGCTCGCCCATCCGACCGCCGCCATCGATCGCAGCCGGGAGGTCCTGCTGGTCTGGCCGGATCAGCTGCCGTCCGAGCTGAACTCGGAGTCGACCGCCCTCAACGAGAGCGAAGTCCCCTGATGGCGGCCAAGCGTCAACCGGGCCTGATCTTCCTGTCCTTTGTGGCGGCCGCGATCCTCACCATCCTGCCGCTGCCCGACGCGATGGTCTGGGTCCGCCCCTACTGGATGGCCCTGATCCTCATCTACTGGCGCCTCGAGGCGCCGGGCCAGGTGGGATTGGGCACCGCCTTCGTGGCCGGGCTGTTCCTGGACCTGGTCCTCGGCACGCTGCTTGGTCACCACGCCCTGAGCCTGATCATCATTGCCTATATCGTCGGCCGCTTCCGGCTGCGGATCCGCTTTTTTCCACTCTGGCAGCAGGCTTTCGCAGTCCTTGCGGTCCTCCTCAATGACCGGCTGATCCATGTCTGGATCCTTGCGCTTTCCGGCCAGGGCCTGCCCGACTGGCGCATACTCTGGCCGCCTTTCGTCGCCATGCTGCTCTGGCCGTGGGTGTTCCTCATTCTCGACGAGAGCCGTCGGCGCCTGCGACGAAGATGAAACGGCCGGCCTACAAACCGCTGAAGGACACGCTGCGCGAGGCGCACCTCTTCCGGGTCAGGGCCTGGATCGGCTTCGCCCTGATCGTGCTGGTATTCCTGATCCTCGCGACCCGGTTTTTCTACCTGCAGATCGTCAAGCACGACGACTTCATCACCCAGTCCGAGGCCAATCGGGTGAAGATTCGCGCCGTGCCGCCCAATCGCGGTCTGATCTTCGATCGAAACGGCGTCCTGCTGGCCGACAACCGCCCCGCCTATCGCCTCGAACTGGTCCCCGAGCAGGTCGAGGACCTCGAGCAGACCCTGGAACGACTGGGCCGCCTGATCACCCTGGCGGAGGACGACCTGGAGCGCTTCGAGCAGCTCCGCCGGGCCCGGCCGTCTTTCCAGGGCATCCCCCTGCGCCTGCGGCTCACCGAGACCGAGGCGGCGGCCTTCGCGGTGAACCGGCACCGCTTCAACGGGGTGGACATCGTCGCCTACCAGAACCGGGTCTATCCCTTCGGGCCCAGCCTGGCGCATCTCGTGGGCTACGTCGGACGGCTGGGTCCGGACGATCTGAAAAAGGTCGACGCGTCGGACTATGCGGCCACTTCGCACCTGGGCAAGACGGGAATCGAGCGGTTCTACGAGGACCGGCTGCACGGCACGGTCGGCTACGAGCAGGTCGAGACCAATGCCCAGGGGCGGGTGCTGGGTGTCCTCGAGAGCAACCCATCGGTGAGCGGCCACGACCTCTTTCTGACCATCGACGTGCGCCTGCAGCTCGCAGCGGAAGCGGCACTCGGGGAAAGGCCGGGCGCGGTGGTTGCGGTGGAGCCGGCATCCGGGGAAATCCTCGCCATGGCGAGCAACCCAAGCTTCGACCCCAACTTGTTCGTGAACGGAATCAGTGCCCAGGCCTATCGCGAGCTGCTCAATTCCCGGTACCGGCCGCTGTTCAACCGCGCCCTGCAGGGCGGCTATGAGCC
The DNA here is from genome assembly GCA_033722075.1 of Lysobacterales bacterium. Lineage (GTDB taxonomy): Bacteria > Pseudomonadota > Gammaproteobacteria > Xanthomonadales > SZUA-38 > JAWVZU01. The sequence goes on from JAWVZU010000270.1 coordinate 2,800, forward strand.
GGGTTCGACCATCAAGCCGTACATGGCGCTGGCCGGTCTGGAGCTGGGCGTGATCACGCCGGAGGACACGGTTTTCTCCCGCGGATTCTTCCGACTGGCGGGCCAGGAGCGTCGTTACCGGGACTGGAAGAAGGGTGGCCATGGTCGGGTGAACGTGGTCCAGGCCATCGAGCAGTCGGTCAACGTGTACTTCTATGAGTTGGCCGTGGACCTGGGCATCGAGCGGATCCACGATTACCTCGCCCAGTTCGGGTTCGGTCAGCCGACCGGGCTGGACCTGCTGGGCGAATCCTCGGGGGTGCTCCCATCCCGCGAATGGAAGCGGCGGGTGCACGCGCAACCCTGGTATCCGGGCGAAACGGTCATTGCAGGCATCGGCCAAGGCTTCATGGTGACCACGCCGCTGCAGTTGGCGCACGGCATTTCGGCGTTGGCCATGCGCGGGGAAACGCGGCACCTGCACCTGCTGCATGCCGTCCGTGACCCGCTGGTCGGCGATATCGTGAACGAGGCGCCGCCGCCGGTCCGGGAGATCCCGGTTGCCGACTGGCAGAACTGGGAGGTCGTCATCGACGGGATGGAAGCGGTGCTGCATGGCTCACGCGGTACCGCGCGGGCAGTAATGGCGGACGATCCGGGGTATCGGATGGCCGGTAAAACCGGGACCGCGCAGGTCTACGGTCGCAGCCAGGACGAGGAAGACGAGCGCGAGCAGGACGAACTGCCCGAACACCTGCGCAATCATGCCTTGTTCGTCGGGTTTGCTCCCACGGAGGCGCCACGAATCGCGGTTGCGGTCGTCGTCGAGCACGGCGGAGGCGGAGCAAGCGTGGCTGCTCCCCTTGCCCGCGAGGTCGTTCAGGCCTACCTGGAGCTGCCATGACGCCTGCCCTGCGTATCCCCGGCTTCCTGCTGCGCCGCCCGTCCGCTGACGGGAGCCTGGTCGGGGCCCTGCTGATCCTCGTCGGGCTCGGGTTGGTGGTTCTGTACAGCGCCACCGAAGCCGACAGCGGTTCGGTCGTTCGGCAGGGCATTCGGTTTGGAGTGGGCGCCGTGGTGCTCGTGGTGTTCTCGCAGGTCCCGCCACAGATGCTCCGCAACTGGACTCCGGCAGCCTATCTGGTCAGCGTAGTGATGCTGATGGTGGTCGCCATTCTCGGCGAGGGCCGGGGTGCGCAGCGCTGGCTGGACCTGGGCTTCGTCCGATTCCAGCCATCCGAGCTGATGAAGCTTTCCCTGCCCATGATGCTCGCCTGGTACCTGCATCGGCGCCAGCTGCCGCCGCGCTGGATCGAACTGGGCGTCTGCCTGTTTCTCATCGCCATCCCCGCCGGTCTGATCGTGCGTCAGCCGGACCTCGGAACCGCGCTGCTGGTGGGGGTGAGCGGCGTTTTCGTGCTGTTTCTGGCCGGCCTGAGCTGGCGCATCATCGGGCTGCTGGCGGCGCTGGGCGCGGCGGCCAGCCCGGTGCTATGGCACTTCATGCACGACTACCAGCGCGCCCGGGTATTGACCCTGCTGAACCCGGAGGGTGATCCGCTGGGGCGGGGTTGGAACATCATCCAGTCCAAGGTCGCAGTCGGTTCCGGCGGGCTCTACGGCAAGGGCTGGCAGAACGGGACCCAGGCTCACCTCGATTTTCTGCCGGAAAGCTCGACGGATTTCATACTCGCCGTGCTGGCGGAGGAATTCGGGCTGGTCGGTGTGTTGATCCTCTTCGGAATCTACCTGTTCATCATCTTCCGATGCTTGACCATTGCCACGCTGGCCAAGGACACTTACGGTCGGCTGCTTGCCGGCGCTCTGACCATGACGTTTTTCGTCTACGTCGCGGTCAACGCCGGCATGATCAGCGGCCTGCTGCCGGTGGTCGGTGTTCCGCTCCCCCTGGTGAGCTACGGCGGGACGTCCATCGTCAGCTTGATGGCAGGATTCGGCATCATAATGTCCATTTACGGACATCGCCGGTTCCTCAAGTCCAGATGAACATGACCAAAAGAAGGATGGCGATCGATCGATGAAGTGCTTGCTGCTGCCCCTTATTGCATTGGCCGGTGCGGCCGTTGCCGAGACCGGATCGCTGGACACGGTGCATCCCGGCATCGATGCATTCATCGAGGAAATGGTCTCCAGCCATGACCTGAAGCGGGAGGACCTGGTGGGGATCCTGTCCACGGCCGAGAAAAAGGACAGCATCATCGCGGCGATGACCCGCCCGGCGGAAGC
>JAWVZU010000271.1:0-5021 GCA_033722075.1 Lysobacterales bacterium
GCAATCAAATTTGGATTTCAGATGTTGCTTCTCGCCTGTCAGGCCCGCGCAGATCAAGGATGATCTAAAGGCAATGCCAAGAAAATCTCCGTACCGCCCGCTGTTCGTTGCGCTTGCGCTTAACCTCATGTGCGTGAGCAGCGCCCTGGGCGCAAAGTCCACAACTGCATATCTGCCCATCACCCTGTTTCATCTAAGCAAATACGGGTATGACTCGACCTACGATTACCGTCTTGGCGTGTTCGATCTCGCGTCTGGACAGATCCTGGGGCGTGTTGACATCGAGCTGCCGTATACAGTCTTGGTATCGGACCGAACAAAGCAAGTCTTCGTCGGCACCTATCTCCGGCAGCTTTACCGAGTCAATGCAGAGTCCCTGGAAATTGAACGTTCACGCTCAGGCGTGGGCCTCATCATCGCCATGGAGGAGGATCCGGCTGCTGACCCAGGCGCCTTGCTTGCATTGACTTGGGAGGGAGAGCTGAGTTGGCTGTCACCCGATAGTTTCGCTGTCATGGATTCACTACAAGTTGGCTACCGTGGTTCGCGCCTGGTTCTCGATACAGAGAGGCGGCGCGCCTATGTGTTTGCTAGTCCAGAGCTGTTGATTTTCGACCTGGACAGTCACGACATCGTCGGTAGGTCAAACGGGAAATTTACTGGCGGAGCAATCGACAAGAAGAATCAATTACTTTATGCCGATACGGGTAACTCGGTTTCCGTTATTTCGTTGGAGAACGATGAACTCGAGGTCTTGCAGGTCGTTCAAAATACTACCAATAAGCCCATTTCCGACGCGCTGCAATATGATCCTGTATCGACCCGCTTGTTCGTTCCGTCCCTGTCTGCTGTGTTGGTGCTCAGCACGGATAAGTTGAAGGACGGAATTTTCTCCGGCGAAGTCATTGAAACTTCCCCGTTGGTCTCCGGTTTCAATTTGGACGTCGATGGGCGGCGGCTCTACATGGTTCACGCCACAGACGAGCCGCTTTGTCCTCCGCTGTTCCCTTGCCCACGCGAGTTCTATCAACCGGACCCGTTGCGGCTCCACGTGTTTGACGCTGATACTGGCAAGCTTATCGATCGAAGGACACTGCCGCCGGCAGTTGGCAGTAGGGCGCGCGGACAATTTCTTTCCGGATCGGCCCCCATAGCTCGTGCGGTGCCCGGGCTGTCGGGCTGGGGTGGACCGATACTGTTGGCTTTGATATTGATCTGCACGGCCGCACATTTGCAGCGGCGGAGCCGGTAACGCAGAAACGGATCAGGTTTGCGTGATCTGGTCGCCCAGCTTTCGCCATGTTGTCCGAATTAAAGCGCAACCATGAAGGCATGACGACGTGAAGAAAGAACCCCAAGAATAGGCGGTTTAGCCGTATGGCGCCCCCCATGTCCCCCTTCAAGTCTTTATGTCTTCATGGTTCCCGCTTTGGCGCTCGCAGAGCGCCGTCGGCTGCGTCACTTGGGATATATTGGTCGCCGGGGTGAACCTGGGAGAACCGACCGCACCATGATCCCGCTTTGGGTGAAGATCGGCTATACGGTCATGGCCGTCGGCGTGGCCGTGATCTACTGGTACCGCTACGGACCGCAGAATTTTCTGTGGTTTTCCGACATTGCGCTGTTCGGGATGGTTGCGGGTCTGTGGCTGGAGTCGGCGCTGATCGCGAGCGTGCTCACCGCCGCCGTGCTGCTGCCGGAGTTGCTCTGGAACGCCAGTTTCTTCGGCCGCCTCCTCAGCGGCCGCAGCGTGAGCGGTCTCGCCGACTACATGTTCGAGAAGGAAAGACCGCTATGGCTGCGCGGCGTCTCGCTGTTCCACATTCCCCTGCTGGTGGTCCTGGTGTGGGCGGTTTGGCGACTCGGCTACCGGACTGATGCGCTCCCCTATGTCATCGGTATCGGCTGGATCGTGCTGCCGCTGAGCTACCTGCTGACCGACCCCGAGCGCAACATCAACTGGGTTCACGGCTTTGGGCCGACGCGGCATCGGCCCTGGCACCCGCTCGCCCACCTGGGCATCAGCATGGTGGGTTTTCCGGTGCTCGTCTTCCTCCCCGGCCATTGGTTCCTGACCTGGGCGTTCGGTTAGGGGCGCGCAGTTCTGCGGTCCGGGTCTCCGAACTTCCTAGCCCAAGGCAGCTGATGCGTCCTTGATCGCCCGCCGGATCCGCACGTAGGTGGCGCAGCGGCACAGGTTGCCGTCCATGGCCTTGTCGATGTCCTCGTCGCTAGGCTGCGGGTTGTTCTTCAGCAGGTCGACGGCTGACATGATCTGGCCGGACTGGCAGTAGCCGCACTGGGGCACGTCGATGGCCTTCCAGGCCTCGCGCACGGCCTTTGCCTCGGGCCCGTCCACCCCTTCGATGGTGGTGACCGACGAGCCCGCAACGCTGCTCAGCGGCGTTACGCATGCGCGCCGGGGCTTGCCGTCCACGTGAACGGTGCACGCCCCGCATTGGGAAATGCCACAACCGTATTTCGTCCCGGTGAGCTGGAGGTGGTCGCGCAACGCCCAGAGCAGGGGCATTTCCGCGGGAACGTCGAGCTCGACGGCCTTGCCGTTGACGGTCAGCTTGGTGCTCATGACTCACCTCCCAGGTCCAGTTGATTGCCCTTCGATCCGAAGATCGGCAGGTTGCGAATGCGCTTGCCGGTGGCGGCGAAGATCGCGTTGGTCAAAGCCGGTGCCGCGGGCGGCGTGGGCGGCTCTCCAACCCCGCCGGGCGGGGCGTGCGAGGCCATGATCTTCACTTCGAAGTGGCGCGGCGCCTCGCTCATCTTCATCAGCCGCCAGGACGGGAAGTTGCTCTGCTCGATGGCCCCGTTCTTCGCGGTGATCTCGCCGTAAAGCGCGTTGGACAGGCCGTAAAGGCAACCGCCCTCCATCTGTGCCTCGACGTGGCGGGTATTCACCACCGTGCCGGCATCGATGGCAGACCACACACCTGGAATGGTCAGGCGCCCGGAGTCGTCCACCTTGACCTCCACCACGGTGGCCACGTAGCTCAGGAACGAACGGTGCGCGGCGATGCCCAGGCCGTGCCCTTGAGGCAGCTCACGACCCCAACCCGCCATCTCGGCGGCCATGTTGGTGACGTCGGCCAGCCGGCCCGTGTCGATCGGGTATTCCTCCATCGGATCGCCGTAGTTGTCGTATTCGGCGCCTTCCTCTCGAGGGTCCACCAGGCGCGGCGGGCCGATCAGTTCCAGCAGGAAGTCCTTCGGATCCCGGTCTGCGGCCGCGGCCAGCTCCGCGGCAAAGCTCTGGATCGCAAAGGCGTGGTACACGTTGGCCACGGACCGCAGCCAGCCGATGCGTACCTTGGCCGGGGCCGGGCCGGTCTCGAGCTGCAGGTTCGGAACGACAAAAGGATTGTCGGTGGCCCCCAGCCTGAGTTCGCCCCAGGACGGATCGGTGACTCCTGCCTGAAACGTCGACGGAATCGGCGGAAACACGGTGCGGTGCAGGAACGCGGTGCAGCGGCCCTCCTCGTCGAGGGCGCCTTCCAGGTGCTGGGCGCTGACGGAGTGGAAATAGCCGTGCTGCAGGTCGTCCTCGCGGGTCCAGGTCACCTTCACCGGCTTGCCGACCTTGCGCGCCAGCACTGCGGCTTCGGCCGCGAAGTCGGGCTTGGATTTACGCCCGAAGGCGCCGCCCAGCCACGTGGGCGTGACGGTAACCTGCTCCGGCTCCACGCCGGTGACGCCAGCGACCGTCGATCGCGCAGACTGGGGCGCCTGCACGCAGGCCCGGACCTCGCACTGATCGCCGTCCCAGCGGGCCGTCGCCGCCGGGGGCTCCATCGGCGACTGGGACAGGTGAGGCACGTAATAGTCGGCCGAGATCTTCTTGGCAGCGGAATCCAACGCTTTCTGCACGTCGCCCCGCTTGCGCCGGACCTGTCCGGACTGGTTGGCCGTTTCCAGCAACTGCTTGCGGAACGCGGTCGAGTCATAGTCCCCGTTTTCTCCCGCCTCCCATTCGATCTCCAGCGCATCGCGTCCCCGGATGGCCGACCAGGTGTCTTTCGCGATGACCGCCACGCCGCCCAAGGGCTTGAACGTCGCCGGGGGCTCCAGCGCATCGAGCTGGATGACCTGCAGCACACCGGGCACCTCCAGCGCCTTGCTGTCATCGAGCGATTTCACCCGACCGAAGACCACGGGTGGACGGGCGATCACGGCGTGCACCAGGTCCGGCATCTGCACGTCGATGCCGAAGGTGCCCTGACCGACGATGATCCTGGGAACTGTCAGCGAGGCCACGTCCTTGCCGATATAGCGCCAGTCCTCGCGGTCCTTCAGGCGCACCGCGTCCAGTTCCGGCACGGGGATCTCCGCGGCATCGGCTGCGAGTTCGCCATAGCCGATGCGACGTCCCGATGGGCCGTGGACGACCTCGTGGAGCTTGCCGTGACATTCTTCGGCCTTCACATCCCAGCGCTGCGCCGCGGCGGCCTCGAGCATGTGCCGCATGCCCGCGCCGGCGGTCCGCAGGCGAGTGAGGTTGCGCCGTACCGAGCGCGAACCGTCCGTATTCTGGTCGCCGTATTTCGGGTGCCCGATGGCCTGGACGATCTCGATCCGGTCCCAGTCGGCTTCCAGCTCGTCCGCCAGGATCTGGGCCATGGCAGTCCACACCTGCTGCCCCATCTCCGAGCGGTGGCAGGTGAGCTTGACCGTGCCGTCGCTCTCGATGGAGATGAACAGGCTCGGCGTCGCATCGCCGCCCTTGGCGTTCTTCAGTCCACCCGCCGTGCTGTCCGCGCGAGCGGGTCCGCTCCCGGCGAGGCTCAGGGCGAAGGCAAAGCCGGTCCCCGCGGCAATCCCGGCCAGGAAATCACGACGCGTGACCCGAGCGAGCGGGAGTTCGCGAAGTCCCGTCGACCCGCCGTCTCCTGCCTGTTTCCAACTCAGGGGTCCGGTTTCCATATGCAAAGTCATGATCGCCCTCCACTTCGGTTCTTCGGCGCGTCAAAGCCGTGCGCCGGTCAGACCGATGACCATAGCATGGGTCC
>JAWVZU010000272.1:0-4990 GCA_033722075.1 Lysobacterales bacterium
CAATGGAGACATTGGTGCAAAACAGTTCGACAAGCTGTTGTTCCCACTCGGAGAGTTCCGGCGTCTTGCCCACGTAGAGCAGACTCTCCTTCTCGCTGGTGTCGGTGAAATGCAACACGCAGTGACTGTTCTCGTACAGGTTGGTCTTGCGTCGGTAGGCCTCTTCCAGCAGCGCCAGCATGTTCTCCGGGAGGGACTCCTTGCCGTTGCTGGGCAGGTAGACCGAATACTCCCCGGTTGCCGCAGCCACGTCGAAATCCAGGTCGCCGTCGTCGCCCTCGACCGGTCGGCAGTACAGCACGCCCTGTTCCATGCGCAGCAGGGATGCGACCTGCTCGAGCACCGCCGAGGCGAAATCACGCGAAGTCTCGTGACCGAAGATGTAGGCGGTCGACTCGATGACCTTCTCCAGCCCCTTCTTGTTGCGCTCGATGATGGTGATGTCGCGGTAGGAGCGGAGCGCCGAGTAGACCGTCGTAAACAGCTTCTGGGCAGTGAGTTCGGTCTTTTCCTTGTAGCCGTTGATGTCGTAGCGGACGATCACTTCTTCTTCCGGGGCCTGCCCGGGCTGGCCGGTGCGAAGAATGATGCGGACCTGCTGATTGCCCAGATCGTTGCGAATCACGTCCACCAGTTCCAGTCCGGCCCGGTCGGATTCCATTACCACGTCCAGGAGTACGAGGGCGATATCGGGATGCTCGCCAAACAGCTCGCGCGCTTCCTCGCCAGAATAGGCGTGCAGGAACTCCAGGGGACGGTCTTCGAACGTGAAGTCGCTGAGCACCAGTTCCGTGACCTGGTGCACAGACTCCTCGTCGTCGACGATCATCACCTTCCACTGGGAAAGACTGGGTTGCCCGCTCAGATCGGACATGCGCTCCCCGCACGCGTCAATTCGTTATGCAATGGAGGATTCCAGAATTGCGCGGACCGCGCAACAGTAACCGCTAATAAATAGCACGGGTCAGGCCGCGAACTGCAGTTTTGCCAGACGGGCGTAGAGTTCGCTTTCATCGACCAGCTCCCGATGCGTGCCGCTGGCGGCGAGGCGGCCCTGGTCGATCACCAGGATCCGATCGGCATGCCTGACCGTTGCCAGCCTGTGCGCAATGATGACTGTGGTCCGGTTTTCCGAGATCTCTTCGATCGCAGCCTGGATCTGGCGCTCGCTCTCGGCGTCCAGCGAGCTGGTGGCCTCGTCGAGCAGCAACACGGGCGGGTCTTTCAACAGGGCACGGGCGATCGCGATGCGTTGCCGCTGTCCGCCGGAAAGGCGCACGCCGCGTTCGCCGAGGTGAGTCTCGTAGCCATCCGGGAGTGCTTCAAGGAACTCGTTCGCATGGGCGAGGCGCGCCGCTGCCTCGACCGCATACCGATCCGCGTCCGGATGGCCGTAGCGGATATTCTCCAGCGCGTTGGCCGAGAACAACACCGTATCCTGCGGGACCAGGCTGAGGCGTTCGCGCAGCCAGTCCGGGCGGGTCCTGGCCAGATCCACGCCGTCGATCCGGATGGTTCCCGTCTGTGGATCGTAGAAGCGCAACAGGAGCTGGAAGATGGTCGACTTACCGGCGCCCGATGGCCCCACCAGTGCCACCGTCTCACCGGGCTCGATCACGAACGAGAGATCGTCCAGCGCCCGCGCCTCCGGACGAGCCGGATAGCTGAACCCGACCGCCTCGAAACGAATCTCGCCTCGCGGCGGTTCGGGAAACGGCTCGGGATCGTCCACGATGCGGATTTCCGGTTCGGCACCGAGCAGCTCCGCCAACCGCTCCATGGCCCCGGCGGCGCGCTGGACATCGCCCCAGACCTCGGTAAGTGCGCCGGTCGAACTGGCCGCGATCATTGCATACAGGATGAACTGGCTGAGCTCTCCGCCGGTCATGGAGCCGGCGATCACGTCCTTCGCCCCGGTCCAAAGCACGAGCACGATGGCGCCGAACACCAGCATCACGATCGACACGGACATGGCCGCGCGGGCCCAGGTGCGGCGGATGGCAATATGGAAGGCTTTCTCGACACTGATCGAGAAGCGGCCCCCCTCGCGGCTGTCCTGATTGAAGGCCTGAACGGTCTGAATGGCGTTGAGCGTCTCCCCCGCCAGGGCGCTGAAATCGGCGATACTGTCCTGGCTCTTTCGGGACAGGCGGCGCACCCAGCGGCCGAGCACGATGATCGGCAGCACCACCAGCGGTATCACCAGCGCCATGAGGCTGGCCAGCCGGGGGCTGGTCAGGAGAAGGAGCACCGAGGAGCCCGCCAGCATGACGACCGACCGCAGGGCAATCGACGCACTGGACCCGACCACCGTCTGCACCAGCGTCGTATCGGTGTTGAGTCGCGACAGAACTTCACCGGTTCGGGTGATCTCAAAAAAAGCCGGGTTCATGTGAATCACCCGGTCGTAGACCGCAGACCGGATATCGGCCACGACCCGCTCCCCGATCCAGGTGACAAAGTAGAAGCGCAGACCGACTGCCAGCGCCATCAGGGCCGCCAGGCCGAAGAACATCAGGAAATAGCGATCGATGACCGCCGCATTCTCGCGGCTGAAGCCCAGGTCGATCATCTGCCGAACGGCGGCGGGGAGGGCGAGCGCCGCCGCGGCACCAAGCAGCAGGAAGAACAACGCCAGCAGGAGCCGTGTTCGATAGGCCATTACGTAAGGCCAAACGGCCCGTAGCGGGCGAGCGCCGCTGGCCTTCGGGCGTTGTTCGAGGGGCGGCTGCATGGTTTCTTCAATCCTCCGCGCGGGAGAGCAGGACAACCTGGTTGCGGCCCAGTTCCTTGGCCCGGTATAGCGCTCGATCGGCGCGTTCCACGAGGTCTGCAGGCTGGCGATCCTCGTCGACGGCACCGGCAACGCCGATGCTGATCGTGGCCGGGGTTTTCGTCTCGATCTGCCGGCGTAGCCCTTCGGCGATCTCCGCTGCCTCTTCCCGATTGCAGTCCGGCAGGATCACGGTGAACTCTTCTCCGCCGTAGCGCGCGGCCGTCGCGCCGTAGCGGCCGGCTTCCGAATGCAGGATCGAGGCGACGGACCGGAGCAGGTCATCGCCGGCAAGGTGGCCGTTGCTGTCGTTGTAGGCCTTGAAGTGATCCACGTCCAGCATGAGCAGCGCCAGCGGGCGCAGGTTCCAGAGATCCGCTAGCGCTGCATCGAAGCGTCGCCGGTTGGCCAGGCCGGTCAGACCGTCGCTGTCCGCCAGGTCCTTGAGCTGACGATTTGCGTCCGACAGGGCCCGGGTGCGGTCCCGTACCAGCTGCTCGAGCATCCGGTTCTGGCGGCGCAGCTGGCGGTTGCGGATGCGCATGGCCACGGCGGCCACGATGCCGCCGAACAGGAACAGGCCCAGGAGTGCCGCCAGGCGGGGGCCGGTTCGTTGGTGCCAGGGCGGAACCACCGCGAATTCGAAGGCCGGCGCGGTGCTGATCTGCCCGGTGGAATCGCGTCCGCGTACCTCGAACCGATAGGCACCCGGCTCCAGCGACCCATAGGTGTATTCGGCGGTGCGGCTCCACTCGGACCAGTTTTCCTCGAATCCCCTGAGCCGTCCCGAAAAACGCACCGCTTCCGGGTTGCGCAGATCCTGAAGAGCAAAACGAAAGGTGAATTGGTCGTGGCCGGCGGCAAAGGTCGCTGGCTGTCCGTCGTTCAGCACGAGGTAGCGGTCGTCCTCCCCCGGTGCTCGGTGACGGACGTCTCTGAGGCGCACCACCGGCTGGACTCGGGTTTGTTCATCATGGTCGCCTGCGTAGCGCAGCAAGGCGGCCAGTGCGCCAAAAAGCGGGCCATGGTCGGTGAAGGCGATTCCGCCGAAGGGGCCGGTGGATACCGCTTGAACGTAAGTGTCGAGCCAGTCCTCCCCGGGTGATCGGCGATAGATATGGCGGTAGCTGAAGGCCCACAGGTCCCCGTCGGGCGATTCCCGCAGGTCGATTTCCTCACCCGAATCGAGGATCCCGACCAGGCCGAACAGGTCGTCGGAGCGCCACTCGTTCCCGGTCCAGCGATAGACTCCGTCGGCGGTCAGGGCATAGCGGCCGGCCTGGATTTCCCGCAGGATCACCGATGGCCGTACGGCAGGGCTCAGCCCCAGCTCGTCGAAGGTGTCCTGGGCGACGATCTCGTCAAGTTCAGGACTCAGGGTCACGCGCAAGGCCCCGAGGCCGTAGGTGCCGACCCAGAGCTCGGTGCGCGATACTTCGATGAGGCTGGTGACCAGCGTGTCGATGCTGCTCAGGTCGGCGGCGACGGACCATCCCTCCGGTCCCCGCGCCACCCGGGCAAGTCCCTTTTCGGTGGCGGCCCAGATCGTGTCCGGGTCGAAGCTTGAGGGGTGGAAGGACCGGGGATAGAGGTCGCGCTGTGAAATTGCCTTGGACCGGCCGTCGCGATCGACGCGGAAGAGCTGGTAGGAACCGGCCAGCAACCGGTCATCGCCGGCATCGAGCAGGTCCCAGGCTTCGAAGGGCGTCCAGTCCAGTCGTTGCGCACGGTCGGTATTCGTGGCGGCCGGGTCGATCCGGAAGACCCCGGATGATCCGAGAGCGTATAGTTCGTCGCCTGCTTGCCGAATGGCATGGATGGTGCCGTGCAGGCCATCGCCGGCATCGATCAGGAACCAGCTCGGCGGCCAGGGCACGGCGACGACCGTCGCGCCGTCGGTGGTCGCGAGCACCGTCCCGTCGGCGGTCCGGTGGAGACCGCCGACCCAGTCATGCCCGATCCGCACTGCGCGGGCCCGGGTTCCATCCGGCTCGACGAAGACGATCTGCCCGTCGGCGGTACCGAGGATCATGCTGCCGTCGGGATTCGCACGCAGCGATGGGTAGGTCGAGGACGGACCAAGTGCGGGATCTGCCGGAAATGAGGTGATCCCGTCGCCGCCCCACAGCAGCCAGTCGCCGCTGACACCCGTGGCCAGGATGCGCCCGTCGGGTCGGTCGACCAGGAAATAGAGCTGTTCGGTGAGCGTCTCGGTCG
>JAWVZU010000273.1:0-4966 GCA_033722075.1 Lysobacterales bacterium
AGTGGGTGTAGGTTTCGTGGCAGTCCGCGCAGGCGCCGAGAAAGCGACCATAGACTTCCGCTCGCTTGGTCCAGCGCTTGGCGGCCTCACCTTCGGCAGCAATGCTGGAAAGCTCGTCCAGTTTCTCTTCCGGCACGCGAATCTCGTCGTCGGGCGTGAAGAACGGGTCCTGGGCAAGGGCCTTGCTGCCGCGAACCCAGGATGACTCGCTGTGGGCCACGAGGCCCTCCCACATCCGGTCCGCAGCCCAGATGTGTCGGCCCATGCGTGCGCGCAAATCCTGGCCCAGGGGCGGCGCCTGGTAACCCATCACCACCACATTGATCTTGTTTTCCTCATGGCAGTCGCCGCAGGCCTCGGCAACCCTGGCGATGCCCTGGGCCGCTTCAGCCAGCGTCGTGGCTTTCGAGGCGGCTTCGGCGAGTTGCCGGATGCGCACGGTGGACATTTCTTCCAGTGCAAAATTCAGTTGCCGGGCGTGGCGCATGGCGCGATCGAGATAACCGTGGATGACCGCGGTACGCATCATCGTCGCGTAGGCGAAGCGCTCGTGCATCATGAGGGTGATCTCGTTGGACGGTGCAGTTTGGGTCTGACCCAGGAGGGCGACCAGCAGGATCATCGTGTGCATCAGCGTCATCTCGTCCGGCTGTTCCGTTGAGATTGATCTTAGCCTGTTCGGCAACCTGGTTGCACGGTATGAATCAATTGGCCCGTTGCGAGGAGTGCGGATTGAGAAAATCAGTGGATTTACCCGAGGACCGCGTCAGCCGAATTTCACGGGGCGGTTTTTCGCGGCACTTGCGCCAGGTTGCGCGGCACTTCGCTACGCCGGCCGATCTTGCTTCGGCAGGCGTCGAAGCGACGACTGATGCAGGTCGTATTCCGGATATGGGCCAGTCGCGGCCAGACGGCCCGACGCCCGTCCAGCACCAGCTTGCGCAGCAGTTCCGGGGTCGGGTTGGCCAGGGTTGACAGCCAGTCGCTGACCTGCCGGCTGGGATAGATCGTGACGTCCCCGCGATAGGGCTGGCTGGAGATTGCGTGGGCGCTCTTGATGAGACGATCGAGTCCGGGAACGTTGAGATGACGCTGCGCCAGTTCCAGCACGGTCTCGATCTGCACCAGCGGACCGCGGATCAGGAGCTGTCTCGCGAATGGCAGGATGCCACGGCCATCCAGCTCCTCGTTGAGAAACGGCACCACATGCGGATTGGTCTGGCTGACGATGAAATGATTGACGTTGTGCATTCGGCCGATATGGCGTTTCGGTACGTCGTTGTGCACGGAGCCGTCGATCCAGCGGCTCTTGGGCATGTATTTCACGCTGTTCCCGTCGCGGTCCTTCGCATACAGGACCACCGGCGGAAAGAGGCCCGGGATGGCGCTGGACGCGAGCGCAGCCCGGCCCACCCAGACATGGGGCGCCGTGAGGTAATTCAGCAGGCGGGGAAACTGGTTCGGATCGGCCGGGGACACGGAGATGTTGATCCGCCGTCCGGTGCGCGCAAAGGCTTCTTCGAATGTCATGCGCGGGATATTGCGGTCGATGGAGGTGCGCAGGGCGCGGATGTCCAGCATGCCCTCGCCACGGACGAGCTGGCGAAAGCCGGTCAGCCGCGACCACATCATGTCCATGTGGTTGGGGTTGAATACGGCTTCCAGTTCGTCGTCCGTGTGGGTGCCCAGGACCCCGGCGATGACCGACCCGGCGCTGGATCCGGAAACGACCCAGGGCAGGAGCTGCTGCTCCCAGAGCTCTCGGATCACCCCGAGGTGAAACAGCCCCAGTGTTGCCCCGCCGCTGAGCATGAGGGCCGATCGACCGAAACTGCCCGAGGCACGGTCGAAGAAGCGCAGCTTGGCGGTTCTCGGCAGGCGACTTTCGTCGGCGTCGCAGAGGTCGGTCAAGGCGCCGTCCACCTCGTCGAGAAAGTCGTGGATGATCTGTTTCGTTCCGAGCAACGATCGGTGGTACAGAACGGGATTGGCCATGTTGCCCAGGTTCCCGTGCAGTTCCTCGCGCAGGTAATACATGAGCCCCTCGAGATCGCCCTTGCGGCGCAAGCGCCTCAGCAACTGCACCCGGGACTGGATCAGTCGGAAGTCGAACTCGTCGCTGGCGGGGGTTTCACGCCATTCTTCCGCCCCGCTCAGCTGGTCATGCTCCGCGGCGATCTCCGCCCATTCGGCGTAGGTCTGCGCCTCGGCCATCGCCTGCTCGCAGCGCTTGAGTCTTCTTTTCTTCAGCATTTCAGAAAGTTACTCGCATTCCCTGCTAGAGCCGATCGTCCCTCGTTGGCTGGTTCCCTGGTGAGTCTCGCGCGCTGAACCGGGCCTCCATGCGGGCGCGGTCTTTTCCATGCTCCTAGCATGGCAAAAAACGTGGCCCGGCACATGACTGGGGTCAATCCCTGTCACAGGAGCGAGGGGCTTTTGGCGCTAGCCCTGTGCCTCGGAAGGGGCGGGCTGTTGGTCCTTGCGCTCCCGGAGTCGCTCGATCATCCGCGACACGTATTGCGGGGAGCGCGTGTTTCGAGCCACCAGCGCGTATAGCGCGGGGACGACGAACAGGGTCAGCAGGGCCGAAACCGCCACTCCGAAGACGATCACCACGCCGATGGGCTGTCGGGATTCCATGCCCGCACCGCTGGCCAGCAACAGCGGCAGGGCGCCAAAGGTGGTGCAGGCACTGGTCATCAGGATCGGACGCAGGCGGATGACGGCCGCATCGACGACGGCCTGTTTGAAATCCATGCCCCGGTCTCGCAGCTGGTTGGCAAACTCCACGATCAGCACGCCGTTCTTGGCCGAGAGGCCGACGAGGAGGATGGCCCCGATCTGGGTAAAGACATTGATGGTCCCGCCGTAGAGCCAGAGACCGATCGTTGCGCCAACCAGCGCGAGCGGCACCGTCACCATGATGATCAGCGGGTGCTTGAAGCTCTCGAACTGGGCTGCCAGCACCAGGAACACGATCAGGACCGCCATGCCGAAGGTCCAATAGAGCGAACCGCCAGACTCCTGGAACTCGGCCGCTTCTCCGTCCCAGGAGATGCGGGCGCTGGCCGGGAGCAGTTCACGCGCGGTCTGCTCGACCTTTGCGATCGCTTCGCCGAGGCTCACCCCCGGCGCAAGACCGGCCTCCAGCTTGATGGCGCGCATGCGATCGAAACGACTCAGCGTATCGGGTCCCGCTATCTCACGCAGGGAGACCAGGTTGGACAGCGGGATCAGCCGTCCCGTGGTCGCGGATCGCACGTAGAGATTGGTCAGGTCGTCGGGGCTGGCCCGGTCGGCGTCTTCGCCCTGGAGGATGACGTTGTATTCGCGGCCCCGGTCGACGAAGGTGGTGACGATGCGCGAGCCCAGCATGGTCTCGAGGGTGCGGCCCACGGCGGCCAGCGAGACCCCCAGCGCGGCTGCCCGGTCGCGATCGATGGCCACGGTCATCTGGGGCTTGCGTTCCTGGTAGTCGCTGTCGGGATTCTCGATCTCGGGCATGTCCTGCATGGCGCCGAGCATCAGGTCGCGCCATTCGCGGAGCTGCTCGTAGTCGGGGCCGCCCAGGACCATCTCCACGGGCCGGCCGTCGCCGCGCAGCCCGAGGCTCCGGGGGGTGAAGGCGACGGTCGTCACGCCGGGCAGCTCACTCAGCCTGTCGCGCATCCGTGCGGCAATACTTTCCACGTTCTCATCGCGCTCTTCCCAAGGTTTCAGGAGCACGATGGCGCGCGCCGAGTTGACTTCACCCGAACCGCCCCAGGAACCGGGCAGGCGCAGCAGGATCCGCATGACCGGACCGGTCTCGACCTCCTCCATGAGGATGGCTTCCATCTGCTGAGCATAGCGATCGGTGTATTCGAGGCTCGCGCCTTCCGGCGCTCGCATTAGTACGAAAAATGCACCCCGGTCCTCGTTGGGCGCGTATTCGGACGGCAACGAGGTCAGCAGCGCACCTGCACCCAGGACCATCAGCAGCGCGGCCAGGATCACTGCCGAGGGGCGGGCCATGGTTCCCTGAAGAGCGACGCGGTAAGCGCCCGAAAGACGCTTGAACAGCCGGTCGATCGCCGCGGTGAGGCGGCCGCGGGACTGGTCGGCGCGAAAGAGCTTGGATGCCATCATTGGCGAAAGAGTCAGGGCCACCAGCGAGGAAAACAGGACTGCCGCGGCCAGGGTGATGCCGAACTCGTTGAACAGGCGGCCGATCTCCCCCTGGATGAAGGACAGCGGCACGAAGACCGCCACCAGCACGAGGGTCGTCGCGACCACCGCGAAGCCGATTTCCTTGGCTCCTTCCAGGGCGGCCAGCAGCGGTTCCTGGCCCTCCTCGATCCTGCGGTAGATGTTCTCCAGCACGACGATCGCATCGTCCACGACCAGGCCGATGGCCAGCACAAGCCCAAGCAGGGTGAGGATGTTGATCGAATAGTCCATGGCGCCGATGACCATGAAGGTCGCCACGACGGACACCGGCACCACGACCGCCGGGATGAGCATTGCGCGGAAGCTGCCGAGGAACACGTAGATCACAAGCAGGACCAGCGCGATCGCGAAGCCGAGCGCCTTGTAGACCTCGTTCATGGACGCCTCGATGAACTCGGCGCGGTCGTAGTTCACCTCCAGGCGCATGCCTTCGGGCAGGTCCTGGGCGACGCGGACTGCCTCGGCACGAACGCCCTTGGAGACTTCGACGGTGTTGGCCGTCGAGAGCTGCTCGATGGCCAGTGAAACCGCCGGAATCCGATTGGCCCGGGCGATGGACCGCTCGTTCTCCGCGCCGAGGCGCACTTCGGCCACGTCGCCCAGGCGAACCAGCTCGTCCTGCGCGCCGCGCCCGACCACCATGCGACGGAAGTCCCCCGCGTCGGCGAACCCCGTGTCGGTCCGGAGCGTGAACTCCCGTTCGCTGGACTCGAGGCGTCCGGCGGGCAGTTCCACGTTCTCCGAGCGCAACGCATTC
>JAWVZU010000274.1:0-4910 GCA_033722075.1 Lysobacterales bacterium
CTCGATCCGGTCGATGAGGCGCTGGGTGTACTCCATGCCCCGGTCATAGAACATGTTGTTCTCCAGCAGGTTGGCCAGTGCGCCGTCCCGCGTGCGATCCACCCGCCAGCCGTCCAGCAGACCACGCTTGGCCCGTTCGACTTCGTCCGCCGAATAGCCGCTCTCCAGCACGTTGCCGACCTCCTCGAGAAAGGCCGCTTCGACTTTTGAGACATTCTCCGGCGCGAAAATCGCGTAGCCACCGAAGGAGCCGCGGGTATCGATGCCGTGAGCCGAGAAGGACGAGCCCACGCCATAGGACAGGCCTTCCTCTCGACGGATCCGGGTTGCCAGACGCGAGTTCAGGAATCCGCCACCCAGCATGTAGTTGCCGAGGACCATGGCTGCGTAGTCCGGGTCGTCGTCGCGAATGGCCAGGTTCTGATTGACCAGCATGATCGCGTTGGCCTTGTCCGGCGTCTCGATCCGCTTGCGCAGGGGCTCCACGTCCTGGTAGGGCCGCGGATAGCGCTCATAGGGCGTCTTTGTTTCCCAGTCGCCGAACGTCTTCTCGATCAATGGCATGACCACTTCCGGATCGAAATCGCCGACGACCACGAAATTGCTCCGCGGATTCACCCCGTAGAACTGTTCGTAGTGGTCCTTCAGCGTCGCCACGTTCAACCCCTGCCAGAACTCGATCCGTTCCTCGATGGTCGGCGTGTAGTCCGGGTGGTCCGGCTCATGGGGATTGCTGTGCCGCTGCATGGCGATGCCCGCCTGCACGTTCGGCTCGGTCCTGGCCGCCTCCAGCGCCGTGATCCGTTCCTTGCGCAGGATCTCGAATTCCTCCGGGTCGAACCTCGGCCGCCGCAGAATTTCGTCCAGCAGCTCCAACGCTTCCGGGAGGTACTGCCGTTCGGTCTCCAGACCACCGCCCACCACGCCGGCGTTGCCGCCGATCGAGATCCGGGTATTGAGCTGATCCATGCGATCCCGGATTTCTTCCCGGGTCATGTTCTCGGTGCCCCGCATCATCATGGACGGCACCACATTGGCGACGCGGCCCTGGCCGCGCAACGCTTCGAGGGTCCCGTAGCGCATGGCGAAATCGATGACCACGACGTCGCCCCGGTTCTCCTTCGGCAGGAATGCCACCCTCAGCCCGCTGTCCAGCCGCCTGAAGCTCGTCCGGTCTGCAATATTCCGAGGCGAGGGATCAAACACCTCGCCCTCCGAGATTTCCTCGTCGCTCTCGTAGTTTTCGACCAGCGCTTCGATGTCCGGTGCGTCCGGGATCTCCGCGCGAGGCGGCGTTTCCTCCACCGGAAGGAAACCGCCCACGGTCAGGTTGGAGCGGAGCAGGTAGCGGTCCGCGGCAGCCGACACTTCTTCGGCGGTGACTTCCTTGAGCCGGTCCCGGTGAATGAAGTAGAGCCGCCAGTCCCCGGCCGCCGCCCATTCGCTCATCTGCAGGGCAAACGCCTGGGTGTCCCGGATCGCCCGGTCCATCTGGTTGAGCAGCTCGGTCCGGGCCCGTTCCATCTCCTCTTCCGTCGGCGGTGTGTCGCGCAGACTCTCCACCGTCTCCAGCAACGCCTCACGAGCGACACCCAGGTCGTCGTCTTTCTGGAGTTCCGCGTAGGCGAACAGGACGCTGGGCTCGCGCAATAGCCAGGTGAAGGCCGTGGCATTGGACGCAATGCCCGGTTCGACCATGCGTTCGTACAGGCGGCCACTGGGCTCTCTCCGCAGGACGCGCTCGACGATGTCCATGGCCGCGGAATCCGGGTGCGCCGCCGGCGCCACGTGATACGCCGCCATGACGATCTGGGTATCCCCGACGCGTCGCAGGATCACCTCGCGCATGCCGTCCTGGGGCTGCTCCCGGGTATAGGTATCGAACAGCTTCATCAGGCCGGTGCGTTCCGGCCGCGGAATCGAACCGAACTTCTCGGCCACCGCCTCGAGGGCAAATTCCGGTTCGAAGCGCCCGGCGATGACCAGCATGGCATTGTCCGGCTGGTAGTACTTGCGGTAGAAGGCCTGCAAGCGCTCGATGGGTACATTTTCAATGTCCGCGCGCGCACCAATCGTCGCATTGCCATAGTTGTGCCAGTCGAAGGCAGCGGACAAGACACGCTTCATGAGTACCGACAGGGGGGAGTTTTCGCCGGCTTCCCACTCGTTTCTCACCACCGTCATCTCGGGCTCCAGCGCCTCGCGGGTGACGAAGGTATTGATCATCCGATCCGCTTCGAGATCAATCGCCCATTCCAGGTTATCCTCGCTGGCCGGAAAGGTCTCGAAATAGTTCGTTCGATCGAACCACGTCGTGCCATTGGGGCGGGTACCTCGTTCGGTCAACTCCTGCGGGATGTCCGGGTGATTCTCGGAACCCTTGAACAGCAGGTGCTCCAGCAGGTGTGCCATTCCGGTCTCGCCATAGCCCTCATGCCGGGATCCGACAAAGTAGGTGATGTTGACCGTGATCTGCTCCTTGCTCTGATCGGGAAACAGGATCACCCGCAGCCCGTTGTCGAGCTGGTATTCGGTGATTCCCTCGATACTGGCGCCGCGGGTCACTCCATCCGGCAGTTCCTGGGCGGCTGCAAATGTGCCGAGAAACATCCCAATGATCAGAATCAGGCCTCGCATGAACTTCTCCGTGAAGTTGAGAGGCCCGGCAGTATAGAAGGAGAAGCGTGAATGCCCAAGGGACATGCGGCACCGGTGGGCCGGATACGCACTAATGGCCGGAACTTCCCTGCCCCGACATCGCTGGCGAAGATAAACCATGGCAGAATCTCAGGCCCCTGAGTCTGCCGGTAGAAGAGATGATCCGTAGTTTCCTGCTTTTTCTCGCTTTCATCGCGGCCCCTTCAGCCCATGCCGATCCGGCCAAGGAGTTTCGCCGGCTCCATGAAGCCGAGTGGTCCTTTCGCCTGAAGGCGTTTCCGCAGCTTGCGACCTCCGTCGGCGATCACCGCTACAACGATCGCCTGGCCGACATGTCGCTGGAAGCCATCAACCGCCGCCACGAGTACTATCGGGGACTGCTCGAGAAACTCGATGCCCTGGACAGCGAAGCGCTGTCTCCCGAGGAGCGGATCAACTTTCGGATCTTCCGCCGCCAGATCCAGACCTTCGTTACGGATGTAGAGACCGGTGAGCACCTCATTCCGCTCAACAGCGACTGGGGCTTTCACGTTGGCCTGGCGCGCCTGCCGGCCAATGCGCCGCTGGCCAACGCCAAGGACTACCGCAATTACCTTGCCCGCCTGGAACAGGTGCCGCGGGTGATGGACCAGTACATCGACCTCATGCAGCGCGGAATCGAGCGGGGGATGGTTCAGCCGCGCGTCGTACTGCAGGGCCGGGACGTCAGTATCACCACCCACATCGTAGACGAAGTGGAAAGCAGCGTTTTCTATCGGCCTTTCAGCCAGTTCCCGGCGACCATCGACGAGGCCTTGCAGGAAGAGTTCGAGGCAGCGGGCCGCACGCTGGTCGCCGATGAGATCATCCCCAGCTACCGGAAATTCCTCGACTTCTTCAACGGCCCCTACATGGAAGCCGCACGCGAGAGCCTCGCCGCCACCACGCTGCCGAACGGTGAGGCTTTCTACCAGGGCCAGATCCGGAAATACACCACCCTGGACCTGACCCCGCATGAAATCCACGCCATCGGGCAACGGGAGGTGAAGCGAATCCGGGCAGAGATGGAGACGATCATCGACAACCTGGAATTCGAGGGTGGATTCGACGCGTTTCTCGAGTTCCTGCGCACCGATCCCCGGTTCTACGCGGAGTCTCCCCGGGAGTTGCTGGCCGAGGCCAGCTACATCTCCAAGAAGATCGACGGGCGTCTGCCGGCTCTGTTCGGTCATCTGCCCCGCCAGCCCTACGGCGTCGAACCGGTGCCCGAGGATCTCGCGCCCTTCTTTACCGCGGGCCGCTATGTAGGCGCTGCCGAAGATGCCCGCCGAGGTGGGATGTACTGGGTGAATACGCACGACCTGCCGAGCCGGCCGCTCTATGCGCTGCCGGCGCTGACCCTGCATGAGGCGGTCCCCGGCCATCACCTGCAGAATGCCCTCGCCCTAGAGCTGGGCGATCTGCCGCCGTTTCGACGCTATGACTACATTTCCGCCTACGGCGAGGGATGGGCCCTCTACTCGGAGTGGCTTGGGGTGGAAGCCGAGATCTACGAGACCCCCTATGAGAACTTCGGTCGGCTGACCTACGAAATGTGGCGCGCGTGCCGGTTGGTCGTGGACACGGGAATGCATGCCAAGGGCTGGTCCCGCGAAAAGGCCGTCGACTTCATGGCCTCCAACACCGCCCTGTCCCTGCACGAGGTGAATACGGAGATCGATCGCTATATCTCCTGGCCGGCACAGGCCCTGTCCTACAAGCTTGGCGAGCTGAAGATCAAGGCCTTGCGCAAGCGGGCCTCGGAAGCACTCGGAGACCGGTTCGACCTGCGCGCCTTCCACGACCGCATTCTCAGCCTGGGCTCCGTGCCGCTGGACGTGCTGGAAGGGGTCATCGTCGAGTGGATTGCCGCCCAGCAAGGCTGAGTGCGTGAAAGCGCAACCATGAAGACATGGAGGCATGAAGGCATGAAGGGAAAAAACGGTCAACAGGAAAGCAGGAAATACCGGAAAAGGTAATCCTACCAACCAGTTATCCATCCTTCATGTCTTCACGTCTTCATGGTTTCCGCTCTAATCCGCTGTAGTTCCGCCCTCGTTTCGCGCAGCGGTTCCTTCCTGTTTTCCTGCTTTCCTGTTTACCGCCTGAGTCAAACGATCTCGAGGTCGGAAGCCGAGTCGAACCGGTGTCCCTCGTGGAGCGAGTCAATGTGGATCGTGTTGGCGAATACGGAAAACGCCAGATACGCGGCCAAGCCATTGGTCCGTGTCATA
>JAWVZU010000275.1:0-4850 GCA_033722075.1 Lysobacterales bacterium
CCTCTCAGCTCCGGATGAGTACGAGGGCGGTGAGCTGGAACTCTGGCTGGGCAGCGAACATGCGCTGGTGAAGATGTTTCTCGCGGCGCGCCGCCTTGTTCCGTTTCGCGGCCGGGTCTCTTCTCTCGTTATCCTCGGTCCGGCGGCGCTATTTCTCTCGTCATCCTCGGGCAGGCACCGCCGTATCTCTTCGTCATCCTCGGGCAGGCACCGCCGTATCTCTTCGTCATCCTCAGCAGGCGAGCACTATTGTTTTCGTCATCCTCGGGCAGGCGAGTGCCTGACCCGGGGATCCAGGACTGACTGAACCCGGAAACCCGCGAACAAAAGATCTGCGCGGGTAGGCCAAGGTAGGACTTCGTGCTCTTTTTCGTGGTCCGGCGATCCTGGATTCCCGGGTTGGCCTGCGGTCGCCCGAGAATGACGGTGTACATGACTGGCTATCGGTCCTGCGAGATTTCTTCCAACGCCTGGCGAACTCGGTCAATCACCGGGCTCCAGTCCCTCGGCTTTGCCTGGCGAAAAAGCCGGGCTGTGGGATACCAGGGCGTAGCCTCACCCTCGATGCCCCAGCGCCAGTCCGGGTCGGCATTCAGCAGGATCCATACCGGTTTTCCCAGCGCGCCGGCGACGTGGGCAACTGCTGTGTCGACCGTAATCACCAAGTCGAGCTGGTCGACCAGCGCCGCGGTGCGGGCATAGCCGGGCAGTTCGGGTTCCAGGTTCGTGATGCCGTGTTTTTCCAGGAGCGCGGACTCTTCGCCCGAGATCGGCATTTGCACACTGAAGAAGTCCACGCCATCGACCTCGAACAGCGGCGCGAGTGTGTCGAGTTGCATGGACCGGCGTTTGTCGTCTTTCTGGGTGGGAGAGCCGGCCCAGGCGATGCCGACCTTGAATTGGCCTTCGAGCTTGCGCACGACGACCTGTTCGGGAATCTTCAGGTACCGTTCGGGCGCGGGGATGTTGTCCCGCGTAATGCCCAGCCAGCGCGGCAGGCTCATCAGCGGGCAGTAGACGTCGAACCGGTCCTGCGGGATCTGTCCCGGCACACGGCTTTCGGATACGCCCTCGATTTCCGCGGCCAGCGGCGCGAGCTTCTCCGGGCCGACATAGATGAGCTCCTTGCACTTCTCTGCCACCATCGGCAGGAAGCGCATGAACTGGATATGGTCGCCATTGCCCTGCTCGGAATGCACCAGGAGTCGCTTGTCGGAGATATCCTCGCCCTGCCACTGGGGCTTGTTGCACTGGAAGGGAACGAACTGGGGCGTTTGCCAGCGCCAGTCGAATCCGGGCCAGCCTTCCTCGTAACGTCCGAGCTTGAGCAGGATGAGGCCCCGGTTGAAATGCGCCAGCGCAAACTGCTGATCGGTTTCGATCGAGCGCTCGAACCATTCGATTCCCTTCTCGTAGTCGCCGAGGCGGGAATGGGCCAGGCCAAGACTGTTCATCGCCTCGGCATTGTCGGTCTGCTCCTCGACGACCTCCGAGAGCAGCTCCACGGCTTCATGCCAGCGCTCTGCATCCACGAGACACAGGCCCAGCTGGTGTTTCGTCTGCCGATGTTCCGGGTGGCTTGCAAGGATCGCCTGGTATTGACCGATCGCGTCGGCAAACTTGCCGTTCATGTGCGCCCGGGTGGCGGCTTCCAGCGCCTGTTGAACCGGGTCCGGGGGCGCGAGGTTGTTCAGGACTTCATCGGGCAGCTCGAAGGAGTTGGCGACCAGCGGACTGTCCGTATCGAGCAGCGCTGGGAATCGGTGAGGCAGGACCCGGACCTCGAACACCTCCTGCACGTCGCCGATGAATTCGAGAAAGGCGACGGTCTCCCCTGTCTCCAGGTCGACGACCCAGACGCCGCTCTTGCGCTCGGCCACCCGGCGCGTCAGGGGCAGGCCCGCAAAGACGGCACTTTCCCTCACCTGGGACAGGCCAATCAAAGCATAGCGGTCGATGAAGTCCATGCCCCGCGCAAAGCCGGGGATCTCGGCCACGACCTGGGCCTTGCCGTCCTCAACACACATCAATTGGCCGGCGCCGGAGGAGAGAAACCAGAGCTTGTCCCGATACCAGCGGGGTGAATGCGGCATGCACAGCTGGTCGGCCAGGACTTCGTCGGTCTCGATATCCATGACGAGGCCACCCGAGGTCTTGTTCTGGCGCCACCCGCCTCCGGTGTCCGTATTGCCGAGCATGGTCACATAGCGTGGCTGCCCGTCCCGAAAGCCCAGCCCGTTCAGGTGGCAGCGATCGGAGAGTTCGTATTCGGTGATGAACGGCGGCCGCCAGCGCGGAACAAAGCTGAAATCCGGACTCCGTGTACACAGGCACGACATGCGTGTATTGATGAACCACAGGTCGCCCGTCGAGTCGTAGCCCATCTCGTGAATGTCGATCGCCCCGGTGGCATGGGTGCCGCGCATGATGTAGCAGGCATCGGCCGGGCTGCCGTCGTCGAGCTTCGTGGCCACGGCTGGCAGATTCCGGTAGGTGACGACTTGCGCTGCACCACCGACGGAAAGCTCGCCGGGTTTCCATGCCAGGCCCATCGGTTTGCCGAAACCGATGAAGTGGGTATTGACGCCTTTCTCCTGCGCTCGGACGAGCACCAGTTGCCCGGCCTGGTAGGTGGATACGACCAGCGAGGTTCCCGACTGCTCCAGGAGCACCCGGAACGAATCGGTCGATTGGCTGGCGAACTGGTGGGCCATGGCATCCGGAATTGCAGGAGGAGCCCGGCATTATTGTCGGGGGCACTGATTCGTTCAATGCTGCGGTCGGGATTTCCTCCGACTATTCGGCCTGTCCGCCTTTCCGTCAATGACGGTCGACGCTCGACATCAGCCGGGCCAGGCCAGGTTCGCTACGGTAGTCACACCTCGTCATTTCCGCGCAGGCGCGCGCAGGCGGTATCCAGGGCGCTGTTGATCAATCCTGGATCCCCGGGTCGGCGTACCGCCGCCCGAGGATGACGAAAAGAAAAGACCGCCGCCCGAGGATGACGAAAAGAGGAGACCGCCGCCCGAGGATGACGAAAAGAGGAGACCGCCGCCTGAGAATGATGAAAAGAGGAGACCGCCGCCCGAGGATGACCAATGGAGTGGGCCGTGTTTGGGCACGACCAAGGGAGGGCGTCGTGCCTGGGGAATGACGGAAGGAGTAAGTCGAACCCGACGATAACGGAAAAAGATATGGCGGCGACCGGCAGCTGCCCTTCAGTCCGTTGCTCTGACCCAGACGCCGGTCATGAAAGGCTTGCTTTCGCCTTCCGCGATCATGTGGATCGTGTATTCGATTCGGTCAGGCCCCTTGAACCGCCATTCTTCGAAGGTCTCGACCTGCGTCCCGTCCGCCTGGGTGGCCAGATTGCGCACGTCGTAGCCGCCGGCTTCGGTCGGTGTCAGCCGGGTCTCGAACAGTTCGAAGCCGCTCATGTCGGTAGTCCGACTGACGCCCAGCCAGGCCTCTTCACCGGGTTTGCGGTAAAGCCCTCCGACGCCCACGAGTTGCCATTCCCCATCGACCTTGAACCGGGATTCGACCCGGATCCAGGTGCCGTCGAGTTCTCGCTGGTAGCTTTGGCGGGCCGAGCCGTCCGGGCTCACCCAGGTGCCGATCAGGGCGTCGATCGGTTCGGCCCGGGCCACGCATGCCAGGCTCCAGAGCCCGATGACCAGCCGGAGCGTCTTTTTCATGGTCCGTCCCCTTGTCGACAGGGGCATCCTATCAGCTGCGCAGCCCGACGCCCCGGTTGAGCAGCAGCATGCACACCGAACCCAGCAGGACGATGAACACGCCGATGATGCCGAACGCGGTGCCGATCGATACGTCGCTGACTCCGAGAATGCCGTAGCGGAACGCATTCACCATGTAGAGGATCGGATTGGCCAGCGAAACGGTCTGCCAGAATTCCGGGAGCATCTGGATGGAGTAGAAGACGCCGCCAAGATAGGTCAGGGGCGTCAGGACGAAGGTCGGGATGATGGAGATGTCGTCGAACTTGTTGGCGAAGATGGCGTTGATCATGCCGGCCAGGGAAAAGACCACGGCGGTCAGCACCACGACCAGGACGGTCACCGCCGGGTTATGGACCCGGAGTTCGGTGAAGAACAGGGAGATCAGCGTCACCACGATCCCGACCATGATCCCGCGGAACACGGCCCCGGTGGTGTAGCCCAGCAGGATGATGATGTTCGGCAGCGGACTGACCAGCATCTCCTCGATGTGCCGGCCGAATTTCGCGCCGAAGAACGACGAGACCATGTTGCCGTAGGAGTTGGTGATGACCGACATCATGATCAGGCCGGGAACGATAAAGTCCATGTAGTCGAAGCCGCCCATGTCGCCGATGCGCCGGCCGATGAGGCTGCCGAAGATGATGAAGTAGAGCGACATGGTGATGGCCGGCGGCACCAGCGTCTGGATCCAGATCCGGAGAATCCGGTTGATCTCCTTGATGACGATGGTCTGGTAGCCCACCCATACGGGATGATCAAACGTCATCGGTCGCCTCCTCGGCTTGATCCTGGACCTGCTCCTCAACCAGACGCATGAACAGTTCTTCCAGGCGGTTGGCCTTGTTGCGCATGGACTGGACCCGGATCCCCTGATTTTCCAGTGCCATGAACAGGCTGTTCAGGGCCTTGGCCTTGGGCACCATGACTTCCAGGCAGCATTCGTCCCGGAACTTGACGTCGAAGGCCTCGATTTCTGGCGCCTTCTCGATCGGTTCTTTCAGGTCGAGTACGAACGTCTCGACATCAAGCTGGGACAGCAGGTGACGCACCGAGGTGTTCTCGATGATCTGTCCATGATCGATGATGGCCACGTTACGGCACAACTGCTCG
>JAWVZU010000276.1:0-4766 GCA_033722075.1 Lysobacterales bacterium
CGTGCGGGCCATCGCATGCGAAATCGCCACCAAGTCTCCGCTGGCGATCCGCGGGACGAAGGAGATGATCACCTACGCACGCGACCACAGTGTGGCTGACAGCCTCAACTACGTCGCGACCTGGAATGCCGCAATGCTCATGTCGCCGGATCTCCGCCGCAGCATCGAGGCGCAGGTTCGCGGGCAGGCGATCGACTACGAAGACTGATCGGTCACTGCTTCGATCGGATCCAGCGCTCGATATGCTCGCGAAGGGCGGGCAGGGGAATGGTGCCGTACTCGAGAATCCGGTCGTGGAACTCACGGATGTCGAAGGCCTCGCCGAGGGCGTCCTCGGCTTCCCGGCGCAGCGCCATGATCTCCAGACCGCCTGAGTCGTACGCGGTGAGCTGACCCGGAAGGATGGCAATCCGGTCGACCATGTCGTCCAGCCGTTCATCCGGAAAGCGTCCGGCTTCCGCCATGTATTCCTTGACCTGTTCCCGGCTCCAGCCGAACAGGTGAAGCCCAGGGTCCACGACCATGCCGCGGGCCGGCCAGGCCCGCCGCCGGATGGGTCCCGTGACGGTCTCGTACAATCCCATTTCCTCAGCCAGACTTTCCGAGTAACGAGCCCAGCCTTCGCCGGGTCCGGAGAACCAGATCAGGTTCGTGACCGGGTGCAGACCTTCGAGCTTGCGGCTCACTGCCACCTGCAGGTGGTGCCCGGGCCAGGTCTCGTGAAAAGCGGTCGCCTCGGCGTTCCCCTTCGACTGCTTCTCGGGCTCGTGCAACGGAATGCGGTATTCGCCGGGTCGCTCATCGTTGCCCGCGTTATAGTGCGCCGAGCGCCCGGTACCCTCCTCGTGTTCCGGAAACGGCACGACCTTGACCCGCTGCTGAGGCATGTCGCCGACCCAGTTCGGCATTTCTGCTGCAGCTCGCGCGACGGCCTCCCGAGAAAACTCCAGCAGTTCTTCCTTGCTTTCGAAGCGATCCGTGGGGTCGGCCTTGACCCGGGCCATGATTTCACCGAACTCGTTCAGCCCGTAGGCGGCCTGGCCGAGCTCGACGACCCTGGCGCGATTGGCAGCGACCGTCTTTCCGCCCAGTTCGAATACGTCCCGGGGGCTGCGATCCAGCGTCGTGTAGGCTTCCAGCGATGCCGCATAACATGCCGCGCCGTCCGGGTTGGCGGTTACGCTGAGTTCCTCGCGGGCCTTTGTCAGATATTCGTCGGCCAAATAGTCGCGGTGACGGCGGACGGCGGGCTGAATCCGCTCGGTGATCAGCTTTTCCAGGTCAGCAGCGAAACCCTCGTCTTCAGTCTCCTTGGCCATGGCGAAGAACGGCGAGACGCGGCCCTCCAGCGCGAGCAGTCCGTCCAGCTGATCGATGACCCGTTTGACGACGGCCTTCGGCGCCGAATAACCGGCTTCCAGGCCGGCCTTCAGATTCTCGGTGACCTGGTCGATGTAAGCCGGGAACTTGGCCCAGCGGGCCAGGGCTTGGCTGCGCAATTCGGGTGTTCCGGTCGGCTGAAGGCTGGCCAGGCGCGAGTAGTCCAGCTGCCACCCGGACATCTGGTTGACCTGCCACAGCTCGAGGCGGCAGATACGCCGGATTCTGGCCGCGTGCAGTGCCTGCCGGACCAGGGCCAGCGTGACCCACTCGGGCTTGCCGACCAGTGCTCCCGAGCCGATCTTCTCGATTTCGCCGAAGATCGCGTCCTCTTCTTCCTGCGCCGCGGTGATTCCCTCGCTGCTGATGTCGGTCAGTCCGTCGTGGGTTGGTGGCTCTACTCCCGAGAAATAAGGTGCTTCCGGATGGTGCGTCAGCATGTACTGGTAATACCGCTCGGCGAGCCGATTTACCGTCTCCGATGGGTCGGCCAGAACGGGGGCAACGGCGAACGTCAGTGC
This sequence comes from Lysobacterales bacterium, assembly GCA_033722075.1. GTDB lineage: Bacteria > Pseudomonadota > Gammaproteobacteria > Xanthomonadales > SZUA-38 > JAWVZU01. Next base: position 1,902 of record JAWVZU010000276.1, read on the forward strand.
CAAGGAAGCACTCAGCGACAGGGTTCTCAGCATCGATTGGTTTCCAAGCCTGGGGGATCTGGGCGTCACTATACCCAATTCATCACGCGCGTTCGGTAGACTGCTCCGTCCATTGCCCGACATGAGGATCGTCATGCCAAACCGTCGTCGCCTGCTCTTCTGGATCGTCTTGTGCTGCTGCCCCGCTCTGTTCGCTGCCGATTCGCATCCTCCCTTTTCTCGCATGGACGTTTTCGAGTTGGAATGGGTGTCCGATCCGCAGCTCTCACCGGATGGCAAGCGGATTGTCTTTGTTCGGAATGGCATGGATGTCATGAAGGACAACCGCACAGCCAGGCTGTGGCTGGTCAACGCGGATGGCTCCGGAAACCAGCCGCTGACCGGAAGGGACGTGGACGAGGGCAACCCGGCCTGGTCCCCGGACGGATCGCGGGTGGCGTTCACCAGCGCCGGGCCGGCCGGCGCGGAGATTTTCGTTACCTGGGTCGATACGGGCAAGACGACCCGGCTTACTCAGCTCGAGCGAAGCCCGTCGGGCCTGTCCTGGTCACCGGATGGTGAATGGATCGCGTTCCGGATGCTGGTTCCGGAGAAGCCTCCGATGCTGGTCGATGCGCCCACGCCACCGAAGGACGCCGAATGGGCCGAAAAACCGCGGGTGACGACCCGGCTGAAGTACGAGCGAGACGGGGCAGGGTACATGGAGCCGGGTTTCGAGCATTATTTCGTGCTGTCCCACCTGGGCGGCACCCCGCGCCAGGTCACGACCGGCAGCTACCGCCACGACAGCGCACCGGAGTGGACGCCGGACGGCGAGGCGCTGGTCTTTTCCGGCAACCGCAACGAGAACTGGGAGTTGGACTACCGCAACTCCGAGATCTACCGCGTTCCGGTAAACGGGGGCGATGTCGTGGCGCTGACCGACCAGCCGGGGCCGGACGCGGATCCGGTCGTCTCGCCGAACGGTCGGATGATCGCCTGGTCCGGCTTTGAAGACCGCAAGCAGACCTACCAGATTGCGCGGCTGCACGTGATGGACAGCGACGGATCCAACCGGCGCCTGATCCCCCTTGAACTGGATCGCAGCGTGGCCAGTGTGGTGTGGGATGAGGACGGGAAAGGTCTCTATTTCCAGTATGACGATCAAGGAGATACAAAGATCGGCCACACGACTTTGCAGGGACGGTTCCGGGAGGTCGCGACCAACCTGGGCGGCACGACGATTGGCCGACCCTACGGCGGTGGCTCGTTCTCCATGGCCGATGACGGCTCAATTGCCTATACCCACGGAACCGCCCATCGGCCGGCCGAGCTGGCCGTCGTGGATCGCCGGGGCCGGTCTCCGGAGGTGATCTCCGAGTTCAACGCGGACCTCCTCCCGTGGCGTAGTCTCGGCGAGGTGGAAGAAGTCTGGTACGAGTCCAGCGTCGATGGGCGCCGGATCCAGGGCTGGCTGGTCAAGCCACCGGATTATGCCGAAGAAGGCAGGCCCTATCCGTTGCTCGTCGAGAACCATGGCGGGCCCATTTCCAACTACGGCGCCCGTTTCTCCCCGGAGATCCAGCTATATGCAGCGGCTGGATACGTGGTTTTCTATCCCAATCCGCGTGGCAGCACCGGCTACGGCGAGGCGTTCGGCAATCTGCTCTACCACGACTACCCCGGCAATGATTACCAGGATGTCATGGATGGCGTGGATTACCTGATCGAAACAGGCATCACTGCCGAAGACCGCTTGTATGTCACCGGTGGCAGTGCAGGCGGAATCATGACGGCATGGATGGTCGGCAAGAACCAGCGTTTTCGTGCGGCCGCCGTGGTGAAGCCGGTCATGAACTGGATCAGCAAGACCCTCACCGCCGACAACTACTTCATGTATGCCGACTATCGCTACCCCGGCCAGCCCTGGGAGAACATCGAGACCTACATGAAGTACTCGCCCGTATCGCTGGTGGGCAACATCCAGACGCCGACCCTGGTGATGGTCGGCACGGAGGACCTGCGAACGCCGATCTCGGAAGCCAAGCAGCTTTATGGGGCGCTGAAGATTCGCGGCATCGATACGGCACTGGTCGAACTTCCCGGGGCGCCGCACAACATTGCCAAGCGGCCCAGTCAGCTGATCGCCAAGGTCGATCATGTCCTTGCGTGGATGGAAAAATATCCGCCGCCGACGGCAGCGGCGAAGGATTGACGAAGCGTATGCGGATTTCCTCCACGCGACCGAGCCCATCGACCGGTGCGCCGGCGTACACGGATCGCGCTGGCTAAAGCGGCTTCACGACCGGCTCTGGGAAGTGCATCCGAAAGGGCGCCACGACCGATGCGAGCAAGGGCCGCTCACCACCCAGGTCGGGGAACCGATCGCCGCCGAAGTCGGCTTCCGTGATTCGTCCGACGCGGCCTCGACCGCTGGATTTCAGGTGGGTGAAGAGGATTTCGTCCTTGCGCGGCTGGGCAACGGTGGCCCAACGGTCCGGCATGATGCTCGTCGTGATCGGCAGGCTCGGCCCGACGGCGCGAACGGTTACATCCGCCAGCACATGATCGTCCTGCTCGACGCGCCATCGAGTTTCGTTCCCGCTTTGCTCGACCTGGAACTGCGCCGTTTCCTTGGGGATCGCCCAATTGATCCGCCCGTTTGCAACGCTCTCCCAGGTGGAAACGACGATACGGGTAATCATGGGCCAGGCCTTGCCGTGGATCCGGAATCGGCCAGGGACGAACAGCAGCTCCCGGTAGGGTCCGGCATCGGAGTGGAGATAGTCCACCAGCATCAGGGCGGCGGGTCCACCGACATAGTCTTTCTGCCAGTCGGCCGGTATCCACCGTTCGAGAAGCGCCGCATCGGGCCGGCGATAGAGC
>JAWVZU010000277.1:0-4657 GCA_033722075.1 Lysobacterales bacterium
CCGCCGGTGCCGAATCGATCCGCGACATGGGCAAGGTCATGGGTTTGCTGCGTCCCAGAGTTCAGGGGCGTGTGGACATGCAGGAAGTGAGCACTCTGGTCAGATCCAAGCTTTCCGCCTGAAGAGCACCTTCTCGCATGAGAACCCGCAGCCCAGGCTGCGGGTTTTTTTTGTCCTGAAAAAGCGCAACCATGAAGGCCTGAAGCCATGAAGGGAATCGAGTTGTTCAGATCCTCTCTTCAGGCCGTCAAGCCTTCATGGTTCCTGCTCTGTTCTCCGTCCGGATCGCTGTAAACTGAGCCCATGCCAGGCGGACGCATTCCCGACGACTTCATCCAGGATCTCCTGGCCCGGACCGACATCGTGTCGGTCATCGAGGGCCGGGTGGATCTGAAACGTGCCGGTCGCGAGTACATGGGCCTGTGTCCGTTCCACTCCGAGAAGACGCCTTCTTTTACGGTCAGCCCCCAGAAACAGTTCTACCACTGCTTCGGTTGCGGGGCGCATGGCAGTGCGATCGGTTTCCTCATGGACTTCGATCGGCTGGAGTTCGTGGATGCAATCGAGGAGTTGGCCAAGACCGCGGGCATGGAAGTCCCCCGGACTGCCGCAACGGGCCCGCGCCCCGACGAAAGCCTCTACGGCATCCTCGCCGAAGCGGAGCAGTTCTTTCGCTCGACGCTCAAGCAATCGCCCGGCGCGATCGAGTATCTCAAGGAGCGCGGTCTCTCCGGCGAGCTGGCCGGGCAGTTCCGCTTGGGCGCAGCGCCCTCGGGCTGGCAGGGGTTGACCGATGCCCTGGGTACCAGCCCCGAGCGGCTCAAGCTGCTGGAACGGGCCGGCCTGATCACCGCCAAGGATACAGGCGGCTACTACGACAAGTTCCGCGGGCGGATCATCTTTCCGATTCACGACATGCGCGGTCGCCCGCTGGCGTTCGGCGGACGGATCTATGGCGACGAATCCGGCCCGAAGTATCTCAACAGCCCGGAAACCGAGCTGTTCCACAAGGGGCGTGAACTCTACGGACTCTACGAAGCGCGCCAGGCGGTTGGCCCGCTGAAGCGCCTGCTGGTGGTCGAGGGCTACATGGATGTCCTCGCCCTGGCCCAGTTCGACCTGCCGGAGACCGTGGCCACCCTGGGCACGGCTACCACCGAGGAACACGCGGCACTGTTGTTTCGCTCGGCTTCCGAGGTGGTTTTCTGCTTCGACGGCGACCAGGCCGGGCGGCGTGCGGCGCGCCGGGCGATGCAATCGACCCTCGGCCAGATGAGCGAGGGCCGCCAGGTGCGATTCCTGTTCGTCCCGGATGGGGAGGACCCGGACAGCCTGGTGCGCTCGGAGGGTGCGGACGGCTTGCGGGACCGGATCGAGCAGGCCATCCCGTTTTCCGAGTTCTTTTTCGGGCAGTACCGTGCCGAGGTCGACATGAGCAGCCTGGACGGCCGCTCCCGGCTGGTCGAGCTGGCCCGGCCCGAGCTGGAGAAGCTGCCGGCAGGCTCCTTTCGGGACATGATGTTCGAACGCCTATCCGAACTCGCCCGGACGCGGGTTGGCGTGGGCGGGCCGCCACGCAGACCCATGTCACCGGGTGCAAAGCCCGGGGCGCGAGTCAGCCTGGTGCGCAGCGCCATCCGGGCCATCGTGCAGGCACCGGGCCTGGCCGCCGAGATCGAAGTCCCGAGTGAAGTACGGAAGCTCGACTATGCCGGCCTGGAGCTGCTCCTGGATCTGCTGACCTGGGCGGGGGATCATCCGGAGGCCACGACGGCTCAGCTGCTGGAGCGCTACGCGGAGCACCCGCACGCCAAGGCGCTGGCAAAGCTCGCCGGCGAGGGTCTGCTCACAGACGACGACAAGCTCCGGCTGGAACTCGCCGGGGCGCTGCGTGGTCTGGAACGGCGGGCGATCAAGCGGCGGCTGGAGAACCTGCAGTCCAGCGAGTTGGGCGAGATCGGAGAGCTTCACCGGCGCCTGCGGGAGCTCGAGGCGCTCGGCTGAGCAGCCAGGCGCATCCGGACAATCTTTTTGCAAGCGCTTGAAAAGTCCCGAAACTGCCCTAAAGTGAAAGCGGTACGAGTCGCTGCACACTACATAAGAATTCGAACCGGCTTCGAAGAACTCTTGAAGCGCCACGCGCTACTCCTTACACAGCGACATTCAATCCCCGGAGACCTGCGGGTCACGGTCCGGCGGAAAGGTATTGGCTGAATGTGCCCGCAGGGGCGATCAGCGTCACACCCAGGCGCGAAGAGGTATGGAAGAGAATCAGCAGTCGCAGTTAAAGAAGTTGATCAGCCGCGGCAAGGAACAGGGCTACCTGACCTATGCGGAGGTCAACGACCACCTTCCCGATGACATCGTCGATCCCGAGCAGATCGAAGACATCATCAACATGATCAACGACATGGGTATCTCGGTGCACGAAGAAGCGCCGGATGCCGACGAGTTGCTGCTCAACGATTCGGATTCGACCGACGACGACGACGCCGAGGAAGCGGCGGCGGCGCTGGCCGCTGTGGATTCCGAGATCGGGCGGACAACCGACCCCGTGCGGATGTACATGCGCGAGATGGGCACCGTCGAGCTTCTGACTCGCGAGGGCGAGATCGCTATCGCCAAGCGCATCGAAGAAGGGTTGCAGCAGGTCTTTGCCTCGCTGGCCCGCTACCCGGCCACCATCCGTCTTCTGCTCGAAGAGTACTCGCTGTACGAGGAGGGAGCTCAGCGGCTCAATGAAATCCTCGTTGGTTTCGTGGACCCGAACGAGTTCGACGCGACCAAGCAGGATGCAAGCAGCGATGACGATTCGGACGATGACAACGACGACGATTCCGATGACAGCGATTCGGATGACGATGATGACGATTCGAGCAGCGAGGCGCCGGAAGATACCGGGCCGGACCTCGAGGAAGTCGCCGCTCGCTTCGGCGCCCTGGCGGACCTCTACGTCAAGTTTGAAGGCTTGATCGAAAAGCATGGAAAGCTGGACGAGGAAAAGGTCCTCGGTCTTCGCGATGCGATGGCGGAGATCTTTGTCGGCCTGAAGCTGACCCCGCGGATCACCGATCTGTTCGCGACGCGGCTGCGCTCGGACGTTTCCAAGCTGCGCTCCATCGAGCGGGCCATCATGAACATCTGCGTCAACGAGTGCCGGATGCCGCGGATCGCCTTCATCAAGTCCTTCTCCGAGAACGAGACGAATCCCGACTGGGCCGACTCGCACAAGGGCAAGCAGAAGTACGTTGCCCAGCTCAAGCAGCGCGGTGACGAGATTCGCGAACTGCAGGGCAAGCTCCAAAGCCTCGAGGAACGGACCCGGGTACGGATTCTCGAGCTGAAGGAAATCAACCGCGACATGTCCATCGGCGAGGCGAAGGCCCGTCGTGCGAAGAAAGAGATGGTCGAGGCCAACCTGCGCCTGGTCATCTCGATCGCCAAGAAATATACCAATCGCGGTTTGCAGTTCCTGGACCTCATCCAGGAAGGCAACATCGGCCTGATGAAGGCGGTGGACAAGTTCGAATACCGTCGCGGGTACAAGTTTTCGACCTACGCCACCTGGTGGATTCGCCAGGCCATCACCCGGTCGATTGCCGACCAGGCGCGCACGATCCGGATCCCGGTGCACATGATCGAGACGATCAACAAGCTGAACCGGATCTCGCGGCAGATGCTGCAGGAGATGGGGCGCGAGGCGACCCCGGAAGAGCTGGCCGTTCGCATGGAAATGCCGGAGGACAAGATCCGCAAGGTGCTGAAGATCGCCAAGGAGCCGATCTCCATGGAAACGCCCATAGGCGACGACGAAGATTCGCATCTGGGCGATTTCATCGAGGACGCCAATATCGCGTCGCCGATCGAGTCGGCGACCGGCACCGGGCTGTCCGGCACCGTGCGTGAAGTCCTGGGTGGTCTCACGCCGCGCGAAGCCAAGGTGCTGCGCATGCGCTTCGGCATCGACATGAATACCGACCACACCCTGGAAGAAGTCGGCAAGCAGTTCGACGTGACCCGGGAGCGGATCCGGCAGATCGAGGCCAAGGCGCTTCGCAAGCTGCGTCACCCGACGCGGTCGGAGCAACTGCGGAGTTTCCTCGACCTCGAGTAGCCGATCGGAAAGGCGGCGGATGCCGCCTCGTCCCTTTCGCCCACCTCACCCCCAGCCCCTCTCCCCCCGACCGGGCGGAGAGGGGAGCCCGGCCTTCCAACAGTCCCTGGCCCCTCAAGGGGTGTTGCTGTAAAGGAATGCTCTGAAAGCCCCTCGCCCCTCACGGGGAGAGGGGTTGGGGTGAGGGGTGGTTTTCACGGCGATGACTGCGCCAGAGTCCTGCGCTGTTCAGCGGCAAACTCGATCAGATCGACCATCAGTTCCTCGAAGCGGGGGCTGATCTCCGGCAGCAGATCAACCACGACGGGCCAGCTTTCGGCGAGGGGATTGGCCCGGCTGAGGCGGCCGGAAATGCCCGCAAGGGCACGCTGCATCACCGCCGTCGATCGGTATTCTGCGGGCAGTCCCTGGTGGCGCGCATAGCGCGTGAAGCGCCGGAGCGACTCCGGCAGAAGGGACCAGTGGGCATCCAGTGCCCAATGGCAGCGCGCGGAAAAGGTGTCCAGGGGCTGTTGCGAGTAGTTGCGCCACCGGCGCGCCAGG
>JAWVZU010000278.1:0-4645 GCA_033722075.1 Lysobacterales bacterium
CACCAGCTCGCCGGCATGGTACTCGCGCAGCTGGACCAAGGCCTCATCGACATGGCGACGGGCGCCGCGCAGGGCGTCGAGGTGGCGGGTCCGGGCCATGAAACCGCCCTCCCCGGCATGCTCGGCGCCGGCAGTCGACTTAAGGTGTTCCCGCAGCAGGTCGATTCCCTCGCCGGTTTTCGCCGACAGGGCAACCACCACCCGGCCGGCGGATTCCGAGAGACCCGCCGATCGACCGCTGAGATCGATCTTGTTGCAGACCACGGTCAGGTTGCTGCGCGCACCGAGCTCGGGGAGCTCCGGCTCTTCGGCCTCGCTATCGTCGACGATGACCAGCACATGGTCGGCCCGATCCAGTTCCGCCTGGGCCCTTCGCACACCCTCCACCTCGACCGCATCGACCGTCTCCCGAAGCCCGGCCGTATCAATCAGGTGAAGCGGAATGCCGTCGAGCTGAATCTGTTCCCGCAATACGTCGCGGGTGGTCCCGGGGATGTCCGTCACGATCGCCGCATCACGCCCGGACAGCGCATTCAGGAGGCTGGATTTTCCCGCATTGGGACGCCCGATCAGCGCGATCTGCAGACCGTCGCGAAGCAACCGCCCTTCCCGCGCCTGGCCCAGGAGCACCTCCAGCCGCGCTCGCAGGTCGGTCAGGCGCTGCTCCACCTCACCGTCGGCGAGAAAGTCCACCTCCTCGTCGGGAAAGTCGATCGCCGCCTCCACGTACACCCGCAGCTTGACGAGGCTCTCCAGAAATTCGTGGATGGCCTCGGAGAATGCACCTTCCAGGCTGCGCTGGGCTGCTCGGGCGGCGGTCTCGGTCGTACTGGAGATGAGGTCGGCGATCGCCTCGGCCTGGGCAAGGTCGAGCTTGTCGTTCAGGAAAGCCCGCTCCGAGAACTCGCCGGGCCGGGCCGGACGGGCGCCCAGTTCCAGTACCCGGCTCAGCAGCATCTGCATTACGACCGGGCCGCCATGCCCCTGGAGTTCGACCACGTCTTCGCCGGTAAAGGATCTCGGACCCGGAAAATACAGCAGCAGCCCCTGGTCCAGGGTCTCGCCCTCGCCGTCCGAGAAAGTCGCCAGATGAGCGTGCCGCGGTTGCGGATCCAGGCGAGTCAGTTCGCGGGCGATCTCGCGGGCCTTCGGTCCGGAGAGTCGAACCACACCGATGCCGCCCATGCCGGGCGGCGTGGCGATTGCGGCAATGGTGTCGGCAGAGGCGGTCATTCGGCGCAGTATCCCGCGATCTGGGGATCGCTCCTACAAGCCATTTTCCGGAAGGAACTATCCTTCGGCGTCGATCCGCTTGGTGATCACCCACTGCTGGGCCAGCGAGAGGGTGGCGTTGACTGCCCAGTAGAGCACCAGGCCGGCCTGGAAGAACGCGAACATCACCGAAAACACGATCGGCATGGAGAGCATGATCTTCTGCTGGATCGGGTCGGCCGCGGGGTTCGGGCTCAGCTTGGTGGTCATGAACATGGCCGCGCCGTTGATCAGCGGAAGAATGAAATACGGGTCCGGTGAACTGAGATCATTGATCCACAGGATGAACGGCGCCTGGCGCATCTCCACGCTTTCGATCAACACCCAGTAGAGCGCGATGAAGACCGGGATCTGGATCAGCACCGGCAGGCAGCCGCCAAGGGGATTGACCTTCTCCTGCTTGTAGATCTCCATCATCTTCAGGTTGAACTGCTGCTTGTCGTCCCCGTAGCGCTCCTTCAGCGCCTGGATTCGCGGCTGCAGCTTGCGCAGCTTGGCCATGGACCGGTACTGCGCCTCGGTGAGCTTGAAGAAGGCGGCCTTCACCAGCAGCGTCAGACCGACGATCGCCCAACCCCAGTTGCCGACGAGCAGGTAGATCTTGTGCAGGAGCCAATACAACACCTTGGAGAAAGGCGTGAACACGCCGTAATCGACGGTCAATGCCAGGCCCTCGGCCACATCGTCCAGCTGCTCCTGGAGCTTCGGTCCGACGTACAGGGTCGTCTGCAGCTGTTCGGCGCCCTGGGGCTGCACGGTGATTGCCGGGGAAATGGCACGAACGAGGTAGCGGTTGGAGTTCTTGATCCGCGCCGTGGTCAGCGTGACCTCCTGCTCGGCCGGAGGAATCCACGCGGCGAAGAAGTAATGCTGCACCATCGCCACCCAGGTGGCCTTTCCGGTCTGCTGCTCGCCCTGCGGGCCGACGTCGTCGAAATCGAATTTCTCGTACTTCTCCTCGTGGGTGTAGAAAGCCGGCCCGGTAAAGCTGAATCGCTCGGGGTTGGTGAAGATGCTCTTGCCGTCGTCGATGGTGGGAGGCGTTCGCTGCAACTGACGGTAGGCGATTCCCTGCCAGGCGGCGTCGGTCTCGTTCTGAAGTGTCTCGGTCACCTCGATGTCATAGGCACCGCGTCGGAACCGATATTCGCGGGTGAAGCGGATGCCGTCTTCGACCCAGTGCAGCGGAACGACCAGTTCTTCGCGGTTGCCGAGCACATATTCCTCGGCCTCTGCCTCGAAGCGCTGACGATGATCCGGGGCCGGGTGCGTATTGGATATCAGACCGGCCTGGGCCACGAAGAACAAGGGCCCGCCCGTACCCATCAGCTGCACTTTCTCGTCCGGGGTCTTGACGCTGACCGCATAGTCGAGGAGACGCGCAGACACGATGCTGCCGCCTTCGGTGCTGATCTCCAGGTCCAGCACATCGGTCAGCACGCGCACGGTCCGGCTTTCCTCGATGGCCGGTTCAGTAACCGCCGGTGGTTGTTCGACTTCCGGGGTATCCGACGCGCCGGGCGTCGCGGCTGCCGAATCGATCTCGGCTGCCGAAGGCAAGTCCACGGGGTCTTCCTTAGCGCCGGGATCCTCGCCGCTCGCAGTGGATGCATCGACGGGTGTCGGCTGGGGGGCGTAGTCGATCTGCCATTGTTGCCAGATCAGGAACCCGGTCATGAACAGACCCAGCAGAAGAAAGAGACGAAGATTGGACATGGTCAGCCAGATTCTCTATGCGCCGGTTGGGCGAAACGGCCCAGAAAACGTTCCCACAAACTGTCGATCGCGGCGCTCAGACCGTCGGGATCCGCGACCGCTGCCGGCGCCTTGGCAAGGATCACGAAATCCCATCCCGCCAGGGTGCTCCGGCGTTTTCGAAAACTCTCTCGCACGATCCGCTTGATTCGGTTTCGCACCGCCGCACGGCGATCGACCCGCCGGGAGACAATCATGCCCAGACGGGCATGCCCGACCTCATTGGGACGGGCCAGAAGCCGAAGGTATGGATTGGCGACCGAGCTCGCATCGGCGAAAACCGCATCGAACTCGGCTTTGCGCCTGAGCCGCGCCGCCGGTGGGAAGGTTGAACCTCGAGACACCGACACAGCGGGAGACGCAGGCGCGTTGCGTCAGCAATGCTGTCGCGCGGTTACGCCGAAAGGCGCTTGCGGCCCTTCGCACGACGGCGAGCGATGATGGCGCGACCCGCACGGGTCCGCATACGTGCCCGAAAACCATGCCTGCGGGCTCGCTTCAGGCGACTGGGTTGAAAGGTTCTTTTCATGGTCTTGGCCCTAGTTTCCTGCCCTGTTTTCTGAGGGCGCAACAATGCCTGCCGATTCCGGCGGCAAAAGAGGCGGAAGGATAGCGAGCCAGCCCAAAGCATGTCAAGCCTGCCCTGAACGCTATGGCGGGCCCAAAGCGGATCTAAAGAGGAACCATGAAAACCATGAAATGCATGAAAAATGGCCCTCACCATGAAGATGGCTCTAGTCGCGAAGCGCGGCGGCTCTAGAACGCGTCGGGGCGGGCGGCCGCCCAGGCCGGGGCGTAGGCCGTGCTATCGGGGTCGGACAGCAGCTGCCCGGGCGCCAGGTAGGCATAGAGCTCCCGGTAGTTGCGCACTTCCGTGGGCGAGATCCGGCGGTTGAGCATCTCCGGCTCCAGCTGACTCGGATCCTCGAGGCCGCACGCCCCCAGGACCTTGAGGAAATGCTTGATGGTTCCCCGATGGTAATTCGCGACGCGCTTTGCCTTCTCCTCGACCACCAGCCCGTGGACGCGCCAGGGATCCATGGTGGTGATACCGGTGGGGCAGATGTTGCGATTGCATGCCCGCGCCTGGATGCATCCGAGGGCGAACATGAATCCCCGCGCCGAGTTGCAGAGATCGGCACCCATGGCCAGTTTGGCGGCGAGATCCAGCCCGTGGATGACCTTGCCGCTGGCGATCACCCGAATCTCGTCCCGCAGATCGGCGCCGACCAGGGCGTTGTGCACGAACACCAACCCCTCCCGCAGCGGCAGTCCGACGCCGTCGGACAACTCGGGCGGCGCCGCCCCGGTTCCGCCCTCGCTACCGTCGACGGTTATGTAATCCGGTCGGATTCCCGTTTCCCGCATCGCCTTCAGGATGCCGAAGAACTCCCGGGGACGGCCCACGCAAAGCTTGAAACCCACCGGCTTGCCGCCGCTGAGCTCGCGCAACCTCGCCACAAACTCCAGCAAACCCTGCGGTGTGTCGAACTCATCGAAACCCGGCGGGGAGTGCACATCCTTGCCCACCGGCACGCCCCGGGCCTCTGCGATTTCCGGGGTCACCTTGCGCCCGGGCAAGATCCCGCCGCCTCCGGGTTTGGCCCCTTGGGAGAGC